>CAZJRX010000213.1:0-6530 GCA_964548145.1 uncultured Pseudomonadales bacterium | reverse complement strand
ATTCGATGAACTGCATGTCCGCGAGGCCTATGATCACACCGTCCAATCCTGCCGAAGTCGGCGGGTCGGTTGGCGATGGCGAGTCGAGCCCCGCCGTGAGCGCGGCAACGCCAGCGGCGAGGGATCGGGATTGGCCGAGGGCGGCATCGGGAGCTTCGACGACTTGGCACCCGGCGGCGCGTACTAGGTCGTCGATTTCCGCCTCGCCGGAACGAATGACGGCGGCTACCGTGTCAAGCGCACGCCGATATGTCCTCAGGGTCCGGGTCAACATGGGCTCGCCATCGATGGGGTGGCGTCGCTTGTCGCTGCCGAACCGCCGGGCACTGCCGGCGGCCAACACGATCGCCGCGATGTTCACGCGCCGGCGGCGATGCGCTCCACCGCGAGCCGCGCCCCGGTGGCGGATTGCTTACGCACCGCCGTGATTTCGGCGAGCACGGCGATGGCGATCTCCGGCGGCGTCTTGCTGCCGATGGGCAGGCCGATGGGTGCGTGCAGGCGGCCGATTTCCGACGCCGAGAGATCCAGTTGCTTAAGCCGCCCACGCCGGTTGGCGGAGGTGCGGCTCGATCCCATGGCTCCGACGTAGAAGGCGTCGGTCCTTAGGGCTTCCATCAGACCCATGTCGTCGATTCTCGGATCGTGCGTTAACGCCACGATCGCCGAGTGGCTGTCGCTGGCGTAGCGGCGCACCGCATCGTCGGGCATGTCGCCGACCTTCTTCACCCCGGCGACCTTGAAATCGGCGAGCCGGTCGGGGCGGGGATCGCACACCACGACGTCGTAGCCCAACGCAATGGCGATTTCGGCGACGTAGGCCGAGACCATGTTCGTCCCGATCACGAACAACCGGTCCTGGGGACCGTAGGTCTGTACGAGCACACCGTTGTCGTGGTCGTAGTGCAGATCCGCATGGTTCTCGACGTCGCGATACTCGCAGGTTCCCGACGTCAGCAATACGGTCCGCTCCACGCAGGCTCGCCTCGCCAGGCGGTCGACGAGGTGGTCGAAGTGGGCACGGCTGACGGCGGTTGGCGCGTGGGGTTCAACGACGATGTCCAGGTGCCCGCCGCAGGGCAAACCCAGTTGTTCGGCTTCCTCTTCGGTTTCGCCGTAGCGGAAGAACTGCGGTCGGTCCTGGGCAAGCTCGCCCGCCGTCAGCTTCGCGAGGAGATCGTCTTCCACGCAACCACCGGATAGCGAGCCTTCGATCCGACCATCGCGGTTGCAGGTGAGCAGCGAACCCACGGGCCGCGGCGACGATCCGTAGGTCGCGACGACGGTGGCGAGCCAGCAGGGCTGCCCGTCGCGGAGCCAATCCCGGGCCTGGCTGAGCACCTGTTGATCGACGCTTTGCATCCCGGGAATTGTAGCACCGCGCCTTTCCCGCACCCCCAATACACCGCTGTGGTTGACGCGTTGTAGGGGCGACCCTAACGCGTCAGGGGCGGGCCTGTCCCCGCCCGCGTTGGGTTTCGATGTTGCATCGGACGAGACAGGCCCGTGCCTACGTGGTTGGTGGCTCAAATGGCCGTGTCGATCACCCGCTCGCCGATGCCGGGCAGGTCCACGGGGACTTTGGCGATGTTCTTCGGCGGCCACAGGGGCGCGCGCGTCTCCCGGGCCCAGGCGTCGTAGGCGCGTCTCAGTTCCGCGGCGACGTCGGGCTTGGCGTCGATCAGGTTCGCCTTCTCGCCGATGTCCGTCGACAGGTCGAACAGGAATTCGAACTCGCCGAGCCGCACCAGTTTCCACTGCCCGAGCCGCACGCCGGCGTTGTCCTTGTTGCGCCAGAAGATGGGCCGGTCCGCCGCAGCGAAACGTACGGGTTCGTATTTCAGCGCATCCGCCGCCGCCTTCCCCACAGCATTCTCCGGCGCATTCACGAGGTCGACGAAGTTCACGCCATCGAAGCGTTGCCGGGCCATGTGCGTAATCGGCACGTCCGCCAAGGCGATGGCCGTGGGCACGATGTCCAGCGTGCTGACCGGCGTTGAGACCGTGCGTCCGGCGGGTAGTCCATTCGGCCAGGCTGCGAGAAACGGCACCCTAACGCCGCCTTCGAAGGGCAAGAGCTTGCCGTGGTGCAGGGGCGCGTTGGTGCAGGCCTGCGTGTAGATCGCGCAGCCGTTGTCGGCGGTGAAGATCACCAGCGTATCGTCCGAGACGCCGTGTTCCTTAAGCGTGGCGAGGATTGCGCCGACCCCGTCGTCCACGGCACTGATCATCGCCTTGTACACACGGGTCGCGTGATCCTCGATCTCCGGGAAACGGTCGTAGTAGGGCTGTGTCACCTCCAGCGGCGTATGCGGGGCGTTGTAGGGCACGTAGAGGAAGAACGGATCGTCCGCGTGGCGGTCGATGAACGCGACGGCTTCCCGGGTGAGGGCGTCAGTCAGGTATTCGCTCTCGTGCACCGGTTCGTGGCCCCGGAGAATCGGATTGACGGGACCCCGTCCGCGCAATCCCCGGGCGTTCGCGAACACCGCATCGGCTCGGGACCTGTAGTCGAAGTAGGCGTTGGCCCCATGCAGGAACCCGAAGAACTCGTCGAACCCGCGGTTCAAGGGGTGCAGGGCGTCGATGGAGCCGAGGTGCCATTTGCCGCTCATCCCCGTCGCGTAGCCGGCGGATTTCAAGTAGGCGGGCAGGAGCGTCTCCGATGCCGGCGTGCCAAGTCCCATCCGGTGCGACCGCGCTTGACCGCCGGCGTTGAACTCGTGCCCGAAACGCTGCTGGTAGCGGCCGGTCAGCATCCCCGCCCGGGACGGGCTGCAGATAGGCGCCGATACGTAGCCGTCGGTGAACTTGACGCCGTTCTCTGCCAGCGAATCGATATGGGGCGTGCGCCCGGACGTGCAACCGTAGGCGCAAATGTCCGGATAGCCGAGATCGTCCGCGACGATCAGCACGATGTTGGGTTGTTCCGCGCCGAACGCGGGAACGGTCAGGGCGACCCCGACCACCCAGGCGATGAAACTCGAGGCATGTAGTCGCACGACAGTTACCGTTTCACCCAGTCCGGGTACTCATTGAACATCGAGGTCCGACCACCGTCCACCACCAGGTCGTGGCTGTTCACGAAGCGGCCCTCTTCGCTGGCGAGATAAAGCGCGGCCGTCGCGATGTCCCAGGCGAGGCCGGATTTCTTGAGCGGATTGGCCCTGCCGAGATTGCCTTGCAGCTTGGCCATCTTGCGCTCGTTCTCCTCGTCGGGGAGGGTGTTGGCCCGCGCCGAACCACCCCAGAAGATGGGCGTCGCTATGGCCCCGGGTGAAATCACATTGACGCGGATCCCCTGCGGGCCTAGGTCGATGCCGGCGAGTTTCGAGTAGTGCGTGACCGCGGCCTTGACGGCGGAGTAGAGGATGTTGCCCTGCAGGTGGCGGATGGCGGCAATGCTGGAGTTGTTGATGATCGAGCCGCCGCCGGACGCCAGCATATGGGGGATGGCGAAGCGCATGCCCAGGACCACGCTGGTGAACAGCAGTTTGACGCCGTAGTCGATGTTCTCGCCGGTGATATCGCCAACGTTTCCCGCGGTGGGACCGCCGGCGTTGTTGAACAGGACGTCCAGTCGCCCGAACCGTTCCGCGGTATCGTCGATGACCCGTCGCACATCGTCTTCCACCGTGACGTCCTGCGGTTGGTAGTGGACGTTGTCGCCGAGTTGGTCGGCCAGCGCCGAGCCCTTGGCCTCGGAACGCCCGGCGATGACGACCGTGGCACCCTCCCGGGCGAACAGTTCGGCGGTCGCCGCCCCGATGCCGCTGGTGCCGCCGGTGATGATGGCGACCTTCTGATCGAGCCGATTCCCCATGGTGGTCCCTGTCCCCGACGAAACTGCAACTATAGCGCGGTTGCGACGCACGCTTGGACGCCGCCCGACCGCATGCGCATGGGTTGGCGGGCCGGGACAAGCCCGTCCTACGCCGTAGGGGCGACCTTTGTGGTCGCCCTGTAGACTTGACCGGATGAACGCGATCATCGAGCTCTTCCGCAGCGCAGCAGGCGAGCCCGCTATTTCCGCCCCGTCGCGACCCGGTATCACGCACGGCGACCTGCGCGCCCAGACCAATACCTTGGGAAGGCAGGTCCGGGCGGCGGACATCGGTCCCGATGATCGCCTCGCCTTGGTGTTGCCGAACGGCCCCGCCATGGCCGCGGCCTTCGTGGGCCTTTCGCCGTGGTGCGCCACCGCGCCGCTCAACCCGGCCTACAAGCCGGACGAGTTCGCCTTCTACCTCGAAGACCTGGATGCTCGCGCCTTGGTCGTGGCGGACGGGATGGACTCCGTCGCCACCGAAGTCGCCAGGTCACGCGGCATCCGGGTATTGCGGCTAGTGGAATCGAAGGCGGCGGGAACCGCCCATCTCGACGGTATCGGCGAGGCGAGGGCGGAACCAAGAGGCGACGACTCGATCGGCCTGATCCTGCACACCTCGGGAACCACGTCGCGGCCGAAAATGGTGCCCCTCAGCCAGGCGAATCTCTCGGCTTCGGCGCGCAACATCGCCAGCACGCTGCAATTGGCGCCCGGCGACCGCTGCCTGAACATCATGCCGCTGTTCCACATCCATGGCCTGATGGCGCCGGTGCTCGCGAGCCTCGCGGCGGGCGGCGAGGTCGTCTGCTCGCCGGGATTCGACGCGTTGCGATTCTTCTCGTGGCTCGCCGAGGTCAAGCCGACTTGGTACAGCGCCGTGCCGACGATGCACCAGGCGATCCTGGCGCGTGCCCGTCGCAACGAGGAAGCCGTGCGCGGAAACCGGCTCCGCTTCATTCGCTCCTCATCCGCATCCTTGCCCACCACGGTCATGGCATCCTTGGAGAAGGTCTTCGACGCGCCCGTGATCGAGGCCTATGCCATGACCGAAGCCGCGCACCAGATGTGCTCGAATCCGCTGCCCCCCGCGTCACGCAAGCCGGGCACAGTCGGTCCGGCCGCCGGACCCGAAGTCACCATCCTCGACGATCAAGGCAACGCCTTGCCCGTTGGCGGGGAGGGCGAAATCGCCATACGCGGCCCCAACGTCACCGCCGGCTACCTCAACAACCCCGAGGCGAATGCCACGGCGTTCGACGCAGGATGGTTCCGCACGGGCGACCAGGGAGTCATGGACGACGACGGCTACGTCAAGGTCACCGGGCGCTTGAAGGAGATCATCAACCGGGGCGGCGAGAAGATCGCCCCGCTGGAAGTCGACGAGGTGCTGCTGGCCCACGATGCCGTGGCGCAGGCCTGCACGTTCGCGATGCCCCACGCTCGGCTCGGCGAGGAGGTCGCCGCCGCCGTCGTGCTGGCCGACGGTGCCGACGTCACCGACCGCGACCTCCGCGACTTCGTTGCCGAACGCTTGGCAGACTTCAAGACGCCACGACGGTTCGCCTTCGTCGACGAGATTCCGAAGGGGCCCACCGGCAAGATCCAACGCATCGGCCTTGCCAAGGCACTGGGGTTCGACAGTTGAAGATCTGCGTCTACGGTGCGGGCGCGATCGGCGGCTACCTGGCCGTGCTCCTGGAACGCGCGGGGGCAAACGTCTCCGTGGTGGCCCGAGGTCCGCACCTCGAGGCGATCCGGAATCACGGTCTGGCCCTGATCCTCGACGGGGAAGAGCTTGTCGCCGACCTCCCGGCCACGGACGACGCCCGGGCACTTGGCAAGCAGGACGCCGTGATCGTCACGCTGAAGGCACACTCCATCAGCGCCGCAGTACCGGGAATCCGCACGTTGCTGGGTAGGGACACCGCCGTCGTGAGTGCCGTCAATGGCATCCCCTGGTGGTATTTCCACCGCCTCGACTCGCCGTTCGCCGAGCGCCATGTCGAGAGCGTCGATCCGGGCGGTGTGATCTGGCGCAACATCGGACCCGAGCGGGCGGTCGGCTGCGTGGTCTACCCCTCCGCGGAGATCGTCGAACCCGGGGTCATCCAGCACTTGTCGGACAACAAGATGATTCTCGGCGAACCGTCCGGCGAACGCAGCGAGCGCGTCATTGCCTTGGCGTCGTTGTTCATGGCCGCAGGCATCAAGGCGCCCATCCGCCCAAGACTGCGCAACGAGATCTGGATGAAGCTCTGGGGCAACGTGGCATTCAATCCACTTTCTGCATTGACGTGCGCCACGTTGGACGTGTTAGCGAGCGAGCCGGGCACGCGCGGCATCGCCCGGGCGATGATGATCGAAGCCCAGGCGGTGGGCGAAGCCCTAGGCGTCCGCTTCGCCCTCGACGTCGAGAAGCGCATGGACGGTGCCATCGCCGTGGGCGCCCACCGGACCTCGATGCTCCAGGATCTCGAACTCGGCCGACCGCTTGAAACCGACGCGTTGGTGGGTGCCGTGCAGGAACTCGCCGCGTTGGCGGGGGTGTCGACGCCGACCATCGACCTGATTCGTACACTGCTCGACCAGCGCGTCGCCTTTCGCGCTTGATCCCCGCTGTCCAATGAGAAAGTGAGGGTGAAATCGACCGCACCATGATGCGGTTGGATGTCGGATGCCCTTCTGCGATGGGAAGGGATGG
>CAZJRX010000212.1:0-6544 GCA_964548145.1 uncultured Pseudomonadales bacterium | reverse complement strand
GTGTCGCCGTAGGCGTATTTGCTCGCAAGCGCTTCGTAGCGTGTCGCGAACCACTGAACGCCCCGTGCATCGTGAACCGCCACATCCAGGATCATGCGCTCGCCGTCCGAATGCACGATAACGCCCATGACGCTCACATCGACGGCATGTGTGGCCGTCGGAACCACCCGGACCGCGCCCCAGTTGCCCGTCGACTGGAGCAGGTTCTTGGCGATATACGGCATGAAGTTGGCTTCCGCCCGACGAACTTCCGGTGCGATGTTCTGAGCTACCTGGTCGTCGAAAGCGATGGGTACGTTGGCGTCGAATACGGTCACGCCCACATCGAGCAGCATGTCCTCCGGTACGTTGGCAAGCTGTTCCGGCGGTGTCATGTCGACGATCCGCACGGTATGGGAGGCACACCCGAGTGTGATCGTGGCGACCGCGCACAGCGCCGCGAGAGACGCACCGACCCGGCTCAGCGTAGGCGATGTCCGCATTACAGGATAACTACAGCCCGGCTTTGTAGCGCCGATACTCTTCCCACAGGTCCTCGCGCAAATCGGGATCCGTCTCGGCCATCGCGGCTTCCCGCAATTGCCGGGCAACGACATCGTCATCCCGGGCATCGGGCCGATCCGGGGGAATCGGCGTCGGCGCCTGGGCGATCTGCGGTTCTGCCATGGGTGGCGACGGGACCGGCGCGCCCTCGGCGCTGGGGTTGGCGGGGCTCTGGCCTGACGACGTCGCCACGTTGCCCACAGGACCGGATCGCTCTTCGAGGATCTCGCCGTCGAGTTCCCCCAAGGCGCGCGCGAGCGCATCCACCTGGCTATCGCCCTCCTCGTTGGCCGTGTCCGATTCACCGACGCCACCGTCGTTGCCGGAACTCGGGGGCCCTTCCTCGTTGCTGACCTCCCAGCCGGCCTCGGGACCGCCGCCGCCCTCGCCGTCGCCGCCGCCGGTGGGGGGCTGCATGCCGCCTTCGCCACCGCCTTGCTGGGGGCCGCCACCTGCCGGTGGCATGGCACCCGGGTTGCCTGCGGCACCGCCGCCGGATGGTTGCGACGCGGATGGTAGGGAAGGCAGTGAAGCGCCGCCCGCGGGAGCGGATGAAGGCAACGACGGTGACGGCAAGGACGTTGTCGGCACGGACGGGGACGGCAGTGAAGGTAGCGACGGTGGCGAGGGCAGGGACGGCGAAGGCAATGTCGGCACCGACTGCGGCGACCCGGCGCTTGGCATACCGGGCATCGAACTCGGCCTACCTTGTTGGGAGCTCGGTAGGTTGACGAAGCAGCCTGCGAGCAGCACGGTCAAGGCGAAGGCCAACATGGGCCGGTGGGCGTGGCTGGGCCGCAAGCGCACCCGGCGCACAGCGAAGCGAATTGCCGGGCGGGGCTCCGTGGCGTTCATTGTCGCGAGCGAAAGCGTACGTAGTGGCGATTCCATTACAACCTCCTCGGCGAGTGCGACGGTCGGAATCCAACTGCCAATGCGTGGTGGGGACCGGTGGACGAATCAACGGTCGACGCGCTTCCCTGGGGCTCCCGGGCGGATTGGACGGCGGCGTCCGTAGGCGGAACCGAGGGACGATCGGTCGGCGTGTCGTCCTCCGGAATGTAGACGAACGTGTGGCTGACACGAACATCGTCGGTGGATACGGTCTGCTCGCCATCGAATACCGGTCGGTAGCGGGCTCGGCGTACGGCGCGTCGCACCTTGGCATCCATGAGATCCTGAGGATCGGAGTAGAGCGTGGCTACCTGACTGACACTGCCGTCCGCGTTGACCCGACACGACAGCTCGACGACACCGTCCCGTGGCCGACCGGCGAGACCACCGTCCGGCGGATTGCCGGGAAGCGGCAGGTACAAGGGCGTTGGCGAGTCGAACGTGGCCGCGAGCTTGTCCGGGTTGGATTGCAGCAGACCCCACACATGTTGGTACAGCGCCGTTGCCCGACCCTGCTTGCCGAAAACCAAGTACCAGTCCGCCAGCTCGAGCACGGCGTCGGCAAGACCCTCCTTGGTGGTGGTTTCGCTGTCCCCGACGGCGTTGACGACTTCGATCAACGCCCGTTCACCCTTCGCGAAATTGTTGAAAGCCGGCACGGAGCCATAGCGGTAGCCGACCTGCGGGCTCGCGTTGGGCCTGCTTTCCGGCTGGTAGGGGGGGAATCGCTCGCTGCGATAGGTAGCGGCCACGCCCCGCAGTGCGCGGAGTCGAGCCGGGTCGTCCGGTGACGAGGTATCGTCGGCCAGTGAAAGGGCATGTTCGTAAAGGCCCCTGGCCGAGAAGATGTTGTAGTTGACGAGATACCAATCAGCCAGCGAGAAGATCCCGGGGATCAGGCCAGGACTGTTGCCGCCGTGACTACGCAACAGGATGTCGTAGGCGTACTCGTGCCTGCGATTGGCCTGGGCCTTCTTGCCGTTCAATGCCAGGATCGCGGCTTCCCGATAGACGATATCCACCTGGTCCGGATGGTTCAGGCCCTGGTTCACGCGGGTGATGTGAAGGGCGCGGTCATACGCCCCGAGGGCGCCGGTACGGTCGCCGACCCCGGCCAGCGCGTCGCCGAGCACGACCAGCGGTTGGACAAGATCGTTGTGGTAGCGGTTCGAACGGCGCTCGATCCGGTCGATCTCCAGTTCGACGATATTGATCGCCTCCACGTACTCGCCGACAGCGACGTTGCCTGCGGCTTGGTCCACCGGGCTTTGCTCGGTTTCGAGGGACTCGGGGAGAGCGTCATCCAAGGATGGTGGATCCTCGGTCGGGTTGGTCGATGGCAGTTGTGCCGAGACCGTCGTAGCGGCGCACAGGATCGTCGCCCAAACCGTACCGATCGGTATTCTGAGCATCTGGCGTTCCTAGGTTCCTTGCGCCTTGGTGGACGATGTCATCTGGATCAACTCGTGTGTCCCTGTATCCCATCACAGGGATGCCGCCGCTCCAACGGTGCGACATCCTGATGGTTGGAGTCCGTGCCCTGCGCCTAGTTCCTCGAAAATCGAGTGTCCGCGCCCGCAGTAGCGCAGTCAAGGTGTTTTCGGTTGCATGTGTTTTCGGTTGCACGGATTCGACCGTTCAGGTTGGATTCAGCTTCGCGTGCGCCCTCCACCCGCATTCGCTACCATCTCGCCGCCGCCGATTCGATTGATGCCGGATGGGACCGATGCGTCCAACGGACCACGCCATCGACGCGGTCGGGCTCGAATGTCCCGAGCCGCTCATGATCCTTCGCAACACCGTGCGCGGCATGGCCGTGGGCGAGACGGTATCCGTCGTGGCCACGGACCCCTCGACGGTCAGGGACTTCACCAACTACTGCCGTTTCATGGGTCACGAGTTGGCCGAGTCCACGACCGATGGGAACCGGTACCGTTTCGTCATCCGCAAGCGCGCCGGGACGCCCCGCTAGTCTATTGAACGCGGGAAAAGGCCCTCACGCTTGACGCAACCACGAATGGCCGACTTTGCCCGGAGGGCATGTGGCTGAGCGCTGCGATGCGGTAGTCATCGGTGCCGGAGTGATCGGCCTTGCCGTGGGTAGGGAACTTGCCCGCGCCGGCCGGGAGGTCCTGATCCTCGAACGCCACGACCTCATCGGATCCGAAATCTCGAGCCGGAACTCCGAGGTCGTCCACGCGGGAATCTACTATCCGACGGACTCCTTGAAGGCGCAGACCTGCGTAGCCGGCAAGGCGCTCCTGTACGCACACTGCGAAGCCTACAAGGTGCCCTACGAGCGAATCGGAAAGATCATCGTCGCAACCTCACCATCGCAGTTCGCAACGCTCAAGGCGTATCGGCGCCAGGCGCGCACCAACGGTGTCGGAGAGCTGCCGTGGATGACGCGCGCAGAGATCCTGGCTCTGGAACCGGCGGTCGATGCCGCCGCAGGACTGTATTCGCCCTCGACCGGAATCGTCGATAGCCATGCATTCATGTTGAGTCTGCTCGGCGACATCGAGGCGGGCGGGGGCGTGGTCGCGTATCTCACGGAGGTAACCGACCTGCAACGACGGGCGACGGGCGTCCGGGTGCGTTGCGAGGACTTCGCCCTCGATGCGGCGATCGTCGTCAACGCCGCAGGTCTTGCCGCGCCGGGTATCGCTTCCCGCCTCGGCAGCCGGCACGCGGGCTACTACGCCAAGGGCCACTACTACACCCTGTCCGGCAAGTCGCCGTTCGCTCGACTGATCTATCCGGTTGCCGAGCCGGGGGGCCTCGGTGTTCATGTCACTCTGGACTTGGCCGGGCAAGCCAGGTTCGGCCCCGACGTGGTCTGGCAGGACCAGGAGGACTACGGTTTCGAGTCGGTCGATTTTTCGGCGTTCGTCGATGCCATCCGTCGCTACTACCCGGCTATCGACGAATCCCGGCTGCATCCGGGCTATACCGGCATCCGGCCCAAACTGGCGCCGCAGGGCGAGCCCGCTTCGGATTTCGTGATCGAAGGACCGCGGCAAACAGGGGTGCCGGGGTTCGTCAGCCTGCTCGGTATCGAGTCGCCGGGTCTGACCGCATCCCTGGCGATCGCGAAGCGGGTAGCGCAAATGCTGGGCGTCACGACGTAGCGAGTGGACGCGCCCCGTTCGGCGGCAGTCTGGATCGGCCCCCGGGACACGGGCGATGGCCGCCCAACGATCAGTGGCCCTATTGCCGGTAGGTTGCGAGGAAATCGCCGATCCGGGCAATGGCGTTAGCGAGTTCCTCGGCCCGGGGTAGGAACACCAGCCGGAAGTGGTCCGGCGTATCGATGTTGAACGCGCTGCCCTGAACCACGAGGATCTTCTGCTTGCGCAGCAGGTCGAGGACGAAGCGTTCGTCGTCGACGATGTTGAAGTGCTCGCGATCGAGTCTTGGGAATGCGTACAACGCACCGCCGGGCGCCACGCAACTGACACCGTCGATCTGGTTCAGCATCGAGTGCGCGATTCGGCGCTGCTCGTAGAGGCTACCGCCGGGGGCGGTGTATTCGGTGATGCTTTGATAACCGCCGAGGGCACCTTGAATCGCATGCTGGGACGGGACGTTCGCGCACAACCGCATCGATGCGAGGATGTCGAGGCCTTCGATGTAGTCGCGCGCACGTTCGGTCGGACCGCTGACGATCAGCCAGCCGGTGCGGAAACCGGCAACGCGGTACGCCTTCGACAAGCCGTTGAAGGTGATGGTGAGAACGTCGTCGGCAAGCGCCCCGAGCGGATGGTGTACCGCATCGTCATAGATGATCTTGGAGTAGATTTCGTCGGCGAAAAGAACGAGGTTGCGGTGCCGGGCCCAATCCGTAATCGCCTCCAGGGTCGCCTTGGAATAGACCGCGCCGGTCGGGTTGTTGGGGTTGATGACGACGAGTCCCCGCGTACGCTTCGTGGTCTTCGCGCGGATGTCGTCGAGGTCGGGTTGCCAGCCGGCGCTCTCGTCGCAACGGTAGTGTACCGGGACGCCGCCGCAGAGTTTGACGACGGCGGTCCACAACGGGTAGTCCGGTGCCGGTAGCAGGATTTCATCGCCGTCGTTCAAGAGCGCCTGCAGGCTCATGGCGATCAGTTCGCTGACACCGTTGCCGATAATGATGTCGTCCACGTCGACGTTGGCGATCCCTTGCCGTTGGCAATCCTGCATGACCGCCTTGCGGGCGGAATAGAGACCCTTGGAGTCGCAGTATCCCTGTGAAGCGGGGACGTTGTGGATGACGTCGCGAAGCAATTCCTCCGGCGCTTCGAATCCGAACGGGGCCGGATTGCCGATATTCAGTTTGAGGATCCGGTGCCCCTCTTCCTCGAGGCGGTTGGCCTCGGCCAGCACCGGCCCGCGGATCTCGTAGCAGACATCCGCCAGCTTGGTGGATTTGACGATGGTGTCGCGCCTCGGGGCGAACGGCATCGCCGGCGTACGTTGCGGCTCGGGCATCGTTGTCACCGCCGAATGGCTACCCTTGCGGTTGTCGTGTGCTCAATGGGCGGGTCCACATCGCAGCGGGCCACGTCTTCAGTTTCATGGGGCTCGTCCTGAGCGTAGAATCCTCAAGGATCGGCAATGGTACAGGATTGGACAATGGACAAGGCAGTCGGTGCCGCCGTATCGGGCGAACAGACCGATGGTGGCGGCAAGATCGTCAAAACGGATGCCGAATGGCGGCAGGAGTTGACGCCCGAGGAGTACCACGTGGCTCGAAAAGCGGGCACGGAGCGCGCGTTCAGCGGCGAATACTGGGACACCAAGACCAAGGGCGTCTACAACTGCCGCTGCTGCGGTGAGGCGCTATTCGACGCCGAGACCAAGTACGATTCGGGTACCGGCTGGCCGAGTTTCTACCAGCCTGTGGCCGAAGAGGCCGTGGCGACGAAGCGGGACCGGTCGCTATTCATGGTCCGCACGGAAGTGCTCTGCGCCCGTTGCGACGCCCATCTCGGCCACGTCTTCCCGGACGGTCCGATGCCCACCGGGTTGCGCTATTGCCTGAACTCGGCATCGCTCAGGCTTGCGCCTGAGGACTAGCGGGGGCACTCCAGCCCGACGAGTGATGGCCATAATACGGCATCGCAAT
>CAZJRX010000211.1:0-6611 GCA_964548145.1 uncultured Pseudomonadales bacterium | reverse complement strand
CCGCGAAACCGGCGATGCGCTGCGGCACCAGACCTTCGCACACCATCCACTCGCCCTCGACCTTGCCGCGCAGCGAGTCGACGCTGTCGACGACCCGGGGGGCGCGGTCCCGGAGCTTTTTCGGTACGCGTTCCTGCCAAAGATCGGCGGGTTCGATGATGTGCGAGTCGGCGGAGCGCAACGATGCACCCCGGGTGTCGGTCTTCATGGCCGCTTGCCCAGACAGTCTCCCGACATCGTAGCAGCCATGGGCGAGGCCCGAATACCTTGGCCGCGTCGTCAGGGCTAGCCCGTTCCCGGTCGGTTGGCTGGATCTCGGCAGAAACCCCGGGCACCGTAAGGCCTCACTCGCCTTCCTCTTCACGACGGGCCTCAGCCGAGGTATTCGCGCATGGCGGCGACGCACTCATCGGGTTTCTCGAGTTGCAGATAGTGCGTGGCGTCGGGTAGGAAATCGTATTCCGTTGCGCCCATCAACTCCAAGTCGAAAGTGGGCAGGTAGGCGAACGGCAGCGTCGGATCCGCGCCGATCACCTTGGTGGGGCAAGGCAGGTCACCGAGGTCTACCAGGCCGCCATAGCTGCGCGCGTACTCCACGACCCGGGCCTCATACTCCGGCGGACATCGCAGCACGTAGTGCTCGCCGTCGTCCGACCATCGCAGCGTCGTGGCAGCCATGAGCCGGTGAGCACCGGGAACCATCCGATAGAAATTCGGCGAGTAGCTGAGCAACTCCGCGAAGTCCTCCAGTGACCTGAACCGGTTGGTCCGCTTGCGGGTTCGACGGATGAGCCCCTCGGCCACCTCTTCGAAAACCGATTCGCTGGTTGGCAGAAACAGCGGCGGGTCGAAGAGTACGAGCTGGGAGAAACTCGGCCCCTCGGCGGACACCTGCTCCGTCATGATCGACGAGAGCGAAAGCAGAGCGATCAGGGCGGAGAGCGAGTGGAAAACACCGATCCGCGGCTTCGCCCCGAATTGCTGGTCCATCGCGGCCAGAACGCGGTGCAGATCCGCGATGAATACCGGGACGTTGTGTTGACTGATCGGTCCGAGTTCGTTCCGGCCGTGGTTGCGTATGTCGTAGAGGATCAGGTCGAACTCGTCGACAAGGAGCGACCAGAACGGGTAGTAGAGGTCGATCGCCAGGCCATTGCCGTGGCTTAGGATGAGTCGCCGTCCGTCGACATTCCCGTACCTTCGCAGCACCGTGACGGTGCCGTCGTCGAGGGCGACTTGGCATGTCGAGTTCGGCTGCGGCACTTCCCAGATCCGGTCTTCCCGCTTCATGTCGGACGACCCTCGGTGGAAATCCGCTGCGCGGGGTTCTGCACAAGCGCCGGTGCCGAGTCGAGCAGGCCGCGGCGGCCGAGGTAGCCCAGCACCGCCGCAACGCATTCGCCGGGCACCTCGAGCGGCAGGAGGTGCGTAGTTCCGGGGATGGACTCGTACTCGATCGTCGCGAGTTGGTCGGCGTCCAGCGTCGGCGCATAGGCTTGCGGGAGCGCCGGGTCCGAGCCGATCACTTTGACGGGACATCCAAGGCCCACGAAGTTGAGGGCCCTTGCCCATCGGCGGGTATCCTCGAACACCTGTGCTTCGTACTCGGGCGGGCAGCAAAGCTCGTGGCCTCGACCGTCGGCACGTTCGCGAAGCATCGTCCTGGCCATCAGTTCATGCACCCCCGGCACGACGCGAGCGAGTCTGGAGGAGCGCGTCACCCGGGCCTGGAAGTCCGCGCGACTTTGGAAGTGGCTCCGCTTGCGCCGGGTCTTGGCCGCCCCGAGCGCGGCCAGATCGAAGAACAGGTCGTCGTCGACATCGCGCAGATACAACGGCGGATCGAACAGGATCACGGCGTCGTAGTGTTCGGACGGCGGTCGCCCGGCTTGCTTCGCCGCGGCACGAAAACTCGGAGCCAGGGCGGCAAGCGCGGCAAGCGCCGCCAGCGAGTGGTACACGCCGATTGTCGGCCTCGGTCCGCAATGATGTTCGATGGCGGCCAAGATTTGGTCATGGTCGCGGGCGAAGTCCGGAATCGTGTGGTTGGCCAACGGGCCACGGTCATTCCAACCGTGATTCCTAAGGTCGTGGACGAACACGTCGAAGTCGTCGAGAAACGCGGACCAGAACGGGACGTAGAGATCGATCGCCAGCCCCGTGCCATGGCTCATCACCAGCCGCCGGCCCGTCGGGTTGCCGTGTCGCCGGACGATGGTCACGCTGCCGTCGTCGAGCGGCACATCGATTGTCGCGTGCGGCTCGGGTATGTCCCACACGACGGCCTGCGCCAGCGTCATACCACGGCGTCGCGTACGCGAGTTCGGACACTCATGCCCTACTGTTTCTCGCCATAGCCGCCCCCGCAGCCGCAACGGACCGGGATCGCGGGTCAATACCTGACATATTTGGCATAGTAGCACGCACGCTAGCGTGCAGATGCGTGGCCCGGCTACGGTGGGATTCCTCATCCGAGCGCAGCAGGCCGAAACACCGGGGGGTAGGCGTTGAACGGCAACGACGGGATTCGATACGAGCCGCACGAGTCGCCGCCGCAGCTCCTGTCCTGGAGCATGGGCTTCCAGACCTGCCTGTTGACCGTCGGTCCCATCGCCTTCTCACCACTTGTCGTTGCCGAGGCCGCGGGCATGAACGACGAGTACGCGCAGTGGGCCGTGTTCGCCGCCATGCTGCTCGCCGGCCTCGGCACGGCCCTCCAGTCCTTGCAGGTGTGGCGCGTCGGCGCCGGCTATCGAATCACTGCCGGCAGCTCGTTCGCGTTCATTCCGCTCGTGACGGTGGCGCTCATCGAGGGCGGGCCGGCGCTGGTCATCTCGCTTGGGCTGACGGCTTCGCTGGTGCGGATCTCGATGGCGTTCTGCCTGCCTTGGCTGCGGCGTATCGTCACGCCCGCGGTGTCCGGCGTTTTCTACATGCTGATTCCGGTGACACTCGCGCCGGTGATCTTCGGCATGGTCGAGAACGTCCCTGCGGGGACGTCGTCCGGTGAAGCCCTCGCTGTCTCAGTCGTGGCCATGGTGGCAATCGGCGCCGCCATCATGCAGCCGATCGCCACTTGGCGGATGTGGGCGATCCTGATCGGTGCCGTCGCGGGGTGTGCGGCCGCGGCCTTGGCCGGCTTCTTCGACCCCTCGGGCGTCGTTCGGGCCGACTGGTGGGGCGTGCCAGGCGGCTGGCCCGGATTCGGCCTGGATTTCGGCCTCGCTTTCTGGAGCCTGCTTCCCGCCTACGTGGTCGTGACGCTGTCCTCGGTCATTGGCACCCTCGGCCAGGCAATCGCCATTCAGCAGGTCTCCTGGCGGCAGCGGCGCGCCGTGGACTACCGGGCGGCCCAGGACGTGCTCACCGGCGATGGCTTGTCCAACGTGGCCTATAGCCTCGCAGCCATCATGCCGTCGATGACCTACCCCAGCAGCGTAACCCTGACGGCGATGACCGGCGTCGCCGCGCGGCGCGTCGGCCTCTGTACCGGTGTGCTGTTCGTCGCCATGGCATTCCTGCCGAAACTCTCGGCGCTGATCTTCGCGATCCCGAAGCCGGTGGTGAGCGCGCTCATCTTGGTCCTCGCCGCCATGATGTTCGCCCAAGGCATATCGCTGGTCTCGCAGGCCGGGTCGTCCCAGCGCCAGATGTTCGTGGTCGGCGTGTCCTTCTTCCTAGGCATAGGCTTCGAGTTCGGGATGATTCCCACAGGCGGCGGCGCGTGGGCGTCGATTCTCGGCAACGGCATCACCGTCGGGGGCGGTACCGCGATTCTGCTCACGGTGCTAGGCGATGTCGTCAGCGCCCGGCGCGCTGCCTTGGCGACCGCGTTCGACGATTCCGCCCTGCCGGCCGTATTGGCGTTCGCCGATCGTTGGGGAGCAAGCCGGCGCTTTAGCTCGTCGGAGACCAATCGCTTGCGGCTAATCTGCGAGGAAGCGCTCGCCACCCTGACTGAGGGCGCAACGGGCGACGGCCGTGAGCGCAGGTTGCGTCTAAGCGCAACCGTCGACGAAGGCGTTGCCGTGCTCGACTTCGTCACCTCCGCACAGGGCGACAATGTCGCCGACCTGTTGCAGATGCTCGACCGGGAGGTCTCGGCGAGCCTGCCGGATCGTCAACTGTCGCTGCGACTGTTGCGGGGGTTGGCGTCGTCGGTCGAACACCGCCAGTACCACGGCGTCGACATCCTGACGGTACGGGCGGAACTACGGGCAGCCGCGTAGAGACGCTCCGGGCGGCGTGGCGTGGCGTGCCGTCAAGCCCAGGTGCTCCCCGGTCTGGGATACGTCCCAAGGTCTTGTAGCACCCATAGGCCCCAGCAGGCCGAAACGTCGGGGCGACGACGATCAAGGACTCGCCGGTCTGGATGCCCACCGGTCCGGCGGTTCGAAAGCGCCCTGCCAGGCACCCATGCGCTTGCGTTGCGCCTCGTCCTGGATCGGGCCCATTATGTCGACGCCGACACCTTCCACAAAAGCGAGACCCGCCACCACCATCCTCGCCTGCAGACTGTTCGAACCGAAGAAGTCCTCAAGCGTCTCGGGGAGAGGGTCGCCTTCGTCCAGAGGCACGCAAGCACCGAGATTGGGGTAGTACACGATGCAGCGCACGGGACGGTCCTGGACGATAGGCCATGATCGCGATCGTGACCAGGAGATACACGCCGAAGACCGACAACTGATCCACCGACGCGGCGGCACCTCGGACGATCGTCGCCGAGAAGATCAGGCCGACGCTGCCGCCGAAGAACAGGCACCAGTTCCAAAGCAGCATCGAGAAACCTGACAGCACGGCGAAACGTCGGAGATTGCCGGCATCGAAGACGTCCATCACCGGCGGGTCCAGGCGGAAGATCTCCCGGGCCAGATCCGCAGTGAGGTCGTCGTCCCCTAGCGCGGCATCGAGCATGCGAAGTCGCGCCGCCGTTAGCCAGAACACGAACATCGCGAACGCCAGGCAGCCGATGGGCAGCACGGAAACGGGAATGCTGTATTCGCCGATGGACACCGACCCCTCGACCGCGCCGCCGAGATTGGCAAGCGACGCGAGAAACAGGGTCAGCACCGTGCCGATGATCGATATCCAGAACAGCTTGGAGAGCGCCTTGATGGCGCGCAGCAGCGCTTCCGCCGGAAGGGTCAGCGGGCTGATGCCGGCGTAGTCCACGCCGCGCAGTCCGGGATCAGGTTGCTCCGCCGGCTCGGCCACCCCATGCCCCGAGTGGTCCGATTCTCCGTCCCTTCCCGGTCCGCCCGCGCCGACGTGTCGTTCAGACATTGTCAAAGCTCAGGGCGCCTGTGATTCCAGGTCAGCGAGGGCGGCCGGCAACTGCTCGAGGCCGGTCACCGTGGCGGTGGCATCGGGCGTCGCTTCCGAACCGACAAGATTGACCCAGATCGTCGACATGCCGGCGGCACGGGCACCCTGGACGTCATCGACGATGTGATCGCCGATATGCACGGCCTCGCCGGGCGTCACACCGGCGTGGGCCATGGCGCGTTCGAACATGGCGGTGTGCGGCTTGCTGGCGCCCACGTCGGCTGCGCAGTAGCCGAAGGAGAAGAACCGGTCGAGACCCAGACGTGCGAAGTCGGCATTGCCGTTGGTGAGCGCCGCCAGCGTATAGCGTCCAACCAGCGATCCCAGCACCTCCAATGCGCCGGCAAAGAAGTCGATCCGGTGCCGCCAGTCGAGAAACTCCGCAAAAGCCCCGGCGGCAAACCGTTCCGCTTCGACACGGGGGTAGCCGCAGTGCTCGATGGTCTCCTTGAGTACCCGCTCGCGCAACAGCGAAATGTCGTGCACGATGCCGGGGTTGTCGGCGATGACGCCGTCGCGAATGGCCGCATGATCCTCCCTGGCCACGTGCAGGTATTCCGGGACCCGCGGCCGCAACCACTCCCGCATTCGACGCTCCGCGCGGCCGATCACCACGTCGACGCTCCACAGGGTGTTGTCGAGATCGAAGGTGACGAGGCGGATCACGGTGTCGATTGCCCAACGCGCCCTCAGGGCGCGCGCTCGCCCTCGTTGTCGGTCCGGGGTCTGCGCCCCGCGCGCGGATGCGCGGCGTCGTAGACCTTCGCCAAGTGTTGGAAGTCGAGGTGGGTGTAAACCTGCGTCGTGGATATGTCGGCGTGGCCAAGAAGCTCCTGTACCGCGCGGAGATCCCCGCTCGACTCGAGAAGGTGACTGGCGAAACTGTGCCGGAGCATGTGCGGATGGACGCCATCATTGCCCATCGTGCGGGTAGCGATCCTCTTCAAGCGCAGTTGGACGTTGCGCGGCGAGATGCGGATCCTGCCGCGGCCGGTGAACAGCGGATCGCGTCCGGTCGCATCCGGGCGTTTGCCGAGCCAGTTCCGAATCGCGCCCAATGCCGCCTTGCCGATGGGTACCACCCGGGTCTTGTTGCCTTTGCCGGTCACCGTGACGAACCCGTTGGCCAGATCGAGGTCGCGGATGTCGATGTCGACCAGTTCGGCCAGGCGGATACCGCTGCCGTAGAGCAGTTCCAACATGGCGCGATCACGTAGTTCGATGGCGGACCCGGCCGCTTCGCTGAACAATTGTGCCGTCTGGTCGGGATCCATCGTCTTCGGCAG
>CAZJRX010000210.1:1984-6697 GCA_964548145.1 uncultured Pseudomonadales bacterium | reverse complement strand
ACCGGCATCCCCGCACCCTGTGCCCTTGTTCCGACCCGGCGGCTGGAGCACTAGTAGGTCGCTTCCAGGCTCCGTCGAAAGCGGGGCAAGGGCTGTCGAAAGGAGCCCTGGTAGTGGTCGCTCACCCGGGCGATGCAGGCGATGGTCGCCTCCGCCTGTCGCCGATTGGCCAGCACAAACGCGTCGAAACCGCAGCGGTGCATGTATTCGGTCAGATCGGGAATGATCTCGCCGAAGGCGCGGAGTTCGCCGGCGAAACCGTAGCGCGTTCTCATGAGGGTTCCGAAGGTCAAGCCGCGGCCGTCGACAAATGCCGGGAAATGGACGGCGATCACCGGGGCACGACGTATCAGGGGGCCGACCTCGTCCACGTCGGCATCACCGTCTACCCAGACACCAGCACCCGCCGCGGCTTGCCGCCAGGCGTCTAGGGGAACGATGAGTCCCGGGCGGGCTCGGCCTTCGGTGACCAGCGTCCACTCGTCCTCCACGACCCGACCGAGCCGGTCCCGGGCCGCTCTAACCAGCATGGGCCGTTCCCCGCAGGCGTTTCGACGCCGGGCCGCCGCCAGCGTGCGCACGCCCGGAAACGGGCCGGCGGCGCGCAACTCTGACCGGTGCGGCCGGTGCCGAGTAAACGCGCTGCTTGAAAGGCTCGATCCCGATGCGGCGGACCGTTGCCAGGAAGGTCTCCCCGTCGGCTCGTTGCTCGACGTATAAGTCAAGGATCCTCTCCACCACGTCCGGAATTTCGGCGCTGCCGAAGGACGGCCCGAGTATCCGACCAAGCGAAGCATCGTCGCCCTGGTTGCCGCCGATGGAGACTTGGTAGAACTCCTCGCCGCGCTTGTCGACGCCGAGGATGCCGATGTGTCCGACGTGATGGTGACCGCAGGCGTTCATGCACCCCGATATGTTGAGGTCGATGGGTCCCAAGTCGTGCAGGTAGTCGTAGTCGTCGAAGCGGCGTTGGATGGCCTCGGCAATGGGGATCGACTTGGCGTTCGCCAGGGCGCAGAAATCGCCGCCGGGGCAGCAGATGACATCGGTCAAGAGGCCCGCGTTGGCTTGGCCGAGCATTTCCCTGCACGCGAGGTCGAAGAGCGTCTTGAGATCGCGTTGGCGCACATCGGGCAAGACCAGGTTCTGCTCGTGGGAGATGCGGATCTCGCCAAAGCCGAAACGCTCGGCGAAGTCCGCCACCGCTTCCATCTGCTCGTCGGTGATGTCGCCCGGCGGTACACCCGTGGCCTTGGTGGACAGCGTTGCGATGGCGTATCCGGACTGCTTGTGGGGCGCGACGTTGTGCCGCATCCAGGCGTGGAACGAGGGATCTTGCAGGCGTTGCTGCGCAAGGAACGCGGACGCGTCGGGCAAATCGGGATAGGGCCGGGGGGCGAAATGAGCGCGTATGCGTTGGACCTCGCTGTCCGGCAGCCGTGTTGGGCCGTCAGCGAGGCGTGCCCACTCGGCGTCGACCCGCTCGGCGAACTTCGCTGCCGTCATCGCGCGTACCAGGATCTTGATACGAGCCTTGTACTTGTTGTCGCGACGTCCGTAGCGGTTGTAGACGCGCATGATGGCTTCGAGGTAGGTGAGGAGGTGCTTTTCCTCCACCCCTTCACGGATCAGCTTGCCAACGACGGGTGTCCGGCCGAGACCGCCGCCTACCAGGAAATCGAAGCGTGGCGCGCCGTCGTCGCCGGGGCGCACGCGAATGCCGATGTCGTGGACTTGGGTGGCGGCCCGGTCCTCGCCGGCACCATTGACGGCAATTTTGAACTTGCGCGGTAGCCAGTCGAACTCGGGGTGGAAGGTCGACCATTGGCGAATGATCTCGCAATAGGGACGGGCATCGACGACTTCATCGGCGGCCACGCCGGCGAACTGGTCGGTGGTGACGTTGCGGATGCAACTGCCGCTGGTTTGGATGCAGTGCATCTGGACCTTGGCGAGTCGGGCGAGGATGTCCGGCACCCGTTCGAGGTCGGGCCAGTTTATCTGCATGTTCTGCCGGGTCGACAGGTGGCCGTAGCCCTTGTCGTAGTCACGGGCGATTGCCGCCAGTGCCCGCAGTTGGGTGGCGTTCAAGGTTCCGTAGGGCACGGCGATTCGCAGCATGGGTGCTAGCCGTTGAACGTAGAGCCCGTTGCGTAGCCGGAGTTGGGTGAATTGCTCGTCGGTGAGTTCGCCGGCCAGGAATCGCTTGGTCTGGTCCCGGAACTGTTCGACGCGCTCGTCGACGAAGCGCTGGTCGAACGCGTTGTATTGGTACATGGTCGGGCGGCCGGACCGGAATCAGGCAGGCACCGTGCCAGAATTCGCGCGGCAGTAGAAACAACGAAACCGACTAACGTTAGAACGATTCAGCGAGGCTCTGCCCGAGATGTGTGGCGTAGGGGCGAGGTTTGTCCTCGCCCGCGCCGGACGGGCCGGCTCTGCCAGGACAACGGGACGGGACATGCCCGTTGGGGCGCTACGGTGTCATCCGAAAGAGACGTAGCCAGTCCGCAAAAACGGCGCGGTCATGGATCAGGGAAGCTCAGTCGTCCGGCCGCGAGAACGACATCCAGCGGGAGGCTTCGGCGGCTTCCACGCCCTTGCGTGCCGCATAGTCGGCCAATTGATCGTCACCCACCCGACCGACGCCGAAATACCTGGCGTCAGGGTGCGCGAAGTACCAGCCGGCAATGCTTGATGCCGGCCACATGGCAAAGTTCTCGGTTAGCGTTACGCCGGTCCGCCGTGTGGCGTCAAGGAGGTCGAATAGGGTTTCCTTCTCGGTGTGGTCCGGGCACGCGGGATAGCCCGGCGCGGGCCTGATCCCCCGGTATCGCTCGGCGATGAGTTCGTCGTTGGCAAGGGCTTCATCCGGCACGTAGCCCCAATACGACTTGCGAACCTTCTCGTGGAGTGCTTCAGCGAAGGCTTCCACCAGGCGGTCCGCCAAAGCCTTGACCATTATCGAGCGATAGTCGTCGTGGACGAAACGCGTGAGCACGGCGTCGATCTCGTGGCCGACGCTGACCACGAAACCACCGAGGTAGTCTGGCTGTGGGTGGGCCGCCATGAAATCGGCGAGGCAGAGGTTGACGGGCGCGTTGGGGTTCTGTTGGCGCAGGTGGTGCAGCCGCACGAGGCGCTGCTCGCGGCCCTCGTCGGTCCACAGGTCGATGTCATCGGTACCCGTGCGGTTTGCGGGCCAGAACCCGATGACGCCCCGGGCGGTGAGCAGGCGCTCCCGGACGATCTCGTCGAGCATCTCCCGTGCGTCCCTATAGAGCTCGGTAGCCGATTCGCCGACCACCGGGTCGTCGAGGATCGCGGGGAAACGCCCGGCGAGTTCCCAGGTCCGGAAGAACGGCGTCCAGTCGATATAGTCGATCAGCTCGTCGATGGGATACGCCTCGAGGTTCCGCAGGCCGAGGAACGACGGCGCCGGTGGCTGGTAGGTCTCCCAGTCGAACGGGTGACCGTTTCGCTGCGCTTGTGCGTAGGGCCGCGCGGGCCGAGGGCGACGTCCGGCATTTCGCTCCCGGACCGCTTGGTAGTCGGCGTTGATCGTCGACAGGAACGGTTCGCGGAGTTCATCGGACAAGAGCGACTGGCATACGCCGACGCTGCGCGATGCATCGGTTACATAGACCACCGAATGGCCGTAGGCCGGGTCGATCTTGACCGCGGTATGGGCCTTCGAGGTGGTGGCGCCGCCGATCAGCAGTGGGATGTCCATGCCGCGCCGTTCCATCTCGCCGGCGACATGGACCATTTCGGCCAGCGACGGTGTGATCAGACCGGAAAGACCCACCATATCGGCGCCAATCCGTTCTGCGGTGTCGAGGATGGTCTCGGCCGGCACCATCACGCCAAGGTCGTGGACCTCGAAGTTGTTGCATTGCAGCACCACGCCGACGATGTTCGTGCACGTCGCCCTTGACCGTGGCCATCACGATCTTGCCGCGGCTTTCCGGTTCCGCTACGCCCTCGCCCCCGTGTGCCGCGGCCCGCTCCGCCTCGATGAAAGGGACGAGGTGCGCCACCGCGCGTTTCATGACGCGAGCGCTCTTGACGACCTGCGGCAGGAACATCTTGCCGGCGGCGAAAAGGTCGCCGACCGTGTTCATACCGTCCATCAGCGGACCTTCGATCACCTCGATGGGCCGAGCGGCCTTCACCCGCGCCGCTTCGGTGTCCTCGACGATGTAGCGGTCGATGCCGCTGACAAGGGCGTGGCTCAGGCGATCGCCGACGTCGGCTTGCCGCCAGGCCAGGTCTTGTCGTTGGGACGGCGCGGTGCCCTCGCTGTAGCGTTGGGCCACCTCGAGCAAACGCTCGGTGGCGTCCTGGCGTCGATTCAATACCGCGTCTTCCACCGCCTCCTTGAGGTCGGCGGGGATGTCCTCGTAGACGGCCAACTGACCGGCATTGACGATTCCCATGGTCAGTCCGGCGGCGATGGCGTGGTACAGGAACACGGCGTGAATGGCTTCGCGGACCCGCTCGTTGCCCCGGAAGGAGAACGAGATGTTGCTGACGCCACCGGACGTGTGGGCGAGGGGGAGATTGGCCTTTTGCCAGCGGACGGCATCGATGAAGTCCCGACCGTAGTTGTTGTGATCGTCGATGCCGGTGGCGATGGCGAATACGTTGGGGTCGAAGACGATGTCTTCGGGTGGGAAACCGACTCCCTCGACCAGCAGCCGGTAGGCGCGG
>CAZJRX010000210.1:0-1974 GCA_964548145.1 uncultured Pseudomonadales bacterium | reverse complement strand
ATGATCTCCTGGCGGCGTGCGAGCGTGTCCGCCTGGCCCGACTCGTCGAATGCCATGACGATGGCGGCCGCGCCGTAGCGTCGACATAGCCGGGCTTGCTCGAGGAACGGTTCGTCGCCGGATTTCAGGCTGATGGAGTTCACCACCGACTTGCCCTGCACGCAGCGCAGGCCTGCCTCGATCACGTCCCAATCGCTGGAGTCGATCATCACCGGCACCCTTGCGATGTCGGGCTCCGTCATCGCGAGATCGAGGAAGCGCTGCATCGCGGCCGGACCATCGGTCATGCCTTCGTCCATGTTGACGTCGATGATCTGGGCGCCGTTCTCCACCTGTTGACGTGCGACGTCGAGGGCTTGGGCGTAGTCGCCGGACTTGATGAGACGTCGGAACCGGGCGGAGCCCGTCATGTTGGTCCGTTCGCCGACGTTGACGAACAGGCTGTCGTCGTCGATGAGCAGCGGTTCCAGTCCCGCGAGTTCCAGACCCCCCCGGCGTGCCGGCACGGGTCTTGGTTTCGCAACCCGGGCACGTTCGGCGAGAGCGTTGATGTGCTCGGGTGTGGTGCCGCAGCAGCCGCCGACGAGGTTGACGAGGCCACGATCCATGAAGTCGCCGATGGTGTGCGCCATCTGCTCGGGGGTTTCGTTGTACTCACCGAACTCGTCCGGTAGCCCCGCATTCGGGTGCACGCTCACGAATGTCGTGGCGACGTTCGCGAGTGCCTCGACGTGGGGCCTGAGCGCTTCCGATCCGAGCGCGCAGTTCAGACCGACGATCAGCGGTTCGGCGTGTCGTATGGACGACCAGAATGCCTCCGGCGTCTGTCCCGAAAGCGTCCGACCGCTGGCATCGGTGATCGTGCCGGAGACCATTACCGGTAGGCGCCGCCGGGCATCGGCGAAGACGTCGTCCAAGGCGTAGAGCGCCGCCTTGGCGTTCAAGGTGTCGAATACCGTCTCGATCATGATCAGGTCGACGCCGCCAGCGACAAGCGCACGCGCGGCTTCCGCATAGGCTTCGACCAGATCGACGAAACGCACGCTACGCGCGCCGGGATCGTTAACGTCCGGGGAGATACTGGCGGACCGGTTGGTGGGGCCGAGTACGCCGGCCACCCACACCGGTCGGTCCGGTGCGGCGAATCCGTCGGCGACTTCACGTGCAACGGCCGCGGCGGCACGGTTCATCTCGGGAATTACATCCTCGAGCCCGTAGTCGGCCTGGGCGATACGCGTCGCGGTGAACGTGTTGGTCTCGATGATGTCGGCGCCCGCTTCGAGGTACGCGCGGTGCGTGGTTGCCACGATGTCGGGCCGGGTCAACGACAGTACGTCGCCATTGCCCTTGAGCGGCAGGTTGTGACCGCTGAAACGATCACCCCGGAAGTCGCGCTCCGTCAGATCGAAGGTTTGCTGCATGGTGCCCGTCGCGCCGTCGAGGACCAAGAGGCGTTCGGCAAGGGTGCGGGCGAGCGACGTGTCTGTTGTACTGGTGTCCGACATGGCTATTCCAAGATGCAATCCTATACGCAGCCACGTCGTTCAGGGTGAAGGTGGCCGAGACTGCGGGTGAACACCGTTCATCAGTCACGCGGTGCCGCGGCGGAGTGCTAAGATGGGTCCGCGACAAGGAGTCGGGACGGCCCGTCGCACCGGGTGGTCCCATGACAGTAGTGTGGACGATGGACCGTGTTGCGGTCTTTGTCGATGCCGGCTACCTCTTGGCCGAGGGAGCGCGGGCATTGTCGGGCAGGAAATTGGCGCGGGCGGACGTCGGGTTCGACCCGGTGGCTGCGGTTTCCCGGCTGAAGCACTTCGCGTGGCATCGAACCGGCCTGCCGCTGCTACGGATCTACTGGTACGACGGTACGGCGAATCGACCGACCCGGGGCCAGATCGCCTTGGCCGAACACGCCGATGTCAAGCTGCGGCTTGGCCGGGTGAACAGCGCCGGGCAGCAAAAAGGCGTCGA
>CAZJRX010000209.1:0-6797 GCA_964548145.1 uncultured Pseudomonadales bacterium | reverse complement strand
CGGAACACTCCGGCTGCCACTGACACCAAGATTAGGGGTTGACGGAGCACTAGGCCGGGCCAAGTCTGGCGTTCCACTGGCGAACCCGGTCCGCCTGGTCGGCGAGCAGGTCGGCGACATCTCCGGTCACCTCGACCCGTTCAATACGGTCGCCCTGTTCGATGGCATCCACCACCGCCTGGTCCTCGTCGCCCTCGACCTCGCCGAAGATCGAGTGCGCATCGTCCAGCCAAGGCGTCGGCACGTGGGTGATGAAGAATTGAGACCCGTTGGTGCCGGGGCCGGAGTTCGCCATCGACAACCGGCCCGGCTGATCGTGCCGCAGCGACGGGTCGAACTCGTCGCCGAAGCGATAGCCCGGACCGCCGCGTCCCGATCCCTCCGGACAGCCGCCCTGAATCATGAATTTCGCGATCACGCGGTGAAACGTCAAACCGTCGTAGTAGCCCCTGCCCGCGAGGTTGACGAAGTTGGCAACCGTAACGGGCGCCTGGTCGGCAAACAGGGACAGGTTGATCGAACCCCTCGTGGTGTCGATCTTCGCTCGAATGTCGATGATGAAATCCCCCTATTCGGGCTTGGGACCCTTTTCTTGCGGGGGGGTTCCCCCCGCACCCCCCGGCTGAGGGCTCTTATGTTTGTACCAGTCGTTGTCCCGGAACAGCCCGTCGCGCCAGCGAACCGCATCGCGCATGCCGACCTCGCGCATCTTCTCCTGCCAGTCGTAGGAGAAACCGGTGAACTGGCCGGCAGCGTCCATGTCCGTGCTGCTGCGTACGGACGAGTAGATGCCCATGTTCTCGTAGAAGCGGTTCATGTTGAGCTTCAGGATCGCCAGGTGGTCGGCGCTCATGACCGCGATTCGGTCGGCGAAGGCGATCGTCCGGTCGTCGAGTTCGTCCTTCGGCCAGGAGTAGTTGATCATGCCGATCTCCTCCGCCTCCTCGCCGGTGACGTTCTCGCCGGTGTAGTAGAGCTCCTTGGCCTTGCGCATGCCGATGACCAAGGGCCAGATGACGCCGGTGCGGGACGTGCCGAGGCCGCGCAGGCCGGGATGGCCGAGCTGCGCATCGTCGGCCGCGACGACGAGGTCGGCCATCATGGCGAGTTCGCACCCCCCCGCGACGGCGTAGCCGTGAACCTGCGCGATGGTGATCTTCGCCATGTTCCAGAAATAGAGATGGATGTCGGTGATCTGCTGCATGCCGGTACGGATCCCCATCAGCAGCCGTCGCCCCTTGTCGTCGTGCTGCTTGTGGCGGCGCACGACCGCATCCGCGCCACGGCCTCCCGACGGCGTCAGGTCGTAGCCGGCGCTGAACGCCCGGCCCTCGCCGCGCACGATGATCGAACGAATGGAGTCGTCCGCTTCCATGGCGTGCAGGGCGTCGTTCAGTTCGTAGAGGAGTTCCTGGGACAGCGCGTTCAGCTTCTCCGGCCTGTTCAGGCCGATGCGCCCGACGCGCCCGTCGGTCCCTACCCGGTCGATGACCAGGTTCTCGTAGTCAGACATGGTTTCCCCCTTGGAAATAGCTCGAATTTTGCTTGCGGTCGCGAACGCAAGCGCGCCAACTTACCAAGAGCGGGCCGGAATTGAAACCGAGACGCCGAGCGATTCCACGGTCGACCGTCTGGTTGCCATAATGCGCCGATGAGACACTTCGATCCGCCGCTCGGCCTGCGCTCGCCCCATGTCCAGACAATCCTCGCTCGAATCCCCGCCAGGAAGGGCGATGCGTCGGCACCGCGGTTGGAGACCGAAATCCTCGAGTGCAGAGACAACGTCCGACTCGAGGCGAAAGTCTCGCCGGCACAGACCGGTACCCCGCTGATCGTCGTCGTGCACGGCTGGCTTGGCGACAGCGGCTCCTGGTACGTCCAACGCACGGCCCGCGTTCTGCTCGCCACCGGCTTTCGCGTCGCCTGCGTGATGTTGCGGGACCACGGCGGTACCGCCGCCTACAACCGCCAGATGTTCAACTCGGCCCGCCTGGGCGAGGTTCTCGATGCCTGCAACGCACTCGTCGAGCGTTGCGACCCGCCTTCGGCAGGCATCATGGGCTTCAGCCTGGGCGGCAACTTCGCCCTGCGCCTCGCCAGTCACGCCGATCTCGACCAACGGCTGGCCGCTTGCCTGGCCGTTTCGCCCGTCATCGACCCCGCGGCGACGGTTCGCGCCATCGACACGGGGTGGCTGGTCTACCGGAAGTGGTTCGTGGACAAATGGCGGCTCTCGCTCAAGGAGAAACAGGCCGCGTTTCCGGACGAATACCGCGACCTCGCCGGAGCGATGCGCCTGTCCACGGTCGCCGGCATCACGGACTATCTCGTCGGCCGCTATCTCCCCTACCGGGACTCCGCCGACTACTACTCGCGCTATGACTTGCGCGGTGACAGACTCTCGCGGGTGCGCATCGGGACGCGCATCATCGCCGCCGAAGACGACATGGTGATTCCAGCCGCGTCCTACGCTGAGGTCGCGCCCAACGACCACGTCGACCTGAAGGTATTCCGCCACGGTGGCCATTGCGGCTTCCTCGAGGACTGGCGGCTCAATTGCCACCTCGATGAGGCGAGCATCGACTTCTTCCGAGCGAAACTGGGTGGGGACAACTAACGAGGCACCCAGACCCGCAAATGACAATACAGTAGCGACGGGCGTAAACTGCCCGCTAGCCCAAAGAGAGGGGGTCCCATGTCCACCGAGACGAATCGTCCCAACGGTCTCTCGGCCAACCGCCGAGACGTTCTCCGCTGGGGTGCCGCCGCATCCGCCCTGCCCTTCGCCACGCCGGCAATCGGCAGCGAAGTCGTGAGTCCCGGCGAAGTGAAGCGCTACAACAAACTCGGCCGCACCGGCTACGAGATCTCGGACATCTCGTTCGGCGCGTCCAATCTGCGACCAGGCCAGGAGGGCCTCGTCCACCTGGCCATGGACCGGGGCATCAACTACTTCGATACCGCCGAGAGCTATGCCCGCAGCCAGTCGGAGGTCGCGCTCGGCCGCGCCCTCAAGGGCAAGCGGGACCAAGTAGTCATCACCTCCAAGGTCATGACCAAGCCCAATACGGGTGTGGACGAGTTGATGGCCCGGCTCGAGGCGTCCTTGAAACGACTGCAGATGGACCATGTGGACATCTTCATGAACCACGCGGTCAACGACGTCGACGTGGTGAAGAACCCCGATTGGCACGAGTTCGTCGCCAAGGCCAAGGAACAGGGCAAGATCCTCTTCTCCGGCATGTCGGGCCACGGTGGCTACCTGATCGACTGCCTCGACTACGTACTCGACAACGACCTGGTCGATGCCTTGCTCGTGGCCCACAACTTCGGCCAGGATCCGAAGTTCTACGAGCGGGTCACGCGTTCCCTCGACTGGATCGCGACCCAAGAGGATCTGCCCCGAGTACTTGCCAAGGCAAAGCAGAAGGACGTCGGCGTGACCGTGATGAAGACCCAGCACGGCGCGCGGCTCAACGACATGCGGCCGTTCGAGACCGGTGGCGCCACCTACTCCCAGGCGGCATTGCGCTGGGTACTCACCAATCCCCACGTCGATGCCGCGGTCATCACCATGAACAGCGCCGAGAAGATCGACGAATACCTCGGCGCGTCCGGCTACAACGAACTCGCCGCGGGCGATATGGACCTCCTGCAGCGCTATGCACAGGTCACGGGTTCCAGCTACTGCGTCAACGTCTGCAACGATTGCGTGGATTCGTGCCCCTACGGCGTACCCATCGCCGAGGTGTTGCGGACCCGCATGTATGCCGTGGACTACGGCGAAACGGCCATGGCCCGGGACGAGTACGCGCTGCTCGACACCAATGCCTCGGCCTGCCTCACATGCAGCGGCGAGCCCTGCGCGAAGGCCTGCACCCACGGCATCGCCATCGACAAGGTGTGCGGTCCGACCCACCGGCTACTCGCCTGACGGATCGCGACCCACATCACCGGGGTTGACCCGTGGCCCAACGGGCGCTGTTCTACGAGTGCTTCGCCGGCATTTCCGGCGACATGCACTTGGGTGCGTTGATCGATGTCGGCGTACCCGCCGAGCACCTGGTTCGCGAGCTGGATCGCCTGGAACTCGCGCCGGAATTCGATCTCGTCGTCGAACCGGGCAAGAAGATGGGCATCACCGGGACCCGGGTGACGGTTCGCCTCGCCGAGGGCATCGACAAGCCGCACCGTCACCTGTCCACGATCAAGGGCATCCTCGAGCGCGCCGGCTACCCGCCCCGTGTCGAAGAACTCGCCACGTCGATGTTCACGACGATTGCGGTAGCGGAAGCCAAGATCCACGGCACGACCGTCGAGGCCATTCACTTCCACGAGGTCGGCGCCACGGATTCCATCGTGGACATCGCCGGCGCCGCCATCGGTATCGACTACCTGGACATCGACGTCGCCTTCTGCTCGCCCGTGGAGGTCGGCAGCGGCATGGTCCGTTGCGAGCACGGTCTGATGCCGGTTCCGGCGCCGGCCACCGCCGAGATCCTCAAGCACGCCCCGTGCCGCTACGGCGGCGTCGACGGCGAAGCGACAACGCCCACCGGCGCCGCGATCCTCGAATCCGTGGTCGACCGGTTCGAAGCACCCCGAAGCCTCACCCCGACGGCCGTCGGCTACGGCATCGGGCAAAAGGACTTCGCCGTCCCCAACGCCCTGCGATTGACCGTTGGCGAGCTTGCGGAGGTCGCGACCGACGCCTCCCTCGAAACCGAAACCAACATCGAGGTCGAGTGCAATATCGACGACATGACGCCGGAGGCATTCGGCCCGCTTACCGAGAGCCTGTTCGCCAAGGGGGCGAAGGACGTCTTCCTGACACCGATCGTGATGAAGAAGTCCCGACCGGGCACCAAGCTGTCGCTGCTCGTGGACGAACCACGGCTCGACACCGTACTCGCCGAGTTGTTCGCGGGTTCCACCACCATCGGTGCCCGGATGCGGCAGGTGACCAAGCGCATGCTGCCCCGGGAGGAGCGGACGGTGACCACGTCATTGGGAGACATCCGCGTAAAGATCGTCACCCTGCCCAGCGGCGCGCGGCGCTGGAAACCGGAGCACGACGACATCGCCGCCATTGCCCAACGACAAGGTACCGACTACCTCACCACCAAGGCCGCGCTATCGCGTGAAGTGGACGCGGTGATCGAATGAGCGCCGTCGACGATATCCTCGACCGCTTCGCCGCCGGCAACATGGATCGCGACGAGGCCGCCGCCGCCCTGAACAGCGCCTATTTCGAAAACCTGGGGCATAGCACCATCGACCATGATCGGGCACGGCGTACCGGTTCGCCGGAAGTCATCTACGGCGAACACAAGACACCTGCCCAGGTCGCCGCCACCTTCAAGGCCGTCGCCGACCGGGGCCACAACGCCCTTGCCACCCGCGTGAGCGAAGCCGCCGCCAACGCCGCCATTGCAGCCGTCCCCGGTGCCACCCACCACCCCGAGGCGAGGTTGGTCACATTCAAGCAGCGAACGCCGGACCCTGTGGCAACCCAGGTCGCCGTGGTCACGGCTGGCACGTCCGACATCGCCGTCGCCGAAGAGGCGGCGCTCACCGCCGAGTTCTACGACAGTCCCGTGCTACGGGTAAGCGATGTCGGCGTGGCCGGCGTGCATCGGCTCCTAGCCCGGGTCGACGAGATCCGAAACACCAAGGTGGTCATCGTCGTGGCCGGCATGGAGGGGGCGCTTCCGAGCGTGGTCGGGGGCTTGATCGACAAACCCGTGATCGCGGTGCCGACCAGCGTCGGCTACGGCGCTTCGTTCAACGGCGTCGCCGCGCTCCTCGGGATGCTCAATAGCTGCGCCTCCGGCGTCTCGGTGGTCAACATCGACAACGGCTTCGGCGCGGGCTATCTTGCCAACATGATCAACCGGCTCTAACGGCAATGGATACGGAACTCGCCGCCAAGTACGCGACGCTGAAGTCGAATATCGAAGATCTCGGCCGTGTCATCGTCGCGTTTTCCGGCGGCGTCGACAGTTCCCTCGTCGCCTACGTGGCGGCGGAGGCCCTCGGCGACGGCGCGCTTGCCGTCACGTCCGGATCGAAGAGCCTCAAGCGCAGCGACTTGGCGCTTGCCGGCGAACTCGCCGAAAAGTGGGGCATGCATCACCGGATCATCGTCACCGACGAGGTGCTGAAGCCCGAATACCGCGCCAACCCGGTGAACCGCTGTTTTCACTGCAAGACCTCGCTCTACGACGCCCTCGAGCAGATCGCGGCGGACGAGGGCTACGACCACGTATTGAACGGTACGAATACCGACGATTTGGGCGACCACCGGCCGGGACTGATCGCGGCGAGCAACCACGATGTGGTCTCGCCCTTGGTGGATGCTGGTTTCGCCAAGCGCGACATCCGGGCGTTGGCCGAAGCGCTGGGCCTCGACAACGCCCAAAAACCGCAGGCGGCGTGCCTGTCGAGTCGGTTTCCCTACGGATCGCACATCACGGAGGCGCGCCTGGCACAGGTCGAAGCCGCCGAAGACGCACTCGCCGAACTTGGATTCTCGCAGTTTCGCGTTCGCCACCACGAAGAGGTCGCCCGCATCGAAATCGTCGCCGAGGAATTGCCACGCGCCCTCGAGTTGCGGGAGGCCATCCAGGAACGCGTCAAGGCAACGGGCTACCGTTTCGTCGCCGTGGATCTTGGCGGTTTCCGCAGTGGATCGTTAAACGAGGGCTTGATCGACGCGGTGCAGCTTTCGCCCTAGCCTGACTCTAGTGTCCCGTCAACCCTCAAACGTCGCGTCAGTGGTCGCCGGAGCGTTCCTC
>CAZJRX010000208.1:4746-6829 GCA_964548145.1 uncultured Pseudomonadales bacterium | reverse complement strand
GCGTGGACGCGCAGACCAACTCCCACACCGTCGGCGTCGTCCACAACTGGAGCGGCCGCACTTCCGAGGGCTATCCCACCGCCACCGCCCTGCTCGCCGCACACTACGCACCGCACCACGCCGTCCCCTATCTCAGCTTCGGCGGCTACTCGGAGACCGGGGGTGTCGCCCGTTTCACCCGCATGAACAACCCGGACCTGCTGCGCAATATCGCGACGCCGACGATTCCCCATTGGAATGCCGATCAGCGCTACTTCAGCGATGCCGACTGGGCAGCGCTGGAATCGCGCCGCTCGGCGGCCACCCGAAAACTCGCCGAGGAAAGCCGGTTGCTTCCCGCCGAGGCGCAGAACCGGGATTTCTACCGATCGGCATTCGCAGCGGCCGACGGACTGGCCGCCTACGCGGCGGCTCTGCCACCCAACGACCAACTCGAGCAGCCCGAACGCTACCAGGGCGCGAACAGCAACTACTACAGCGACCTCCGGCGCCAAGCCCAGCTCACGGTTCTCGCCTTCAAGACCGGCGTGGCGGTCAGCGCGGACCTCTGGCTGGGCGGCTTCGATACCCATGCCTATCACGACCGCGACCACGGCTGGCTGCTGGGCAACCTGACCGGTGCCGTGGACTTCCTGTGGGACTATGCCGAAGAACACGGTGTCGCCGACCGACTCGTCGTCGTCATGGGTTCCGACTTCGGTCGCACCAACGCCTACAACGCCAAGTACGGCAAGGATCACTGGCCCATCGGCAGCTACGTGATCATGGAGAAGGACCAGCCATGGACCAACCGCGTGGTCGGGGAGACGGACGAGCGCCACTTCACCCAGCCGATCAACCCAGCAACCCTCGAACGCGACGACCGGGGCGGCACGATCATCTACCCGAAGCACGTCCACAAGGCGTTGCGCCGCTATCTCGGCATCGAGCACTCGCCGCCCGCGTCGAGATTCCCCTTCAACAACACCGAAGACTTCGCGTTCTTCGGCTGACGCCGCCGGTAGTGAAAAGCGGGTATTTTCCTGTGCTGCTCGTCGCCGGTTGCCTGGCGTCATCGGTCGCCGCCGAGACCGGCGAGGAGATCGCAGACCGGCTGTGCCGCGACTGCCATGGCGAGTACGGCCGCAGCGAGACGCCCGACATCCCGTCGATCGGAGGCTTTTCCGAGTTCGCCATCATCGACCTCCTCGCGAGCTATCGGCACGGTTTCCGCCAGGCGCGGACCATTACCCTCGACGACGGGTCCGAGAACGACATGCAGCAGGTGGTCGATGCCTTGTCGGACGACGAGATCGATGCCGTGGCCACCTACTATTCCGTACAAGAGTGGCGTCCCCACCCGCAGGTGTTCGATGCCGAGCTGGCGCGGCGCGGCGCGCTCATCCACTCGCGCAAGTGCGGCAAATGCCACCCCAAGGGCGGCAGCGTGCCCGACGCCGACCACGCGCTGCTCGCCGGGCAGTGGCGCGACTACCTAAGCCGCGAGATGCGCAACTTCGCCAGCGGCGAGCGGCGCATGGCTGACAAGATGAAGCAGAAATTCGACACCCTGTCCGAGTCGGACAAGGTGGCATTGCTGGAACTGTACGTCAGCGCCGGTCGGTACGAAGCCCCAACCGACTAGCGCGTATCGAGCGCGCGTTCCCGGATCAGTCGGACCAGTGCCGCTGGCCCGGCGCCGGTGGCGTCTCCGGCCCGCCTGCGAAGCACTGGGCCACCGCCATCCACCGCGTCGCCGTGTCGCCGACCACCTCGAGGTCGGTGTCGGCGATGTTGCGGCCCTGCGTCACCACATGGCAGAACTCGACCGCGTCACCTTCCACCTTGTTGCCCTCGTTCGGCTCGTTCCACTCCCAGACCTCACCGGACGGCGCGGCGAGGCGCACGTAGGGAATGTCCTCGGGAATCGGTTCCCGACGGTTGACGAAGGTCCACCCGAAAGTCCGTACGCCAATCACCGCGATGTTCTTGATGCGGTCGGTATTGACCCGCGGTTGCTTGAGGAGGTCGTAGATGTCCTGGCCGTGCGCCCAGGTCTCCATCTGGCGCGCCGTCGCGAACATCCGGGCGCCCATATCGGGTC
>CAZJRX010000208.1:0-4736 GCA_964548145.1 uncultured Pseudomonadales bacterium | reverse complement strand
CACGGCACGCGCATGGACGGATCGAGCACGGCCAGCTTGTCGCAAAGCACGCCGAGATAGTCATGCCAGCGCTCGCCGAGTTCCCGACCCTCGGGAATATCCGATGGATTGGCCGCCGCGCCGCCGATCCAGATGGCACGTTCGCCGGCACGCACCGCCGCGCGGAAGCGGTCCGGATCCTCAACCGCAACGGTGGCGACGAGATCCGTGGTGTGCAAGTGCGCAATGACGTCGTTCACCGTCCAATTCTTGAACGGCGTCGGGCGATCCCAATCACCCGCCTCCAAGCTGCCAACCAGCTTGTAGAGTTCCTCACCTTCCTCGCGCAAGTCCTCGGCCTGCTGCATCGTCATCTCCCTCCAAAGTGCCGTTCTGACGGCGCGGCGTCGATGTCCAGGCCGCGTCAGGCGGCGGAGTGTACGCGAAAGGTCCCAGCCACGAACCGGTCCGGGTTGAAACGGGCGAGGCTGCGACCCGTGGAGGCGCCTAGACTCTGATCAACGAAGCGCCGATCGAAGTAAGGCACTCCAGCACCTCGGGGGCGTCGGGAACAGAGTCGTCGTAGATCATGTCGCTGAAACCCGGGCCGCATTTGACGCACGGAAATACGCCGGCAATACCGCAGTTGTCAGTTCTCGCGAGCGCGCCTACAATGCGCCGCTCGCGTGACGGGTGACCGTTACGCACCTTGACGGTCGGGCGCGATTGCGTCGACCACCACGGTGTTTTTGGAGACTTGATGGCCACCATCAGCCAGCTAGTGCGGAAACCGCGCAAACGCCGGATCGAGAAGAACCGGGTGCCGGCGCTGCAGGGTAGCCCGCAGAAGCGCGGCACCTGCACGCGTGTGTACACCACGACGCCGAAGAAGCCGAACTCGGCGTTGCGCAAGGTGTGCCGGGTGCGACTGACCAATGGCTACGAGGTGAACTCCTACATCGGTGGCGAGGGCCACAACCTGCAGGAACACTCGGTGGTTCTGATCCGGGGTGGCCGGGTCAAGGATCTTCCCGGTGTTCGCTATCACACGATCCGCGGCACGCTTGATACATCGGGTGTTGCGGATCGCCGCCAGCGTCGGTCCAAGTACGGCACCAAGAGGCCTAAATAGCCGCACGACCGAATCAGTCCTAGTAAGGCCGCCCGTTGGTGGCGGACCCACCTGAAGCTTGTCCCCTGGCCCATGCCGAGGTGACTCAAGGAGACCCAAAGAGATGCCCAGACGCAAGGTCGTCGCCAAGCGCGAGATTCTTCCCGATCCCAAGTACCACAACCAGACGGTCGCGAAGTTCATCAACCACGTCATGGTCAGCGGCAAGAAGCCGGCGGCGGAACGGATCGTCTACGGTGCGCTGACGCGGATCGAGGAACGCGACCACCGCGATCCCATCGAAACCTTCGACAAGGCGCTCGAAGCGGTGGCGCCGTTCGTGGAGGTGAAGTCGCGGCGGGTAGGCGGGGCGACGTACCAGGTCCCGGTGGACGTACGACCGTCCCGGCGTCAGGCGCTTGCCATGCGATGGCTGGTCGACAGTGCCCGGGGTCGCGGCGAGAAGTCCATGGCGGCACGGTTGGCAGGCGAATTGGTCGATGCCGCGGAGGGCCGGGGCACCGCCGTCCGGCGCCGCGAGGAAACCCACCGCATGGCCGAGGCCAACAAGGCCTTCTCGCACTTCCGCTACTAGCACGCCCCGCCAACCACATAGGCAGATTGATACGGCTCGAACCGCCGCCCTGAGGATTCTTGAAAGATGGCTCGCAGCACTCCCATTGGTCGCTACCGCAACATCGGCATCGTCGCCCACGTCGACGCGGGCAAGACGACGACCACCGAGCGGGTGCTGTTCTACACCGGACTCTCCCACAAGATCGGCGAAGTTCACGACGGCGCCGCGATCATGGACTGGATGGAGCAGGAACAGGAACGCGGCATCACCATCACGTCGGCCGCAACGACGTGCTTCTGGCAGGGGATGAACCAGCAATACCCCCAGCACCGCATCAACATCATCGACACCCCCGGCCACGTCGACTTCACCATCGAGGTGGAGCGGTCGCTTCGAGTCCTCGACGGCGCGGTCGTCGTGTTCTGCGGAACAGCCGGTGTCGAACCCCAGTCCGAGACGGTCTGGCGCCAGGCCAACCGCTACGGCGTGCCGCGCATCGTGTTCGTCAACAAGATGGACCGCGATGGCGCGGACTTCCTGCGTGTAGTCGACCAGATCCGCGATCGGTTGGGTTCGACTCCCGTGCCGATGCAACTGGCCATCGGTGCCGAGAAGGACTTCAAGGGAATCGTCGACCTGGTGCGGATGAAGGCCATCTATTGGAACGAGGACGACCAGGGGATCTCCTATACGGTCGACGAGGTCCCCGACGACCTCGTCGAAGACGCGAAGCACTGGCGCGACGAACTCGTCGAGGCGGCCGCCGAAGCCAACGAGGAGTTCATGGAGAAGTACCTCGAGGACAGCGAGCTGACCGAGGACGAGCTCCGCGAAGGCATCCGCATCCGCACGTTGGCGAACGAAATCGTCCCGGCGCTGTGCGGTTCGGCCTTCAAAAACAAGGGCGTCCAGGCAATGCTCGACGCGGTCATCGACTTCCTGCCGTCGCCACCCGAGGTCAAGGCCATCGAAGGGGTTCTACCGGACGGCGAGACGCACTCGGAACGCAAGTCCGACGACGACGAACCCTTCGCCGCCCTCGCCTTCAAGATCGCTACCGATCCGTTCGTCGGCACGCTGACTTTCTTCCGCGTCTATTCCGGGGTGCTGAACTCCGGCGACCAGATATTCAATGCAACCCGCGACCGCCGCGAACGCATCGGCCGGATGGTGCAGATGCACTCCAACAGCCGCAACGAGATCAAGGAGGTCCGGGCCGGCGACATCGCCGCCGCCATCGGCCTGAAGGACACCACCACCGGCGACACCCTGTGCGACAGCAACGAGGTAATCACCCTGGAGCGAATGGATTTTCCGGATCCGGTGATCTCGGTGGCCGTCGAGCCGAAGTCGGTGGCGGATCAGGAGAAGATGTCGACGGCTCTCGGCAAGCTTGCCCAGGAAGACCCGTCGTTCGCCGTGGCCACCGACGAGGAATCCGGCCAGACGATCATCTCGGGCATGGGCGAACTGCATCTCGACATCCTGGTCGAGCGAATGCGCCGGGAGTTCGGCGTGGAAGCCAACATCGGCAAGCCCCAAGTCGCCTACCGGGAGACCATCCGTTCGGCGATCGACCAGGAAGCGAAATACATCCGCCAAACCGGCGGTCGCGGCCAGTATGGTCACGTCTGGGTCAAGCTCGAGCCAACCTACGGCGAAGAGGACGCGCCCAATTTCGAGTTCGTCGACAAGATCGTCGGCGGCGTCGTTCCGCGCGAATACATCCCGGCGGTGGCCAAGGGGCTCGAGGAGCAGATGTCGAACGGCGTCATCGCCGGCTACCCGCTCATCAACGTCCGGGCGACGCTGCACGACGGCTCCTTCCACGAAGTGGACTCCAGCGAGATGGCGTTCAAGATCGCCGGCTCGATGGCGATGCGCGAGGGCGCCGTGCGCGCGAACCCCGTGCTGCTCGAACCGCTCATGTCCGTGGAGGTGGTGACACCGGAGGACTACATGGGCGACGTGGTGGGCGACCTCAACCGCCGGCGCGGCATGATCGACGGCATGGACGAGAACCCGGCCGGCAAGATCGTCCGCGCGTTGGTGCCGCTCGCCGAGATGTTCGGCTATTCCACCGATCTGCGATCAGCGACCCAGGGCCGGGCGACGTTCACGATGGAGTTCGCCCGCTATGCCGAGGTGCCCGACAACATCGCTCAAGGGATTATCAGGAAGTCATGACTTCACAACACAAAGGGGGTGGATAGGGTTTGATCGGCGGCGCATTTTGCGTACGATTCGGGTAGCGGATCGACCGACCCGCCTACCCGCGTCGACGGCGTTGTAACCAAACGCCTAGATGCGTAGAATCCGCCCTCCATTTTCGAGCGGGCAATCCGAAGCCAATGGTTGGCGTTTTCAAATGCCAACGAAAACAGTAGGTTGCCCGAGCTGACTAATCCCTAGGAAGACTGTGGCCCAGAACCAGCGCATACGTATCTGTCTGAAAGCGTTCGATCATCGGCTGATCGACGTATCGACGGAGGAAATCGTCGACACGGCGAGGCGTACCGGCGCGCAGGTGCGCGGGCCGATACCGCTGCCTACGCGAAAGGAACGCTACACCGTGCTGACCTCGCCGTTCGTGAACAAGGACGCCCGGGATCAGTTCGAGATCCGGACACACAAGCGGCTGCTCGACATCGTCGTGCCGACCGGCAACGACAAGACTGTCGACGCGCTGATGAAGCTCGACCTGGCCTCCGGCGTGGACGTCCAGATCAGCGTCCCGCGGTCCGCCTGACCACACTGTTCTTCGATCGATTGACTTAGGTAGAGGCGGACGACATGGCCATCGGGGTCATCGGAACGAAGAGCGGCATGACGCGAGTGTTCACGGAAACGGGTGAATCCGTGCCGGTTACCGTGATCGTCGCCACCCCCAACCGGGTCACCCAGGTCAAGACCGAAACCACCGACGGCTACCACGCCGTCCAAGTGACCGCCGGCCTGGTGAACCGCAACCGCGTCAATCGACCGCAGGCGGGCCATTTCGCCAAGGCCGGGACCGAAGCGGGTCGCGGCCTTTGGGAGTTCCGCCTGAACGAAGCGCCGACGGAGGAC
>CAZJRX010000207.1:5428-6843 GCA_964548145.1 uncultured Pseudomonadales bacterium | reverse complement strand
CGATCGTTCGGTTCCCCGGAGACCACCACCGGCGGCAACGCGCTCAAGTTCTACTCGTCCGTGCGCATCGACATCCGCCGTATCGGCGCCATCCGTGACCGAGACGAGGTGATCGGCAACGAAACCCGGGTGAAGGTGGTCAAGAACAAGGTTGCGCCGCCGTTCCGCCAGACCGAATTCCAGATCCTCTACGGCAAGGGCATCTACCGCAACGGCGAGATCATCGACCTCGGCGTCGAACAGGGCATCGTGGAGAAGTCCGGCGCCTGGTACAGCTACCAGGGCGAGCGCATCGGTCAAGGCAAGAAGAATGCCGCCGGATGGCTGGAGGAGAATCCCGAAGCCCGGGACGGGATCGAAGATCGCATTCGCGCGGAACTGTTGCCCGGGCGTACGCGTCCCGGACGTACCGAAGGGACGGAAAAGACTCCCGCAGCCGGTGGCGCGAGCGTCCACGAACTGCGGGGCCGGGCGGGCTGACCGCGGTCGTGCGGGCGAGGCCGGGGACGTCGACGCAGGGGTCCACGGGTGCAACACAGGTCCTCAACGCCTGCAAACGATGACGCGGCAGACCGAAGACGAGCGGCAGGCGGTCGTCCACAACGCCGCCGTCCGCCTGTTGGCAAGGCGCGAGCATTCGAAACAGGAGCTTCGGCGCAAGCTCGATAGTCGGGGATATTCCGCTGCGGTCGTGGAGGATGTCCTGCGCGCCCTTGCGAACGCCGGCTTGCAGTCGGACGAACGGTTCGCCGAGACCTTCGTGCGTTCGTCCCTTGCGCGAGGACACGGGCCACTCAAGATACGTGTGGCACTCAGGGAACGGGGAGTAGATGGCGAGACCGCCGAAACGCACGTTGACTTGCACGGCGACGAATGGCCGGCGCGGGCCGAGCAGGCGCTGCACAAGCGTTTCGGTGCGCGGCCGCCGGTCGACCGGGCAGAGTGGGCGAAGCGGGGGCGATTCCTGGCGGCTCGGGGCTATCCAGCCGACGTGACAGCCAAGGCACTTGGGCCATTAGACGGATCGGCTAGGGGATTTCGAACCCCGGCGTGGAGGGCGAGCCGGAGTCCATTCCAATACGAAGATGAGCCTGAAAAATGGAGGTTTCCAAGAACCCGGCGACAAGCCCTGTCAGAATAACCCAAGTATACTTCCCGCCCTTTTTTGGACCGGCCATTGGCCATGAAGACCGACGAGATCCGCGCGGCCTATCTCGACTTCTTCTCGCGACGCGGTCACCGCGTGGTGCCGTCGAGTTCGCTGGTGCCCGCAAACGACCCGACACTGCTCTTCACGAACGCGGGCATGGTTCAGTTCAAGGATGCGCTGACCGGGCGCGAGCAGCTGGACTATCGACGTGCGGTCAGCTGCCAGCGTTGCGTGAGGGCAGGCGGCAAGCACAACGATCTCGAGA
>CAZJRX010000207.1:0-5418 GCA_964548145.1 uncultured Pseudomonadales bacterium | reverse complement strand
AAACATCCCGGCATCAGACCTTGTTCGAGATGCTCGGCAATTTCTCGTTCGGGGACTATTTCAAGGAGGATGCGATCGCTTGGGCTTGGGAGTTCGTGACACGGGTACTCGGTCTATCCCAGGATCGCCTGTGGATCACCGTGCACCCGAGCGACGACGAAGCCCGAGAGATCTGGACGCGCAAGGTCGGCATCGCACCGGACCGGGTCGTCGATCACGAGGATAACTTCTGGGCCATGGGGGATACGGGCCCCTGCGGACCCGACTCGGAACTCTTCTACGACTTGGGGCCCGACGTGCCTGGCGGTCCGCCGGGTAGTCCTGATGAGGACGGCGACCGGTTCTCGGAGTTCTGGAACCTGGTCTTCCCCCAGTTCGATCGGGCCGAAGACGGAACCCTCACGCCGTTGGCGGCACCCGGGGTCGACACGGGTATGGGGCTCGAACGGGCGGCCTCGATCGTGCAGGGCGTCAAGAGCAACTACGAAAACGACCTGTTCCGCCAACTGGTTGTCCGCGCCGGACGGATAGCGGGTATCAACGATGAAGGAGCGATGCTCGCCAACCCATCGCTACGGGTGATCGCCGATCACGCCCGTGCGGCGACCTTCCTGATCGGCGACGGCGTCATGCCCGGTAACGAGGATCGGGCCTACGTGCTCCGTCGCATCATTCGCCGGGGTCTGCGGCATGCGTACAAGCTGGACATCCGGGAACCGTTTCTCCATGAATTGGTGAACGTCGTCGTCGATCTCATGGGCGATGCCTATCCGGGTATCGCGGCGGCGGCCGATAGGATTGGCGAGGCTGTCGCCGACGAAGAACGCCGATTCGCCGAGACGTTGCGTTCGGGGATGACGCTTCTGAACGGTGCCATCGCCAAGCTCGAGGACAGGACGATTCCGGGCGACGTCGTATTCAAGCTCTACGATACCTACGGATTCCCCGCCGACCTGACCGCCGACGTCGCGCGGGAACGCGGATTGAACATCGACGAGGCCGGATTCGAGCGCGAGATGGACGCTCAACGGGCGCGCGGCAGGGCAGCTTCGGGACGTTTCGCCGCCAACCTCGAACAGAGCATCCGGATCGAATCCAAGGTGGCGTTCTCCGGCTACACCGGCCTGGAGGGCGGTGCCAAGGTCGTCGCCTTGTATGAGGACGGCAACGAGGTCGAGACGCTGGGGAAGGGGGCGCGCGGCGTAGTCCTTCTCGACGAGACCCCGTTCTACGCCGAAGCGGGCGGCCAGGTCGGGGATGTGGGAGAGATTCGCGCCGACGACGGTGCCGTGCTGTTCGGCGTGGAGGACACCACGCGCGGTGGCGATCAGCACCTGCACCACGGTCGGGTGGTAACCGGTGCCCTGCACCGTGGCGACTCCGTATTCGCCGTGGTCGATGCCGAACATCGTCAGGACGTCGTACTCAATCACTCCGCGACGCACCTTCTGCATGCGGCCCTGAGGGAGGTGCTCGGGAGTCATGTGGAACAGAAGGGATCGCTCGTCGCGCCGGACCGGCTTCGCTTCGACTTCAGTCACACCAAGGCGGTGACGGCGGACGAACTAGACCGTATCGAGGCGTTGGTCAACGAACGCATCCGCGCCAATACCGAGACCATAGTCGAAGAGATGGAATTCGATGCTGCCATCCGCCGGGGTGCGATGGCGCTATTCGGCGAAAAATATGCGGACCGGGTACGGGTCTTGACCATGGGCAATGGCTTTTCCATCGAGTTGTGTGGCGGAACGCATGTAGCCCGGTCTGGCGACATCGGCGTGTTCCACATCATTTCGGAGGAAGGCATCGCCGCCGGCGTGAGGCGCGTGGAAGCCATCACCGGTGCCCGCGCACTGAAGTGGTTGGTTGACTGTGAGCGCCAACTCGATGCTGTCGCCTTGGCCGTTCGGGGAAGTCGTGGGGACGTCGGCGACAAGGTGCGGCAGTTGGTCGAGCGCGCGCGTGGCCTGCAACGGGAAGTGGATGAACTCAACGCGAGACTAGCGGCGGGCCGCGGCTCGGACCTCGCCGATCAAGCCATTGACGTCAACGGCATTCGTGTGCTGGCAGCAACGGTCGACGGCGATGCGAAAGCGCTGCCGACGACGATGGACGTCCTTCGCGACCGGCTGGGCGACTCGGTTGTCGTGCTCGCCCATGTCGGTGCCAAGGTGAGCCTAATTGCCGGTGTCAGCAAGACTGTCGCGTCCCGGATATCGGCCAACGATGCCGTGCGGTACGTCGCCGGCCAAGTGGGTGCCAGGGGCGGCGGCCGTCCGCAGATGGCGCAGGCGGGCGGCGGCGACCGGCCTGAGAAGCTCGACGAAGCGTTGGCCTCGGTTTCGGACTGGGTGCGGGAACGCACCGCCGCATCCTGACCTGGAACCGCAGTGACTCGCTTGCTTGTTCAGAAATTCGGGGGCACGTCGGTGCGCGATATCGACCGTGTCAATGCCGTGGCCGACCGTGTCGCGGCGAGCGTGGCGGACGGCAACCGGGTAGTCGTGGTGGTGTCGGCAATGGCCGGCGAAACAGACCGCCTAGAAGGTCTCGGGTACGACGTGGTCGCCCGACCCACACCCAGAGAGATGGATGTCCTGTTGTCCGCCGGCGAGCAGGTTTCCATCGCCCTGGTCTCCATGGCGTTAACGGAACGCGGCTGCCAGGCGGAATCTCGACTTGCGGGGCAGGTCGGTATTCGCACCGACCACAACCACATGAAGGCTCGCATCGAGAGAATCGATGTCGAAGGCCTTGAAGGCGATCTTGCCGCGGGGGTCACGCCGGTGGTGGCGGGTTTCCAGGGCATTGCGCCGAACGGCGACGTCACCACCTTCGGTCGGGGTGGCTCGGATACCACTGCGGTTGCGGTTGCGGCGGCGATGCGAGCAGACGAGTGCCAGATCTACACCGATGTCGAGGGCGTGTATACGGCCGACCCGCGAATCGTGGAGGACGCACGGCGCCTCGATGCGATCACCTTCGAGGAGATGCTGGAACTCGCCAGCCTCGGCGCCAAGGTGCTGCATTCGCGATCGGTGGAGTTCGTCGGCAAGTACGGCGTGCCGCTCAGGGTGCTGTCAAGCTTCAGCGAAGGTCCGGGGACGCTCATCACGAAGGAGGAAAGCACCATGGAACAACCACTCGTGTCCGGACTCGCGTACGCCCGCGACGAGGCAAAGCTAACGGTCCTCGGCGTACCGGACGTGCCGGGCGTGGCATCGAGGATTCTCGGTCCCATCGGTGCCGGGTCGATCGAAGTGGACATGATCGTTCAGAACACCGGTGCCGACGGTTCCACGGACCTGACGTTCACCGTTCGTCGCGCCGACTACGAGCGTGCCCGGGAGATACTCGTCGACATCCAGCAGACGTTGGGCGCGCGGGGCGTCGAAGGGGACGACCGCATCGCCAAGGTGTCGGCAGTCGGTGTCGGCATGAAATCCCATGCGGGTGTCGCAACCCGCATGTTCGACGCATTGGCTGCGGAGAACATCAATATCCAGATGATCTCCACCTCGGAGATCAAGATATCCGTCGTGGTTGCGGAGCGATACCTGGAACTGGCCGTGCGTGCCATCCACGACGCTTTTGGATTGGGTGCCACCGAAGCGGTGGCGGACCGCTGAAGGGTTGTGCGTAGCCTGTGGACAAGCCGTGAACGGGGGGTGTAAAGACGCGGCAAAGTAGTCCACAATCGGGAATGACATAGGTTCGTGGGACTGCCGCCACTACAGAACAAACTAGGCAGCCGACGCGGATCATGCCAAGGGCACGGACGGCAACGCAAGGATTGCCGCTGTGAGGATGACGGAAGCAATCATCCGGACACAGGCCATAGTAGAAGGATATAGGCAAGGGAGGTCGGCTCATGTTGATCCTAACCAGACGCGTTGGGGAAACCCTAATGATCGGCGACGAAATCACCGTCACGGTCTTGGGGGTCAAGGGCAACCAGGTTCGAGTGGGTGTTAATGCGCCGCGCGACGTTGCGGTCCACCGCGAGGAGATATACCAGCGAATACAGGACGAGGAACCGGATCGGTTGACGTCGAACGTCGGATCCTAGCCCGCATTTCTCACCAGTGGCCGCGATGATGCGCGCCCTTGCGGCGGGATCGAGGATTTTGGTTCCGTGTGGATCCGCCTTGTGACTCATCTCGCAGTTCACTGTGCGGAATGCATGAAGGGCGCGGTGCGAATCTGGTAAACAGGACGGTCGGTTGGCGTTGAAGCGAATCCCGTCGACCGACCGCGCGTCGCAATCTGCAGTCGGCTGTGGTTGCGGGGGCACTGTCCACCGATGCGCTCAAGGCGACGGATAGCTTTGCCGATGAGCGCCTGAACGCATTGAAGCCGCATCCCGGCCAGATCGCTGTTGCGGCGGCACTTCGTCGCTTGCTGGCCGGCAGTGCGATTCGCGCTTCCCACGTGCAGTGCGACCGTGTTCAGGATCCGTACTCGTTCCGATGCCAACCGCAGGTCATCGGCGCTTGTCTTGACCTCATCGACAATGCCGAGCGCACACTGCTCATCGAGGCTAATGCGGTCACCGAGAACCCGTTGGTATTCGAAGACGGATCGGAAGTGGTCTCGGGCGGCAACTTCCACGGTCAACCCGTCGCCTTCGCCGCTGACATGGTGGCACTTGCCATCGCTGAGACCGGTTCCCTCTCGGAACGCCGGATCGCGGCTTTGGTGGCCGGGGAAATGAGCAGCCTGCCGCCATTCCTTGCGCCGGATCCGGGCCTCGACTCCGGGTTCATGCTCGCACACGTCACTGCGGCGGCACATCCTCGCATTTCCATGCGTGATCTCGACCCGATCCGCCGTTCGGGAGGTTCAAGTTGATTCCGGTGCGGGTGTGACCGCTCGGCAGTTGCCCTGGCGGCCGAAGCCGGGAGCAAATTGCGTACACTCTCCGTACCGACCAACGACGGGTGCCACGACATGGAAGGATCGGACACGTTGCCGACGCCGCGCATGCACTGGATGCAACTGGTATTGGGCCGTGGCCATCCCATCGTCATCATCGTCGTGCTAGCCCTTGTCGGTGCGGGAATCTGCGGGTATTCGTTGCAGCAGATCTCCATCATCACCCAAGCGCCGACCCGTTACTCGATCCATCTGGACATCCATACCCAGGGGTGTGGCGACCGCCGGCTGAAGGTGACTGGCGATATCGGTTCGTTCGGCGCCTCTTTCCTGCAGTTCGGGCTACTCGGGGAGAACCGTGAACTGACAGTGCTCTCGGGATGTTTGCTTCGGTCCGTCGTGGTGCGGAGCAACCTGGAGCTCCAGGCAGCCAGCTTGGCCGGCCCGCCTGCGTTGTTTCGCGTTTCCGGCGTGGACGTGGATGTGCTCGCGAACCTGGAGAACGTGGAGGCAGATTCCCTTTGGGGGAGCGGCATCGTGCAG
>CAZJRX010000206.1:6359-6862 GCA_964548145.1 uncultured Pseudomonadales bacterium | reverse complement strand
GCGATGTATATGGATGTCGACATGACCGGCGGCGGACCGGCCATCGCCTTTCACTGCTACGAAGAGCTTCGGGTCGATGTCAACCTGATCGAGATCCCGTCCTATCCGAACCAGTTCGACTGCTCGGGCGACCACAACGCGCAGTTCGACCGGGATCCCTACATCACTCACAAGGCCCACCCGACCCTAGCGGGAACGGACCTCGACGGAACGATCGACGAGTACGAGCTTTTCAATATCGACTTCACCTGGGACCTGCCGTTCGCCACGTTGACGGGAACCTGGTCAAGCTACGACCGGTACACGAAACGGGCGGGCGACGAGTCGCCGCCGCATGTGAATTTTTCGCGGCGGTTCGTGGAGGACTTCAACTGCGGGTTCTCCCCGAACTTCAGCTTCTTGCCGACCGGTGAGTGCGATGTCGACTACAACACGACGACGATAAATCCGATGACCGGCAGGGGCGGAATCATGTCCGGTCAGATTTGCCATAGCACCTGCAT
>CAZJRX010000206.1:0-6326 GCA_964548145.1 uncultured Pseudomonadales bacterium | reverse complement strand
GCTGGGCGGACGGCAACTCCTACGAGTTTCGCTTGGTTTCCAACAGCGACAGCGCCTTGAAGTGGACCGTCGGCTACTACTTCAAGGACAACTATCGATTCGACGGAACCCACGAAGCGTGCCCGGACGAAGTGCCCTATGCGGGAATCCTGCAGACGGAAGTGGATGGGCAGTCGTTCGATGAGCACTGCAGCCTGCTGTGGCTCTTCAATCCCGGAATAACGCCAGAACGCCAAGCTTCGATCGTCAAGAATTTCCTCAACCGCTTCCTGTTCTCCGGTTCCCGCGACGAGAACTTCATCGAGGAAACCGCCTACTTCGGCGAGGTGAGCTACGCCATCACACCCCAATGGGAAGTTACGGTGGGCGTCCGCGTTGCCGACGTTCAGGTTCAGGTCGACGACTATGTGAACGGCTTCAATCCCTCGAATACCATCGACACGTCGTTCAGGCTCGACGACGACACCAAGCGCTCACCCAAGGTGGGTGTGACATGGCGACCCAACGACGACTGGATGCTCTACGGCATCTGGTCGCACGGCTTCCGACCCGGCATCGTGCAAGGCGCGGTCGTCGATCGAATCGCCCAAGTCGAACCATTCCGCGGAACCTCCCAAGCCGCGGACGACCTGTACGACTTCCTGGTCGGGGTTCAGACCATCGAGGGCGACCAGGCGGAGAGCCTGGAACTCGGCGTGAAGGCGACGGTGGCAGAGGGCCGGGTCAGCTTTACCACCGCCTTCTTCAACATTGACTGGACCGACATCATCATCGATGTCGAGTCCTTTTCGCCCGATATTCCCGGTGTCTCACCGTTCCCGTTTTCGTACGCGGACAACGCCGGCGAAGCGCAAACACAGGGGCTTGAGTTCGAGGTTGAGGCCCACCTTAGCGACGCGCTCACCCTTCATGCGGGCGGCGCCTGGCTGTGGAAGGCAGACATCGGTACGGCGTCCGCAGGCAATGACGCCCGCGTTGCGGGATCCACCGCGCTCGGTGTTCAGGTCGGCAACCGCATTCCCGCCAGCCCCGAATACACCGGCAGTGTTTCGCTGTCCTATGACTTCGAGTTGGCCGGATTCCAGGCAACCGCGCGAGGCGAGCACTATTTGGTTGGCGAACAGTGGAGAGGACCCGATAACGAGCGCGTGACGCCGAGCTACCACAAGACCGATTTCAGGCTCACCTTGCGGCAGAACCAATACGACCTCGCCGTGTATTTGAACAATGCCTTCGATCAAGTCGTCGCCTACGAACGCAACCAGCAGGGCTACAACTTCGGTCGCGCGCGCACCTTCGGCCTCGAGGTCAACTGGAGAATGTAACGCCCTTCTTCCCGGCCCTTCGGGGCCGGGTCCCCGGGGGGACGGGCCCCCTTGGAGAGAGAATTCGAACTGTCTCGGATGGAACAATTCGTTGGGCGACCGCGCGCCCTCGGGCGCGTTGTGGTCGCCCGCGCCGAGTTGCCGCCAGCGTTGTTCGTTTACCACGAGAATGCGGAGCATTCTCGATACGCGCCCGAAGGGCGCGCCGGGACGGGACAAGCCCGTCCCTACGGGGTGTTCACCACCGCGACGGGCCAAACGGCAGGCTGATCTCTCTCCCGACCCACAACGCACGCTCCTCGTCGTAGGGCGCGTGCGCGACCTCAACCGGGTCAACAAAGATGCCGGTTGAGCGCGTTTGCGTATCGTAGGGCTCCCAGTTCGCCATCGCGTCCGTCCGCGGACTGCCGGTTCTCGCCAGGTTGCACAACGCGTCCTGCAAGTGCGCCGAGACCGCGTCCGCGGATTCGCCCGCGCCGAAGAAAGCGGCGCTTTCCTCGCTCATGGCATGGGTTCCAAAGACGAAGCCGATGATGATGGCATGGGGCGACCCGAGCCGGCCGCCCTCCCAAGGAGAGTCGTGCGCGAAGATGTAGTGATGGACCGACTCGCCGCGCGCCGCCAACGCCTCGACGAGATCGATCGCCGGCATGCGCATCTTGCGATCCGTCTCGATGGCCGCGAACAGCGACGTCGGATCGGTGGCGTCGCCACGGCCCTCGCGAATCCGCCGATAGCCGTCGATCAGTGATGCCGCGCCTTCCGCGTTGCTCGAAACCTCCGACAACAACCCTGCTGCGTCGAGATTCGCGGTCTGCGGATTGTTGAGCGTGAAGCCGCGCCACTCGTCGCGCTGGGTTCCGACTAGGAGGGGGATGCCGTCAGCCGCCCCCCGTTTGACCGCATCGAGGGGAAATTCGGGCAACACGGCACCGTCTACGCACGGTTGAAACGACATGCCGCCCCCCGCCGCCCGGTAACCCGAAGCAGCCTCGATGAGCGCTTCCGGTTCGAGGGCCATGAGCGTGGCGACATCTTTCTTCGGCGACAGGCCGAGCTTCTTGAGCAGGCCATCCGCTACCTCGACCGCCCGGGCCAGCGTATTGGCGGTGCTGGTTGCGCCGCTGATGAGGATTCCGCGATGGAAGAGTCCCATTGCTGGTGGAGAGGCCAATAGCGCTCCAACGCTCATCGCCCCCGCTGACTCGCCGAAGATCGTGACGTTGCCCGGGTCACCACCGAACGCGGCGATGTTGTCCCGAATCCAACGAAGGGCCTCGATCTGATCCAGCAAGCCCTCGTTCCCGGTCGCGGGGATGCGCCCATCGGTCAACTCGTTGAGGTTCAGCCAGCCCAAGGCACCGACCCGGTAGTTGATCGTGACCACCACGACGCCTCCCCGTCGGGCGAGGTTCGAACCGTCGTATACGGGCGTGCCGCCGGTTCCACCCTGGAAGCCGCCGCCGTGGATCCACACCAGCACCGGGCGCTTGGCGATATCGAGGCCGGGCGTGAACACGTTGAGTTGCAGGCAGTCTTCGTCGCGATAGGCCGCGTTGCGGATGTTGAACACGAACGACAGCATCCCGGCGTTCTCCACCGCCGGCTGCCAAGCCTGCTTGCCCCAATCCTTGGCATCACGAACGCCCGACCACGACTCCGGCGGTTCCGGCGCGTGCCAACGCCGTTCGCCCATGGGTGGCGCCGCGAAGGGGATGCCCCGGAAGGCATGGACGCCGTCGTTGCTCGTGCCCTGGACCTTGCCGTAATGCGTTTCGACGATGGCCATCGCGCCCCCAATCCCACGAATCAAGAAGCCATCATGGAATGAAACGCCCCACCGGGCAAACCCACGCCGTCGTCGTGGTCGTCCCCCGCAATCCCGATGGTCGCCGACGGTGCCCCCAAGATGCCCGCTGCACGGGCTGTATGCCTTCATGCACCTCGATATGAATAGCCTGGAGAGCGCCGCATCGGAGTGGGGCTTCATCCACCCGATTCCCCAATACACCGGGATGATGACCACGGGTCGTTCCGGGCGATTCGATTTGGCCGACACCTTCATCGAGTTCGTCCACACCGCGCGAACGCAACAGGAGATCGTCTCCCGAACGCGGTCGTGGGAAGACCGGCAGCTACGCATCGCCGAACCGGCGCTGGCACTGGCGGGCATGAAGCGGACTCGTCGGGGCGTCGACGGCCATCGTCGGCATCCGCTGGTTCTGATACCGGGACGGGTACAACTATTTTCCGAAGCAGTTACGAACCCTCGACAACGGAAACGTTACACCGATGTTCGTAAGTCGCAAGGCGCAAACATCGTGCCCCGAGTGCGCCGGCGTGCTTGATCCCATCGACGGCCCGAAGGCGGGCCACTACGTTTGCTGCGGCCGGTGCTTCACCGTGTACCGATACGCGCCGGGGAAGTACCCGCTGCCTGCGAGCGCCGACGAGCTAGTGCAGCACCTACAGGTCGAGACGTTCGCCTATCTCAAGCGCCATCGGCTTGCGTGGCTGGCGACGAGCACGATGGACAAAATCATGGAAGACGCGGACCGTCGGGTGCGGATGCCCCGGTGGAAGCGAGTCCTAAGAAAGATCCCTTGAGCGTGGAGCCTGTTCGAGCATGTGGTCGTCGCGCCGGAGGGACGCCACAGATCGAGGACGGTGCGCGCCGGGTCATGCAAAAGGCGACTGCGACGCTCGCCGCCATCTCCAATTGGCGTGGTCTGAGATCCGCTACGCTGATGTCCTCTCAGGGCCAGAGATCCCCGAGGCTGAAGGTGACCGCGTCGAAGGGACGGATGCACACCGGATCGTCGTCCTGTGCGCCCGCAATCCGCACCCACTGCCGATCATGCAGTTCGAACGCCTCCAAGGTGCGATCCGCCGGATCGACGAGCCATAGGTGGGAGACCCCCTCCCGGGCATAGACCGGTCGCTTGCCATGCAGATCGAGACGGCGCGTCGAGGCTGAGAGCACCTCGCACACCCAGTCAGGCGCCAGCGTGAAGTATGCGGAGTGGGGATAATCCGGCATCCGCTCCCGGCGCCATCCGGCCAGGTCAGGCACCAGGATGTCCTCGCCGAAATGCAGCTCCGGCTCGTCGATGATCCACCACCCGCCCGGACCGCCGCGACCGTACTGAAACGGGTTCCCGAGGTCGTGCCCCAGCGCCGAGCTCGCCAACGCATGCGGTGCGGCCGGTCGAGGGTGGGTATGCAGCGTGCCGTCCACTATCTCGGCGACCCGATGCGGCGGCGCGTCGAGCACGTCCTGATACGTCGCCCGGGACTTGGCGGATTGGCCACGCCGTGCCGCGGTGCGGACGACGCTCATCGCCCTCCCCTTCGTGCCGGCCGGGAATGATCGGGGCTGCAGAGGTCGCTGAGGGCGGGAGGTTCCCGCATGAGGGGCGTCTCCGGTTCGTTCACGACAGCCACCTTACACGATGGGCGACGGCATTTGCAGACTGCCGCACACCAATCACAAGCCGGCGCTTTCGACGATCCGGGCAGCCTGCTACTGTGACCGGCAGGGAGGAACACGCATGGACCTACGAGGCAAACACGCCATCATCACCGGCGGTGCCAGCGGCATCGGCGCGGCAACCGCTCGCGAGTTCGCGCGCTTGGGCGCCGTGGTTGTCGTCGCCGACTTGAACGGCGACGGCGCCCGCGAGGTGGCCATTGAGATCGGCGGCAAGGCGGTGGCCTGCGATGTCGGCAACGAAGCCGACGTCAACGTGCTGGTGGACGAAGCCGAGCGCGCCAACGGGCCCGTGGACGTGTTCTTCTCCAATGCCGGCATCGCCACCGGCGGCTATCCCCTGGATACGGACATCGACACCTGGAACGAGCAATGGCAGGTCAACGTCATGGCGCACGTCTTCGCGGTGCGGGCCGTGCTGCCGGCCATGCTCGAACGCGAATCAGGCTACCTCCTGCACACCGCCTCGATCGCGGGGATCCTGACGAGTCACGCCAACCTCACCTACGCGGTCACCAAGCACGCCGTCGTTGGACTCGCCGAATGGCTGTCGATCACGTACCACAACAAGGGAATTCGGGTGGCCCTCCTCGCGCCGCTCGGCGTGCGAACCCCGATGCTTGGGTCTTCGTCGTCGTCCTTCGTCAGCAACGCGGCCGGACCCATCAAGGAGCCCGAGGAAGTGGCGCGCATGGTGTCCGACGCCGTGTACGAGGAGCGTTTCCTGATCCTGACCGACCCCATCGCCGAGACCTGGATGGCACGCAAGACCGGCGACCTCGAGCGCTGGCTGAACGGCATGCGCCGGATGCAGGCGCGGATCGAGGGCGCCGGGTAGCGAATACCCGAGGAGGCGGCTATGCGCGAGCTTCGACCACGACGTTGGCGATTCGGCAGTTGGAAAGAGCGAGCGTTGGTCGGCATGATCGCTGGCACTCTCTGCGTCGGCGCGGGCCATGCCGCAGCCGACGACGAAGAGAAGACGCTTCCCCCGTACCATCCGCACCTCGCCCCCGCACGATCCTTGAAGGCGATGGCCTACGGCGACCCCGTCGAACGCGCGATCGCGCGCTCGGCACGGGCCCTGTTTCCGACACTTGCCCCGGGCACGCTTCCCGATACAGCGTTCGGGGTGTTCGCACTCGGCTTTCGTGGTTCCGTCGTGTTGTTCCGAGAAACGGACGCCGGGACGATCGTCGAGAAGCGCGAACTGGAGGGAGGTGTTCGCTTGCGAGACCTGACCCGGGACGAGGTACCCCAAGTCTCGACCAAGTCCAAGTTGCTAGCCCCCGAGATTGCCACCGCGTCGGTGTCCGCGATTCGGCGCGCCTTGGCCAATGCGCGTCCCAACCGGCCAGTGATCGACGGCGATGTCGAGTGGGTCGTCGTTGACGGAGTCAGCTACTACTTCTTCAGTCGGGGCAGCGTCGGCAGCGCCCACTCGCCTGACTCGGCGACGGAGGCGGGCCAACTCGTCCAGTTGGCCTGGGCTCTCAGGCAATTCGTTGACG
>CAZJRX010000205.1:0-6895 GCA_964548145.1 uncultured Pseudomonadales bacterium | reverse complement strand
ACTCCTTGAACGCCCTTGATGTTCACACGCAGGTTGCATTTGGCACAGCGCGTCGAAATGCTCTTGAACGCCTCGCGTACTCGCGAGGCGCGCTCCCGTACTCGGGAGACGCGCTAGGGCTTGCCCGGCACGTCTCGCGAGTCAACCGCTATCGGTGGATTCGGTTCCGTCGGCATCTTGTGTATCGCGCCCCGCCGAGCGGACCGTCCGGTCAACCGTGGTTGTCCGCTGACCCGCCTCGAGGGCGTCGCGGATAGCGGCAACGTTCTCCGGTCGGGTCGGGTGGAAATCGCCCAAGGTGCAGGGCATCGAGTTCGTGTCCGGGCGAAACCGCGGCACGCCGGTGAACTGGTCGCGGGCGCAAAGCCGCATGCCGCGCCGCTCGATGGACAGGATCATGTCGGCCTCGAGCCCCATACACCGATTGGGGAGGATGTTGAGCCAGATCTCGTCGCCCCGACCGTGGAAGATCAGCACCTGGTTGTTCATGATCTCGACCCGGCGGTACTTGCCGGTCGACAGACAACGCGAAGACTGTGCGTAGGCCTCGTCGCCCAGGGGATTGGCGAGGATTTCCTCGGCCGTCATCGGTGGCTCGGTTGTTATCTCAGCGTCTTCCGAATCCTCGGCAGATACCGCCGTCGCCCAGGCGACAACCAATAGCCCCTTAAGTCTCGCTGTCATGCCAATGATCTCGGATGACATTCGTCGGTAGTTTACGCCACCTACCCTTCGAACGCCGGTGAATCGTACTCGGGCGAAGCTGGTCAGCGCGCCTCAACGCAACCCGTAGCGGCTTCTCACGTGGTCGAGAAAGGCGTCCGTTCCGAGGCGGGAACCGGTCACGTCGGCGACGAGGTCGAGGCTCGGCTTTAGGCTTCCCCGTCCATGCACATGGTGGCGCAGCCAGTCGAACAGGACCGTGAAGCGACCTTCCCGGACGGCGTCGTCGAGACCGTCGATTCCATTCCGCGCCGCCCGGTAGAGCTGGGCAGCCATGAGGGCGCCCAGGGTGTAGCTCGGAAAATAGCCGATCAGCCCCGCGAACCAGTGCACGTCCTGCATGCAGCCGTCGGTGAAGTTGTCCCTGGTCGACAGGCCGAGCGACGCGGTCATGCCCTCATGCCACGCCTCGGGAATCTCCGTCACCCGGAGACTGCCGTCCAGCAACGCCGTCTCCAAACGGTAGCGCAGGATGACGTGCAGCGGGTAGGTGAGCTCGTCGGCGTCGACCCGGATATAGCCACGTTCGACCTTGGCCGCGAGCTTGACCAGGTTGTCCGGCTGCCACTCGGGGGCATCGGTCTCGGCGCCGAGCAGAGCCCGCTGGATGATGGGCGCGGCGAACTCGATGAACGGCCGGCCGCGGCAGACCTGCATTTCCATCATGAGCGACTGGCTCTCATGCAGCGCCATGCCACCGGCGTTCCCCACCGGTTGGCCGCGCCAGTCCCTTGGCAGCCCTTGCTCGTACATCGCATGCCCGGTCTCGTGCAATACCGCGAACATCGACTCCAGGAAATCGTGGTCGTTGTAGCGGGTGGTGATGCGCGTGTCGTCCGGGTCGCCACCGCAGAAAGGGTGATGACTCACATCGAGGCGACCGCGTTCGAAATCGAAACCGACCTCGGCCATCAGGGCGCGGCCGAGCGCGTCCTGAGCGGCGCTCGGGAAGGGCCCATCGGGTGTGATCGCCGTCGGTTGGCGTGCCACGGCATCGTCCACCAGGTCGGGAAGCACGGCACCAAGCTCGCTGAACACGGGGTCGATTTCCGCGCTTGTGAGGCCCGGTTCGTACTCGTCGAGCAGAGCGTCGTACGGTTCGCATTCGAGGGTGTCCGCCAGCGCCTGGGCCTTCTCCCGGGTCAGGTCCACCACGCCTGCGAGCTTGTCGACCACCGCTCCCCAGTCGTTCTCCGCCCGCGCGCCGCGCCAGGTCTGTTCGCATGCCGACGCTGCTCGCGACAGCGCCCTGACGAGGTCGGCTGGCACGGCCCGGGCGGTGGCCCACTCGCGACGGATCTTGGCGACGTTGGCTGCCTGCCAGGGATCGAGTTCCTGCTCGGCCGCCGCGTCGACGAGTTCGCCGGTCTCCGGCGACGCGGTGAGTTCATGGACCATGCCCGTCAGCGTCGCCAACGCTTCGCCGCGAACGCGACCGCTGCCGGTCGGCATCATCACCGCCTCGTCCCAGGACAGTATCGCCAGGGCGTGGTTGAGGTCGCCGATCCTCCTGAAACGCTCGTGCAAGGCTGCGTAGCCCATCGCCTTCTCCTCTGTGGGTACCCGCAGTCTGTGGGACACGCAGGTCGGCTGGCAAGTTCAACGGCGTCAAGACAATCGGTTCGATTTCCATCGTATAGTTAAACGCCGACGACACGGCCCGCCGTTCGCCATCACGGAATCACTTAAGGAGCAGGCATGAGCGCCGCACAAGGACTGAAATACATCGGTACCCGGCCGGTACGACCCGACGGACTGGAAAAGGTAACCGGGCGGGCCAACTTCGGCGCCGATCACGCCCTGCCCGGGATGCTCCACGGCAAGGTCGTGCGCAGTCCCCATGCCCACGCCCGCATCCGCAGAATCGACACCGCCGCCGCCGAAGCCATGCCAGGCGTTCTGGCGGTCATAACCGCCGCGGACTTTCCCGACCGGTCCCAGTTCAGCTTCGGGCGCAAAGGATTCAACGAGAACCTCATGGCGAGCAGCAAGGTGCTCTACCATGGCCACGCCGTCGCCGCGGTGGCCGCCACGTCGAACCGGATCGCCGAAGCGGCCGCAGGCGCCGTGGTGGTCGACTACGAGGTTCTCGAACCCGTCACCGACGCACGCCAGGCACTCGCACCCGACGCGCCCATCCTGCATGACGATCTCGTCACCCAGGGCCTCGCCGAGCCGTCGACACGGCCCACCAACCTCGTTAAGAAGCAGGTCATCTCCAAGGGCGATGTGGAGGCCGCGTTCGCCGGCGCCGACGAGGTCGTCGAGCGAACGTTCGTGACGCCGATGGTCCACCAGGGCTACATCGAGCCGCACGCGTGCGTCGGCAACTACAACGAGGACGGCCAGGCGACCGTCTGGTGCAGCACCCAGGGCCACTTCGGCGTACGTAGCATGACCGCCATGGCGCTCGGCATGGACGAGGGCGATATCCGTGTCATCGCCAGCGAGATCGGCGGTGGCTTCGGCGGCAAGACCACGATCTACCTGGAACCGCTGGCGGTCAAGCTGTCGGAGAAGAGCGGCCGGCCGGTGAAGATGGTGATGGCCCGCGAGGATGTGTTCCGCGCCACCGGCCCCGCATCCGGAACGGTGAACACCGTAAAGGTCGGCTGCAAACGCGACGGCACCATCGTCGCCATGTACGCGAAGTTGATCTACGAGGCAGGGGCGTTTCCCGGTAGCCCGCTCGGACCCGGCGCCATGTGCATATTCGCGCCGTACGATGTCGACGATGTACTCATCGAGGGCTACGAGGTGGTGGTGAATCGGCCGCGGGTGGCCGCGTACCGCGCGCCCGGGGCACCGCAGTCCATGTTCGCCGGCGAGTCCGCGATCGACGAACTCGCCGAACGAGTCGGCATGGACCCTATCGATTTCCGGCTCAAGAACGCCGCCGGCGAAGGCACCCGCGCCGCCTATGGGCCCACCTTCGGACCCGTCGGCCTGAAGGCGTGCCTGGAAGCCGCCAAGGCCCACCCGAACTACACGCGGGCACTCGGCGAGAACGAAGGACGGGGCGTAGCTGCGGGGTTCTGGTTCAACGGCGGTAACCAGTCGAGCGCCGAGGTCCACATCGCGGATAGCGGCATGGTCAAGATTGTCGAAGGCAGTCCCGATATCGGCGGCAGCCGCGCGTCCATGGCGCTGATGGCGGCGGAGACCCTCGGCGTGCCCTACGACCGGATGCGTGTCCGCGTAGCCGATACCGACTCTACCGGCTACTGCGCGACGACCGGCGGCAGCCGCACCACGTTCGCGACGGGTCTCGCCGTGATCCGCGCCTGCGAGGACGTCATCCGGCAACTCAAATCCCGGGCGGCGGCGACCTGGGGCGTCGAACCCGACCAGGTGGAGTGGTCCGACGGCGAGGCGCGACCCGTCGCCGGCGTCAACGTCGAAGCGGAGCCCCTCTCGCTCACCGAACTGGCCCGAAACGCGGCGCGTACCGGCGGCCCGAACTCCGGTCGAGCGTCGTTGACCGCCCAGGGTGCCGGACCGGCCTTCTCCGTCAACATGGCCGATGTCCACGTCGATCGGGAAACCGGTCGTGCAATGGTCAAGAGCTTCACCGCGATCCAGGACGCCGGCACCGCGATCCACCCCGACTACGTCGAAGGCCAAATGCAGGGCGGTGCCGCCCAAGGCATTGGCTGGGCGTTGAACGAGGAGTACATCTACGACGACAACGGCGTTCTGGACAACCCGGGCTTCCTGGACTACCGCGTACCCGTCGCATCGGACCTGCCGATGATCGACACCGAGATCGTCGAGGTGCCGAATCCGAACCACCCCTACGGCGTTCGCGGCTGCGGTGAGACACCGATCGTTGCGCCTTTGGCCGCGGTCGGCAATGCCGTCAGCCATGCCGTGGGTGTACGCCTGACCGAACTGCCACTGTCGCCTCCCAAAGTGCTCGAGGCAATCACCAACGGGGCCTGACCGGGCTACGGATCGGGCGTTCGGACGTGCGGTCATTCCGGTGTAGCTGCGGCAACCGCGTCTACTTCGAGAACGACCGCTGCCTCGCGTGCGGGCGGGAACTGGTCTTCGACCCGGCAACGTTGTCGTTGCGGGTCGTCGAGACCGCGGCGGAACGCTGCGCCCACCACGCCTATCCTGGAACCTGCAATTGGCGCGCCGCCGCCGGGCAGGGGGGCTTCTGCACCGCCTGCGCCCTGAACGAAGTCATCCCCGATCTCTCCGAGACGCGACGTGTACGTCTCTATCACGACGTGGAGAAGGCCAAGCGACGGCTCCTGTTCACGCTGATGAGCCTGGGACTGCCGGTGGAGGGCCGCGCCGAGCGACCCGACGGCCTGGCCTTTCGCATTCTTGCCGATGCGCGGCTGGACGAGGCCCACCCCAACCTCGACGCCCACGACGAAGTCACCACCGGGCATGCCCAGGGCGAAATCACCATCAACCTGCTCGAGGCGGACCCTGTCCTTCGCGAAGAGATGCGACTCGCGATGAACGAGTCGTACCGAACCTTGCTCGGCCACTTCCGGCACGAGTCCGGGCACTACTACTGGCAGCGCCTGGTCGCTCACGGGGACGCCCTCGACGAATTCCGCGACCGGTTCGGCGATGAACGCCGGCACTACCAAGACAGCCTGGACACGTACTATCGGGAAGGGCCACCCGATGGCTGGCAGGAGGAGTACGTGGTCGCCTACGCGTCAAGCCACCCCCTCGAGGACTTCGCGGAATGCTGGAGTCACTACCTGCACGTCGTGGACACCCTGCAAACGGCGGCTGACGACGGACTGGCCATTTGCGACGTTCGATTCGCCGACCCGACTGGAACTGCGCAGCCGTTTGACCAGACCATCGACCAATGGCGAGCCCTGGCACCCGCCATGAACGACCTAAACCGCAGCATGGGACTCGACGACGCGTATCCGTTCGCCTTGACGGAGCTGGTAGTAGACAAGCTTCGGTTCGTACACGAACTCGTCTCGGTTGCGACGCCGTGACCATCGATTGGCACGCCTACCAATCCGAGGGTTTCCACGACGAACTCGTGCTGCCGAGCGGCCGCGCCCGCCCCGGCGCCGGCCAGCTTGTCCAGGCGCTCGGCAGGCTTTCCGACGACGAACTCGCCGAACGCAAGATGGCCGCCGACCTCGCCATCCGCTCGATGGGCATTACGTTCTCGGTGTACCACGAAGGTGCCAACATCGACCGCGAATGGCCCTTCGACATCGTCCCCAGGCTGATCCTCAAGCGCGAGTGGGACGAGATTGCCCGGGGTCTCAAGCAACGCGTGCGGGCGTTGAACGCCTTCATCGACGACGTCTACCACCACCGGCGGTCGCTGCGCGACGGCGTCGTGCCGGCAGACTACGTCATGAACTCGAGGGAGTACCGATCCCGCTGCGCGGGAATCGACCCGCCCTACGGCGTCTGGTCCAACGTCTGCGGCTCCGACCTGGTGCGCGACGCGGACGGTTCGCTGTACGTCTTGGAAGACAACCTTCGGGTGCCGAGCGGGGTGTCCTACATGCTCGAGAACCGCGCCGTGATGAAGCGCGTATTCCCGGAACTCTTCGAGCACTACGCGATCCACCCGGTGGACGACTACCCGGCGGCGCTTGCGGCGTGTTTGCGGTCGCTGTCGCCCCGGGACGTCCGCGCACCGCGGATCGTCGTGCTCACCCCGGGCATCTACAACTCGGCATATTTCGAACACGCCTATCTGGCCCTGGAAATGGCGGCGGAACTGGTCGAGGGATCCGACCTCACGGTCGGCGACGACGACTGCGTGTACATGCGGACCATCGGCGGCTTGGAGCGCGTCGATGTCATCTACCGACGCATCGACGACCTGTTCCTGGATCCCCGTGCGTTCCGCAAGGACTCGATGCTGGGTGTCCCTGGGCTGATGCGTGCATGGCAGGCGGGCAACGTTGCCCTTGCCAACGCTCCCGGTTGCGGGGTCGCGGACGACAAGGTGATCTATACCTACGTGCCGGACATGATCCGCTACTTCCTCGGCGAAGAGCCGATCCTCGCCAACGTGCCGTCCTACCGGTGCGCGGAGAAGGACCACCGCGACTACGTGCTGGACAACCTCCAGGACCTGGTCGTTAAGCCCGCCAACGAGTCGGGCGGCTACGGCATGCTGATCGGACCCCATTCCACCCGACGCCAACGCGACGAGTTCGTA
>CAZJRX010000204.1:0-6920 GCA_964548145.1 uncultured Pseudomonadales bacterium | reverse complement strand
GCGCACATGCGACCTCAACCGTAGGCCATCGCGTCGCTTGCGACGCGCCTATGCTCTCGGTCGCGAGCGCGTGCTGAAGCACATCCGCACGGAACCAAAATCCTCGATCGCGCCCGGAAGGGCGCGCATCATCGCGGCCACTGGTGAGAAATGCGGGCTAGCCGCACGGGTCTTGGCGCGAAGCCCCGTCAGAAGACTTCTCCTTGATTCTGCCGATGCGCTGCCGCTTGCGGACACGCGCCAAGTAGGCGCTTTGGAACGCCGCCCGCTTCTTGGAACCGGGCGGGTATTCCTCGTCGAACACGCTCTGCGCGTCGATGAGCTTCACCGCCATCCTTTCCTGATTGACCGCTTCCACGATAGCTTCCTCCAGTTGCTTCCTTCTATCCGTTGCCAGATCGAGTACTTGCGTGGGCAGCTTGTCCGACCGCCCGGTCGAACCAGTCGTCGGCCGGCGTATCGTTGTAGGCTCGAAGCAGCGCCTTGATCCGCGCCAGCGCACCCTCGGGGTAGGCGGCCAGTTCCTCCACCAGTCGGCGTGCGGCACCTACCACGTCGTCGTCGGCAACGGCCGAGTGTGCGATGCCCAGCGCGGCGAGTTCCGATCCGTCAAACCGACGCCCGGTAAGGGTCAACTGGGCAGCGACGTTCTCGCTGTGCCGCAGCCGCAGCCAGCTCATGTTGTAGGGCGCCGCCATGCCCTGCTTGACCTCGCCGACCTGCAGGAACGCGGTCTCGCCAGCCACGAGCAGATCCGCCGCCAATGCCAGCGCGGCGCCGCCGTTGATGGCGAAGCGTTCCAAGGCGACGACGATGGGCTTGCCGCATTCGAAGAGTGCCTTGTGGGCGCCCCGCCAGATCGCGCCGAAGCGCGGCATCCAATCCGGCGCCGGATCGGCGTTGAAGGCCTTGAGATCGAGGCCCGAGCAGAACGCGCCCCCGGCCCCGCGCAACAGTATCGCCTGGACGCCGTCCGTGGCGTCGGCGCGCCGGATCGCCGCCGCGAGAGCTTCGCCCACGGGACCGTTGATGGCATTGCGGGTCTCCGGTCGATTCAGGACGACCTCGGCCCACCGCCCGTGATCGACGAAATCCACTACCGCCATGGTCGCCCCCTTGATCGACATATCGACGCCGAAGCATACTCCCCACCGTTCCATAACCACCAAGCAAAGGGAGCACTAGCGTGGATCTGACGGACAGCAAGACGCTGCAGAACTTGAAGGACGCGTTCGCCGGGGAATCACAGGCGAACCGACGGTACCTCTACTTCGCCGCCAAGGCCGACGTCGAGGGTGAGAACGACGTGGCGGCCGTGTTCCGCTCCACGGCGGAAGGCGAGACGGGCCACGCCCACGGCCACCTGGAATACATGGAGAGCGTCGGCGATCCGGCGACCGGTCTGCCGATCGGCACCACCGGCGACAACCTCAAGGCCGCCATCGCGGGGGAGACCCATGAGTACACCGACATGTACCCGGGTATGGCGAAGACCGCCCGCGACGAAGGTTTCGACGAAATCGCCGACTGGTTCGAAACGCTGGCCAAGGCCGAACGGTCGCACGCCAACCGCTTCACCAAAGCGCTGGACGCGATGGAGTAGATGCCGCGCCGCTCGAATCGACGACCGCAACAGGCATCGCTGCGAACAAAGCCACAACCCCTTGGATTGCATGATCAATTCGTAGGGGTGGCTGCGCGCCCAGGCGGCGCGTTGTGTGCGCCTGTCTCGTTGCAACGCAAGCGAGTCTCGGTCCCGGCCATGGACACAGGCAACAGCCGCAGATGCGATCCGTCGCGGCAGGGGCTCCTCCTGCGCCGGCCGGAAGAGGAACGACGTCATTAGGGAAGGCAGCCTAGAAGCGCCCAGACGGGAACCCATCGACTGGCGCAGCCCGGACTTTCACGACCGGGATGCGGTGGATGCCGAACTCGAACGGGTGTTCGACGTCTGCCACGGCTGCCGACGCTGCGTGAATCTGTGCGAGGCGTTTCCCACACTGTTCGACCTGGTCGACGAGTCGCATACGATGGAGGTCGACGGCGTCGACAGGGCCGACTACGGCAAGGTCGTCGACCACTGCTACCTGTGCGACTTGTGCGCGGAGACCAAGTGCCCGTACCTGCCGCCACACGAATGGCGCATCGACTTCCCGCATCTCATGCTGCGTGCCAAGGCGGCTCGGTTCAAGGAGACCAAGCCGCGCTGGCGCGACCGTCTCATCACGAGCACGGGGCCCGCTTTCAAGGCGTTGTCGACGCCCGGTGTCGCCCGCCTCGCCAATGCGGCGGCGAATAACGGGGCCCTGCGGGGGCTCGGCGAACGGATCGCGGGGATCCACCGGGATGCCCCGTTGCCGGCATTCCATGGCCGCACCGCGAGCAGACGCGCCGCCGTTGACGACCGCGCCGCCGTCGACGACATCGAACCGGTACCGGGTACCGGTACGACGGGCAAGGTTGCCGTGTACGTGACCTGCTACGGCGAGCACAACGACCCGGACGTGGTTCTCGACCTGCTTGCCGTGCTGCGCCACAACGGCATCGCGACCACCTTGCTCGCCGATACGGCCTGCTGCGGGATGCCGAAGCTCGAACTCGGCGACCTCGACGCGGTGGCTGCCCGCAAGGACGCCAACCTGCCAGTGTTCCTGGATGCCATCGGCGACGGCTGCGACCTCCTGTCGATCATACCGTCGTGTACGTTGATGTACCGACAGGAACTGCCCCTCCTGTTCCCGGACGACGACGAGGTCGCCCGCGTTCGGGCGGCGTTCTTCGACCCCTTCGAATACCTGGTGCTGCGCCGCCGGGACGACCTCGCCAACGTCGATTTCAAGGCGTCCCTGGGCAAGGTCGCCTACCACGCCGCCTGCCATCAGCGGGTGCAGGCCATCGGCCAGCGCACGCGCGAGTTTCTTGCCCTGGTGCCGGATACCGAGGTCACCATGATCGAGCGCTGTTCGGGGCACGACGGTACCTACGCGGTGAAGGCGGAGACCTATCCGAAGGCGATGAAGATCGCCCGCCCCGTGGTCCGCCGGGTACGCGAGGCCGAAGCCGACACCTACGGTTCCGACTGCCCCATGGCGGGACGGATCATCGAGCACGGCCTGGACGATGGCACCACCGCCACGCACCCGATCACGATGCTGCGTCGGGCCTACGGGATCTGAGAGCCTTGGGTAGGGTGGCGAAACTGTCCCGTTCGAACCTCTGGAGCCTCGAGCAGTACGCCGTGGAACGCGACTCGTTCCGGTGCCTGGTCATCGAACACAAGAAGGCGCGTCGGGTGGCCTTGGGTCCCCACGCCACGCTTCTGTTCGAGGATTTCCTGACCATGAAGTACCAGGTCCAGGAGATGCTCAGGGTCGAACGCATCTTCGAGCCCGATGCCATTGCGGAGGAGATCGCGACCTACAACCCGTTGATTCCGGACGGGACCAACTGGAAGGCGACGTTCCTCATCGAATACGAGGACGTCGAGGAACGTGCCGCGGCGCTGGCGCGGATGCCCGGGGTGGAGCACCGGGTCTGGCTCGAGGTCGCGGCGTTGCCGAGGACGTTCGCTTTCGCCAACGACGACCTCGACCGCTCCGCCCGGGACAAGACCGCCGCCGTACACTTCCTGCGCTTCGAACTCGATTCCGCACGGATTGCCGCGGTTCGCGACGGCGCACCGGTGAGCTTCGGGATCGACCACGACGAGTTGCGCTGTAGCGCGATGCTCGAGCCGCCGACGCTCGCCGCGCTGGTCAAGGATCTGGAAGCGTGAGCGGCAACGAGGGTCGAGGTTTGGAAGAAGCCGGGCAGGTTGCCGCCGACATCCGGGGCTGGGACGCGATCGACGACCACCGCACCGGGACGGCGGGTGATCGCCGGACCGCCGAATGGCTCATGGAACTCGTCCACGACGCTGGCATCGTCGCCGAGCGCCAGGAATTCGAACTGTCGCGGTGGGTTCTCGAATGCTGCAACGTCGCGATCGGGGACGTGGTCGTCGACGGAGTCCCCATGTTCGACGGCGCCACAACCGAACCGGCGGGCGTTGCTGGCCGGCTGGTGCCGTTGACGGCCGGTTCGGCAGCCGGTTCCGAGTGCATCGGTCTCGGATCGTTCGGCAACGCGGCGGGAGACGCCAACCGCCTGCTGGCCGACGCCCGCCGTGCCAATGCCCACCGCGCCCTGGTGGCGGTGTCGAGGATGGACCCGCGGGTTAAGGGCCTGGCGTTGCACAACGCCGATGGATTCACCGCGCCTTTCGGACCGCCGGTCCTGCAGGTGGCGACGGAACACGACGCCTGGCTGCGGGGTGCCGCGGAGCGGGGCGAGTCGGCCCGGATAACGGTGCAGGTGGCTTTGGAAACGGCCGCGGCCTCGAATGTCGTCTGCCGCGTTGCCGGTCGCGAACCGTCCCTCGCACCGCTGGTGGTCGTGACGCCGAAGAGCAGCTGGTGGGTCTCAACCGCGGAACGTGGCGGCGGCATTGCGGTCTGGCTATCGCTCGTCAGGCACTTTGCGGCGAACCGGCCGACGCGCGATGTGCTGTTCGTTGCGACGAGCGGCCACGAGCTCGGCCATCTGGGTCTCGATCACTTCCTGGCACACAACCACATGCGCAGTGCACATGCCTGGATCCACCTCGGTGCGAACTTCGCGGCCGTCGGTTCGGGCATCCGCCTACAGGCGGCGGACAAGGATCTGCTCGGCCTCGCGCGCCGGGCGTTGGCGGATGCCGGTGTCGCCATTGCAGCGACGACGCCGCTCGGCGAACGCCCCGGTGGCGAGGCCCGCAATATCCACGATCTCGGCGAACGCTACGTGTCGCTGCTCGGCAGCAACGCCTGGTTCCACCACCCCGACGACCGCTGGCCTGCCACTGTCGACACCGCGCGTGTCAGCCGTGTGGCCGATGCCGTGCGGGCAATCGCCGAGGGTTTCGCGTAAACAGATCGGTCCCTCGGGCCAACGTCCGGCGAACGACGCTGTTTCGTGGTGCCAACGCCAGCGAACCACGGCGTCGCCCGTGCCCGTTTCACGCGCGCCGCTGGGTCATAGGGCGCGGGAGGGACAACCCCGGGTTCGTCATTCCCTGGCCGCCGGCGGCCGGCTGGGCCGGGGGTGACCTGCCGCCGGTATCGGCGGCAGGTCGGATCGGGTTGCACCGCGCTGGGCGGGCTTAACTGTCGCCCGAATTCTCTTGGTCAGCGAACACCCTTTCGAATGTCAGCAGCCTGACAACGTCGCCGAAGAAGAGCTGGCCGGTCGTGGGATCGAAGCCGAAGACGAAGACCGAACCTGCCACGTAGAGGTGGCGACCGTCGGGACTTGCGCCAACCGACAAGACATCGTCGAAGGCGTCGACCACGTTGCCGAAGGCGTCGGATCCCACCCCGGTTGCCCGAACCAGGTCGGACGCCATCACGGCACTGTCGCGGCCAACCTGAACGGTGAATGCCTGACCGACACCGCCGCTGCAGACGACGTCCACGCTGGACGGGTTGCTGCGCGCCACGGCGTGTTGGCAATCGTTGCCGAACCCACTGAGGAATCCCTCAAGGTTGCCGATGAACGTCGGCTGCGCGCGGTCCGCGAGGTCGAACACGAGGGTGTCGGTACCACCGGCCCCGGCGGAGACGAAGAGATGCGAACCGTGGACGGACATCGTGGCTACGTCCGACAGCCCGTCGACAGTCCCCCCGGACGTCTCGGCCCCGTCCTGGATTATGGTCGAAATGCCGAGCGAACCGGTTTCGAGATCGCGCTCGATGGCTGCGAGCGCGTAGTCGCCGTCGTCGTCGGTGAGGGCGTAGATGTTGGCGCCGTCGGCGGTAATCACGGCCGTCGCCACGTCGGGAATGGCGTTGACGCCGAGCTGTGACAGCGCATTGTGGTCGGCGTCGAAACGGAACGTCTCGATCAACCACGGCTTCATCACGTGGTGTACGTGGTCCCCGTACACCAAGACCGTCGACACTGGGCACGGCGCGCCGTCGATTTCGCCGGCATGCTCGATCCCGCCACCGTCGCGGGGCGTGAACTTCATCCAACCACTGCAGGCGGCGACTAGCAGCGCCGAACCGGTGTCGTCCCAGATCATTTGCGTATCGGAATCGAGGACGTGGTCAGCCAGCGTCTGAATCGGCGTGAGTTTGCCGCTCATGGTGTCCCGCGCGAAGACCTGGATGCCTAGGTCCGTGGCGAGGTACAGCTCGGTCCCGTCGCCGTTCAACACCTGGGCGCCCAGGCTGGATCCCAAGGCGACCTCCATGCCGTTGTCGGCTATCTCGCCGTCCTCAACGGATCCAACGAAACGCAACAGCGCCGGCGCGTCCGTCGGGCCCCAGCTAAGCTCGAAGGATCCTGTCGCACCACCGCCGAATCCCTCGGCGTCGTAGAGATACGTGCCGAGTCGAAGGATGTATCGGGTGCCGGCCCGGACGCGCAACGTCGCCGAGACCGTCCCGAGATTACGACTGATCGTCACGAGGTGGAGACCGCCGTCGGCCCCGACCTCGTAGATGGCGAGCTTCGAACCTCGGGGTCCGTCCACCGCGAACCGCGTCCAACCGCTTTCGTCGGGTTCGAAGGACCACCACAGGGACGCATCGCCGAGGGTGCCGGTATGCTCGCCTTTCTCAGTCGTGGCGAATTCGTTCGAGCCGAATACCGATCCGCTCATGCCGGCGAGGGTGGCGGCGTTCATCCGGTCGTCGTTGTCGGGCGTCGGGCCCCACTCCATGATCAGAAGCTCGGGCGACAGGCGGACCTGGGCGGCGTCGCGGGGCAGTCCCACCGCGAACTGGTACGGCGTCCCCGCCTGGACATCCAACGCCATCTGCAGTTCGATTGTCTCATCGCCCCGATCCGAAGCGACGAGTTCGAGCGAGGAGACGTCGGGGCCGGCGAAGGCCGACATC
>CAZJRX010000203.1:0-6930 GCA_964548145.1 uncultured Pseudomonadales bacterium | reverse complement strand
AACACACCATTCAGGATGCGGTCACGCACATCCGGCACACCTTGGTCGGCATACCAGGTTCTGATCCCCTCCAAATCTGCAACCGCGGACTCCGCGAAGCGGCTGGCGATGTCGGACATCGCCTCATGCCAGCCCGAGGCGGGTCTTGGCTTCGCCTAAGGACATGTCGCGACCCGCCTCGATGTCGGCGAGCCCTTCGACAACCCCGCGCATGAACGCCCGCTCCTCCGCGGCCGACTCGTACTCGGCGACCGACTGAACGACGGCAACGCCGCGTCCCCGCCGGGTCAGCAGTACCGGTCGTCCGGCCTCTGACGCGTGTTTGACGATCCTTCCCGGGTTGACCTTCAGATCGGCCAACGGCACGACATCCTGAGAGAACCTTGTATCCATGCGTGCGAAAATCCAATGGAATGACCTGATCATAGCACTTGTTACCAGGTCCTCAAACAGGTTCAAGCGTTGGTGTAGCGTTGCGAGAGCGGCTTTCGGGCTCGTGTCCAACCGACTGGCGGGCCTCCGTTCTGGTCTCCTGGAACGCGGAAAAAAGCTCTCACTCGAGTCGCATTTGCGATGCCGTATTGTGGCCATCACTCGTCGGGCTGGGGTGCCCCCGCTAGTCCTCGAAGAACGGGTGCTTCGCCACCGGCAGGTGCGGGAGGTTTCCGGTTGGATTTCTGAGGCTCAGCTCCTCGAACAGTAGGTCCGGTACGGACAGGGTCATCGTTGTCCCGCCGCTGGCGGCTGCCAGTCCAACGCCGCCGAAAACCATCGTGATCCCGCCGCCGAAGCGCGACGAACCTGATCGGGTGTGGATCGAGCGGGTGTCGGAAGCCGCCACGATCTCCTTGAACACCGAGTCCGCGATGCCGGCGAACTCGACGGTCCGCAGGAGTTCCTCGCGCCCGTCCGGGTACACCTTGTAGGCGAGGAGGGCGTTGTCGACACTGGCTTGCCCCGGCCCCGAGCCGCCGACACCAATCGAGAAGCCGGCGTTCGTGCGCGGCCTCATCCTCGGATTGCCGAGACGACGGACGACGATGCCGTATTCCGCTTCCCGTTCCTCCACCAGGAGCATCAGCTCACCGTAGAGCTCCTCTTTCGGCGTGCCACGCTGGGTGGTCAGCAGGAGGTTGCTCGGCTGGGGTCCGCCGCCGCGCCGGTTCCCGGTGCTGGCGTCGATGCCGCGAACCGGATTGCGGGTGGTGAGCAGCGTCTTCAGGATGCCGTTTTCGACCAGGCTCGTCGCCTGCGCCGGGACGCCTTCGTCGTCGACGGGATAGCCGCTCACGAAGTCGTTCCCGGTGAGCGTCGCATCGTCCTTGAGATCCATGAACCGTGGCAGCACCCGGGCGCCGAGTTTGTCGAGGAACGGGTTGGCCGAACCCCGAACGCTGCCGGCGAACCGGGACTCGGTGTCCGGTGTTCGCACGCCGCGGAGCCTCGGCGCAAGCACCTGGGCGGTGAACTCGGCGGCGGCTTGGCCTTCGAACAGCACCGGGCCGATGTAGCGTTCGTCGAAGGACGCCGCCGTCCGCCGTTCGGCAATCGCCGCGCCCAGGTTATCGACCTCGTCCACTAGGTCGTCGCGATTGCCGATCTCCTCCCAATCCCGGGCGTGGAAAGCACGGAAGTCGTGCAGCAGCGTGCCGTCGTCCGCCTGGGTATGGGCGGTGACCCGCAAGCTGGCCTGCGGGTCGGCGCGGATGAACGAGGAGCCTTCGCTGTTCACGTAGTAGGTGCGTCCCCGCCTGGCGCTGACGCTGACCCGGGAGTCCACGATATGCGGCATGTCCCGGAACCGAGCGGATAGACCCCGCACCAAGGTCTCGATATCGCCCAACTCGGGTAGCCCGTGCGGGGCGTCGTCGGTGTGGGTGTAGGGCTCCTGGGGATACAGGTCGCCGAGATCCTCGACGCGGGTCTGGTTCTGCAGCCCGGCGCGCTTGCTGGCGATCTGTTTGAGCGCGTTCTTGTAGGCGGTGTCGGTGGCGAGCCAGATCTGCCGGCGAATCTCGACCAGGTCGTCGGTCAACGGCAGCATCGAACCGCCGCCGCTCGATAGGAACGCCCCCATGGCACGGAAGTTGGTGTTGTCGAACGAGGCGTCGCCGACCCGGAGTTCAACGCTCAACCGCCGGGATCGGTTCCGTGAGCTTGGCAGCAGCGCCCCGAAGCTGGCGCCGGCCGACAGCCACTCGGTGTCGCGAACGGTGTAGGCAACGAAGTAGGGCTTGTCCATGTCCTCCATGCGAAGCTCGGCCATGGTGCGCGCCAGTTCGTCGCGCATGGCCTGCATGAGGACCTCGTCATCGGCTCGGGCGGTCGCACCGAGCAAGGCCAGTAGCACCACGCTCAAGATGGCGGCAGACGGGTATGGCGTCCTACTCATGGCGTATCCCTCCCTACAAGACCGAGAAGCCCAGCCGGTCGTCCCCCATGGGCGCCGGGAGCAGTGGCGGTCGATCTTGGGACTTGCCCTTCTTCTGCACTTCGATCTGCGAGACCAGGATGCTCGGCGACGCGGCGGAGACGGGCACGCCGCCGGACTCCGCCCCGCAGGTGCCGTTGAACACCGCGATCCGGTCGTCCCCGGCAGTCACCCGGCCGAACGTGGTGAGTGGCGTACCGATGAGATCGACGCCCCGCACCAGTTCTTCGCGACCGTCGGGGTAGATGCGATAGACGACCAGCGGCGTGACGTTGAACGCGTTCGGCATGAACCGACCTGTCGTGGTGAACCCGCCCTGTATCGCCTCGAAGCGCAGCCCGAACGGCTTGCCCTCCGCGTCGATGGCGGCCAGCAAGCGGTCCTTGAGTTCGTCGCTGGTCAGTGGATCGGTAACCTCGACGATCAGGTTGGACTGCCGCGCCACGGGATGGAGACCCGGTTGCTTGCGACCGTGGCCATTGGAGTTGGGGAATCCGTCGATGGGCCTGCGCGACAACAGGAAACCCTTGAGGATGCCCTGGTCGATGACCGTGACCCGGCGCGCCGGGATCCCCTGGTTGTCGAATCGGTAGGTGCCGACGAGGTCGGTTCCGCCGTGCCGCGTCATTGTCGGGTCGAAGTGCACGGAGAAGTTCGCCGGCAGGACGCGCTCGTTGAGCAGCTTCTTGAAGGTCTGGCCCTCGCCCTCCAGTTTCTGCCGGTGCCCTTCGACGCGATGGCCGAGTATCTCGTGGAAGAACACCCCGCTGGCCTCGCCGGTCAGTATGGCCGGTCCCGTGTAGGGATCGACGAGGGGCGCGTCACGCAGTGCGAGCAGGGTCTCGATCATGTTCGCGACGTCCCGCGACACGGTCTCGTCGTCCGGGATGCTCTCGGGTGTCAGCGCGATGTAGCTCTTGTAGAGCGGTAGCACCATGCCGTCCTCGGCCTTGGTGCTTGCGGAGACGAACAGCCGGTAGAGGGTCTCCGAGGTCTGGATCTCGGACCCGTCGCTGTTCACGAACCATCGGGTCTCGATCTCGGCGGAGAACGACGCGCTCGCCTGGTAGAAGTCGCCGTAGCGTGCGAAGGGCTGGGTGTAGCGTGCGATCTTCTCTTCCCAGTCGGCGAGATCGACCTCGATGGGCCGTGCGATCTCGTGGCCCTTGGATGGCTTTTCGCGGGAGAAGTCGCCGGCCTGGTCCTCGGCCTCCACCGTCACCTGCACGTCGGTCTGCACGGTGGTGAATTCCTCCAGGGCGCGCTTGTAGCGCTTGTCGGTTTCCGACCAGAGCAGCGCCCGAATCGCGTCGACATCGTCCTCGACCGGCGCGTTCACCCGGTTGCTGCCGAAGAACGAGAAGCCGCTCTGGCCCCGTAGCGGCCGGGTGTTGTCGAGCGCGTAGTCGCCGACCCTGAGGTCGATGTCCAGCACGCGCGTGTGGGAATCCCGGCTGGACACGAGCGCGCCGAACTGTGAACTGGCCGACATGCCCTTGGTTTCGGTGATCTCGTAGCTCAGGAAGTAGGGCGGCACGGGCTGTTCCCCAAGTACTCGCATGGAGCGGTCGAGCTCGGTCTTCATGGCCTTGAGGACACTGTTGTCGGCAGCAGCGCCCGCCGCGAAGAGCAACACGCCCGCTAATGAGACCCAACCCATGCGCACTGACAACCCCTTTGAATCGACGTTCGCCAACATCGTCACCCCCAATGCCTCGGCTCGTCCAAAGTGCTGCGACAGTAGCATAACCGGAAAGTCCATGATTAGTCGCCCGTGCGAATGTAGATTAGCCGTTCCCCGGAAAGGCGCGAGCGATGTCGAGACAACTGCCCTGGAACACATCGTTGGACAAGGTGAAGAAGTGGGTCGCGCAGGCGTCAAGCCGGGGCGAAGCCGCCGCGACCGCCCGCCATGCCGTTGCGAACGAGTACGGATTCGCCACCTGGCGACAGCTCGAAGCCTACGTCACCCATCCGGGCGACAACGCCGACTTCCTGCTCCTCGGCTGCCTGACCTACTTCCAGACGGACCGTCCCGACAACGCCGACCGTGCCCGCAAGATGCTCGAGGATGATCCCGGGCTCGCCACCGCCGACATCTGGCACGCGGCGTGTGTCGGCGATGTCGCGACCGTCGCGCGGTTTGTGGACGAGGATCCCGGCCTCGTCAACCGGCGCGGGGGCTACTTCGACTGGGAACCGCTCCTCTACGCCTGCTACTCGCGCCTCAACCTGCCGGGACGCTCGACGCTCGGCGTCGCCGGTCTTTTGATCGAGCGCGGTGCCGATCCGAACAGCCACTACATGTGGGGCGGCCAATACCGGTTCACCGCGTTGACCGGCGCCTTCGGCGAGGGGGAGATGGGGCCGGTCAACCAGCCGCCACACGCGCAGTGCATGGTACTCGCCGGCTTGTTGCTCGACGCCGGTGCCGACCCGAACGACGGCCAGGCGCTCTACAACACCATGTTCACCCCGGGCCACGACTGTCTCGCCATGCTGCTCGCCCGCGGCCTCGGCCCGGAACACCGCAACAACTGGCGCTGGGCGCAGAAGAACGGGGTCTACGCCGAGAATCCCGACAAGACCCTCGACTACCAGTTGAACTGGGCGGTCCAGAAACACCACGTCGAGCGCGCCAGGCTTCTGATCGACCACGGTGCCGACGTCACGGGACGAACGTCGGACGGCAGGACCCTCGTCGAGGCCGCGATCCGCGCCGGGCATCCGGACCTTGCGCGCTACATGGAGGAACGCGGTGCCGAGGCCGTCGACCTCGATGCCTCGGCCCGGTTGATCGGGGCCTGCATGGCGGTCGACGCCGACACGGCCAGTCGGCTCGTCGACACCGATCCCGATCTGGTACAGCGCGTCCAGCGGGCCGAGCCGGACCTGGTGGTCGACGCCGCAAGCTCTGATCGGCGACAAGCCGTTCGCCTCATGGCGGACCTGGGCTTCGACCTTGATCGTGTCGGCGATGTCGCACCGCTACACCAGGCGGCGTTCCAGGATCACGTCGGCATGGTGCGTTTGCTTCTCGAGCGGGGCGCGAACCTCAACGTGCGCGACAGGCATCACGCCGCGACGCCACTGCAATGGGCGACGACGGCCGGTGCCGAGGCGACCCTCGCCTACCTGGCCGACCAGGCGGTCGGCGTCTTCGACGTGGTGCTGGTGGAGAATCTCGACCGCTTGCGCGCCTTCCTGGACGCCGATCCGGGATTGCTCGAAACGACGATCGGGGCGGAGCGCGCAGGTGACGACGCCCACGAGGCCGATTGGCAGACGCCGCTCGCTTTCGCGGTGCTCCGCAAACGCCCGAGGGCGGTCAAGCTGCTGCTCGAGCGGGGCGCCCGGATCGACGTTGCCGATGCCGAAGGACGACGACTGGCGGCGCTGGCCGCGACGGAGTCGACCACCGAGATCGCCGCACTCCTCGCGCGCGGGCGCGGGGCGGCTGAGTAGGCGGTCGCGTGTACGCGAGGCGTCCAAGAACTTGGCTCAACTGTAAAGATGGCCGAAACTCAAGAACGCTAGCGTCGGCACCCGAGACCGACGAGTGATGGTCATAATACGGCATCGAAAAGGCGACTCGAGCGAGCGCCTTGTTCCGAGTTCAATAAACAGTGGAGGGGGCCACGATGGGCGAGCCGAGTGACCTGGGCATGACGCCGCAGGACATGCGCCGATTGGCGGACAAGGCAACGGAAGTCCTAATCGAGCGCACGAGTGGACTCGATGACGCGAATGCCTGGGACGGGGAGTTTCGCGAGGTGCTGGAGGCGCAGCTCGGCGGGTCGCCGCCGGAAGACGGGCGACCTGCGGAGGAGGTCCTGGCGCAGGTGGTGCGGGACGTGCTCCCGTACGCGGCGCGGCTCGACCATCCCCGGTTCTTTGGTTTCGTCCCGTCGAGCCCCACCTGGCCGAGCATTGTCGCGGATTTTCTCGCCGCCGGCTGCAACCTCAACTCGTGCACCTGGCTCGTATCGAGCGGGACCAGCCAACTGGAACTGACCGTCACCGATTGGATACGCGGTTGGATTGGCTACCCGGAGACGGCCGGCGGACTTCTGACGAGCGGCGGTTCGGCGGCGAGCGTCGAGGCGCTTGTGGCGGCGCGGGAAGCGGCAGGGCACCCGGAACGAACGGTCGTCTACATGAGCGACCAAAGCCACAGCGCCCTGAAGCGGGCGGCCCTTGTCGCCGGCACGCGTCGCGAGTGCATCCGTCTGGTGCCCACGGACGACGATTTTCGCCTGGACACGCGTGAGCTGGCTCGTCTCGTGGCCGAAGACCGTGCCGCCGGTCTGCATCCCGTCGCCATCTGTACAAACGCTGGTACGGCCAGCACCGGTTCGGTCGATCTCCTGGGGACGATAGCCGACTACTGCGAGGACGAGGGCATTTGGCTTCACGTCGATGCCGCCTACGGCGGATTCGCCCTGGTTACCGACGTTGGGAGGGAACGCTTGGCAGGAATCGAACGGGCGGACTCGGTG
>CAZJRX010000202.1:0-6945 GCA_964548145.1 uncultured Pseudomonadales bacterium | reverse complement strand
GCTTCCCGATGAACACGCCGATGGACATTCGGCTCGGCCTGACACACGAAGATGGCATCCACCACAAGCTGCGTTGGGGGATCATCTCGGCGTGTTCGATTTCCTCGGACTGGGTCAAGTCGTTGCAGGACGTACCCGGGGCGCAGTTCGCCGCCATCGCAGCCCGGGACATGGACCGCGCCCGGGCATTCGCCGACGCCCACGAGATTCCCACCGCCTACGATTCCTATCAAGCCCTATGCGACGACCCCGACGTGGACATCGTCTACATCGCCTCCAAGACCTGGGACCACCATCGGGATCTGATGATGGCCATCGACGCCGGCAAGCATGTGCTCTGCGAGAAACCGTTCACCGACACGGCGGACCAGGCCAAGGAGGTGTTCGAGGCTGCGGACAAGGCCGGCGTCGTCTGCTGGGAAGGCATGTGGCTGCGGTTCTTTCCTGCAGTCGAACACGCGAGAGCCGCCATGGAACGCGGCGATATCGGCGACATCCGGGTCGTGCAAGCCGACTATCCCGATCGCGTCTATGCGCTGAATCCCGCTATCACCGGCTTCGGTGCGGACGAAATGCCCGTCATCGCGGCTGCGGGACGAAAAGCACGCGCTCAACCCTACGCGAACGGGGTCTACTCCGCCCACGGGGGTTCCCCAAGCGCTGCCGTGCTGCAGTACTCTGACCAGGAAGGCATCGCCGTGATCACCTTCCCCAACGGCCGCTTCATCGAGGAGTCGCAATACATCGGCACCAAGGGGCGGATCACCATCGAAACGCCGTCGCACCATCCCAGCGCCGTGACGATCCGGACCGGGCGACCACCGCGTAGGGGTACGCGCCGGGAGGAAGGCAAACCCGTGATGGAACTCGATCCCCACGAAGGATGGACGGGCGACTGGATCGAGACGCACTGGAACCAGGATCGCAATCCCAGCAGCGGCCCCTTCAACCAGGTGGAACGGTTCGAATACCCCGTGCCGACCCCAGCACCGATCACCCGGGGCCAGCCACCGGGTTCAAGGTGGAACGGCGAGCGGATGATCACCTACAAGGGCTGGACCTGGCATGGAGGGAACCAGCACGGCTTCACCTACCAGGCGCAGGCGGTGCACCGGTGCATGGCCGCCGGCTTGAAGGAACTACCCCAGTGGACTACCGCCGAGTCGATCCGGGTGTGCGAAATCATCGACGAGATCAACCGGCAGTGCGCGGAGCGGGGGTTTTAGCCGTTTCAGGCCGCGTTGCGACCGATTGAGAGATCGCTTACGCGCCAAAGTGGTAATGTCCTACATCAAAGCAGTTCGCGGTGCGGCAAACTCCTTGCACATCGACACATCGGCAGTAGGCATGAGTACCACGAACCAAGATCCAAACGACGGTGCACCTGAACGGAGTAGCTGGTCGTTGCCTGACTGGCTAGACGGTCGGACCATCGCGCTCGCCACCACCGTGGTCACCGCTGCATTGGCATTGGGCACCATGATGCAGACTTCCCACGCCCGCCTTGCCAGCGACATCCGTCAAGTTCGCCAGGATCTCAGCGCCGACGTCGAGAAGGTCCGCGACCAACTCGGCGCCGACATCGCCAAACTGGACGATCGCCTCCGATCCGTGGAGATCGACGTCGCCGCGATCCGGACCGCTATGGCCGGCTTTGATGCCCGCTTACGAGGCGTCGAGGAGCACGCACGGCACCCGGTCGTCGCCGTGCCCGCAGGCTAGCGCACGGCGATCATGGACTCGGGATAGCACTGCAGGCACGACGTTCTTGGCCGCGTTGCGGCAAATTGAGAGATCGCTTACGCGCCAAAGTGGTAATGTCCTACATCAAAGCAGTTCGCGGTGCGGCAAACTCCTTGCACATCGACACATCGGCAGTAGGCATGAGTACCACGAACCAAGATCCAAACGACGGTGCACCTGAACGGAGTAGCTGGTCGTTGCCTGACTGGCTAGACGGTCGGACCATCGCGCTCGCCACCACCGTGGTCACCGCTGCATTGGCATTGGGCACCATGATGCAGACTTCCCACGCCCGCCTTGCCAGCGACATCCGTCAAGTTCGCCAGGATCTCAGCGCCGACATCGAGAAGGTCCGCGACGAACTCAGCGCCGACATCGAGAACGTCCGCGACGAACTCAGCGCCGACATCAAGAACGTCCGCGACGAACTCAGCGCCGATATGGAGAAGGTCCGCGACGAACTCGGCGCTGATGTCACCAAGCTGGACGACCGCCTCCGCTCCGTTGAGATCGACGTGACCGCGATCCGCACGGCCATGGTTGGCTTCGACACCCGTCTTCGCACCGTCGAGAAGCACGCGTCGCATCCGGTCGGACGCGCGCCGGCAGGATAGATAGGGCTGTCGTCGGAGTGGTTCCCCCGGTCTATTTGTCGACACAGCACTTTGCCACACGCGGCCAGACCTGCGGACGCAGCAGTCGCTTCGCGATCGCATTTTTCACGGACCTCTGCTGAGCCGGGCGACCCTTTCCTTCGCCCACGACGAGACCGGGTGAGTGTTGCAGGCGGGACGGAACAAGCCCGGCCTACGTCGGCCCGATGATCGAAGCGCCCGCAATGCGCCAGCCACCCTCCCGTCTAGCGACGAGAAACACCGCTTGGAATGACGAACCTTGGGCACTTCGCCAGGTTGCGGCGGCGACGATGCCGTCTCTTCCCTCCAAGACTGGCCGGATGTCGTCGACGGTGCCCGGTGGTTCGCCATTCATTTTGTCGGTGACTTCCGACGCATTCCCGCAACGGTCCACGCGGCCGACCCCGACGTAGGTGAAGGGATAGATGAGCGTTTGTGTTGCAGCGCCAAGATCTCCCGATGCCCAATTCTCCAGGTGTGCCGCAACCACCCCGAGCGGTGCCGAGGAATCCAGCACCTCCCCCTCGGTAAACGAATCGGTCCCGAAGCGTGCTTGGATTCCCCAGGATCCCTCGAGCCGAGTCACGATGTAGGTCACCCGGTTGCGCAGGATCGGCTCGTCCTTGGCGTTGTAGCGCGTCCAGCCGCCTGCCAGGTGGACCTTGTCCGCGGACTCGTGGATTCGGATCGGATCGACGCCCACCGACCGCACCCAGCCGGTGGCTTCGCGTGCTGTCCAGGACGCTCGGGCCGCGTAGTCTTCGGGTGTCTCGTAGTAGGGGCAGTTGCCGGTTGCCGAGACGCGCGTGTGTGGATAGCTCATGACGGCCGCCCAGGCCTCTGCGTCCTTGGCGCTGTCGGCGCGGAAGAATTCGTAGTAGGGATCTTCGGGTGCTTTGAATGTCTTCGACATGCTTGTCTCCTTAAGGACCGTTCCAGGTCTCGTCGGGCCGGATTGCTGCCCTGCCGGTCAAACCCACCATTAGACCACCAATGTGACCCTACGTGACGAGATCCATCGGCAGGTGGTCGATGCGGTTCAGGTAACGCAGCATCACGGAGTCGCCGTCGAAATCGAGCCGGCTGATGCCCGTGTTGTGGTTGCTGAAACGAATGTCCGGCACGTGCCGACCCAGCAGCAGGTGCTGAATGAGCAGGCTGATGAAGGTGCCGTGACTTACGATGGCGACTCGCGACTCCTGACCCGCGATGCGGTGGCGGACGTCGTCGGCCACCCGGGCGGCGCGGCGCACAAGGTCGTCGCGGGATTCGAACGGACGGTTCCACCACCCTGCTTCGGTGATCCCGTCCGGCGTTGCGAAGCCGGGGAACTGCGTCTCGACCTCCCCCCGTGTCATGCCGGGGTAGCCCACCGGCCCCCGATCATCCCCGTGGTCTAGCCAGATTCCACCCTCCTCGTGGACGTCGAGCCAGACTTCGGGGGTGAGTCCCAGGGCATCCGAGATCGGTGCCGTGGTCTCCAGGGCACGCAACATCGCACTCGTGTACAAACGTTGAATCCCGTGTCCGTCTTCGACCGCGGTGTCGTCGCGGACGTCGGTCTTGTCGACCTGACAGGCAAGATACTCGGCGACGCACTTCGCCTGGGCGTAGCCCGCACGCGTCAGGCTGGGATCCGCCGTGCGAGGCGCCTCCTCCAACCCGTCCGCCTTGGACTCCGCGGCAAATGCGTTGTTCTGCGACTGGCCATGGCGTATCAGGTAAAGTTCCGTCACGTCGACTCACGTCCCCAAGGAGTCGTGGAAGGTCAGGAAGGTACTGAGCGCCAGTTCCGGGTGTTCCAATATGCTGTTGTGACCGACGCATTCGATCACCACAAGCCTGGCGTTGGGCGCAGTGGCGGCGATGACCCGGCTCGATACCAGGTTCGGGTCGTGGCTACCGGTACCGATGAGAACCGGCACCGTGAGCCTCGACACCACCGTCGACAGTTCGAACTTCCTGAGCGCCTGTGTCGCAAGGCCGGCAGCTTCCGGATCCCGGTGTTCCATGAAGCCCGTCGGCGGTGGTTCCGACCGGATACCGGCTTCACGGCGTAGTCGCGCCGCCTCCTTGGACCCGGCCTGCTGCGCCGCCATGTCGGGCTGATCGGTGTTGGCGGCATATAGCGCCGCTGACATCACCCGTTGCGGGTGGTACGCGCAGAACACCATCGCCGGCCTCGATCCCCAGGACTGCGACCAGACGTGGCAACGCTCGATCCCGAGGTGGTCGAGCACGTCGCAGGCGTCCCTGGCGTACTGCTCGAACGTGTATTGCGTGTCCGGGTCCGCCGCCGGCGAACTCTCGCCGATACCACGGATGTCGATGCGCACCAGTCGGAATCGCTCCACAAGCCTGGACACATAGTGATCCCAGGTTCGCATCGTGCAACGCCCCGGGGCCCATAGAAGGAGCGCCGGGTTGGCCTCCTCACCATCGACCTCGACGTGCAGCGTCGCGCCGTCGACCTCTACCTTCATGGGCGTCTCCTTTGCCGACCGAAGATCAGCGGAAACTCCCCAGTCTAGTCGAGATGACCACGCTTCTGCTCAACCGTCGCATCTCCGGCATCAACAACCACCCGTTAGATCGAAAGACAGTCCTTGAACGATGCCGCCATGTCGCGCAACAGCGTGAAATACAATTCCGGTCCGCTCTCGATGGTTGCCCCCAAGGGGTCGACCGAACCCGCTTTCGCTTCGGTGCCCTCGACGATCACGTTGACAAGCCGCGTCTCGAACTGGGGCTCCGACATCACGCAGCCGACCCCCAGACCGCGCACCTTGTTCTGCAATTCCCGGATGCGCCGGACACCGGGTGAACGGTCGGCGCTGACCACGGCCGAACCGACGGCCGCAACCCCGAAACGATCCTCGAAGTATCGATAGGCGTCATGGAAGACGATGAAGGGTTCGCCGCGCACCGACGCAACGGTCGCCGCGATCTCGTCAACCAGCTCATCGAGGCGTCGCTGTAGCGTCGTGGCATTGGCCGCGTAGGTCGCCGCGTTGGCCGGGTCGACCTCGGCGAGGGTCTCGGCAATGGCGCGCACCATGACGCCGGCGTTAACCGGATCCAACCACACGTGCAGGTCGAACGCCCCGTGTTGGTCGGCGGGGCCAACGTCGCCGTCGTGATCGCCGTGTTCCCCTTCATCGCCGTGGTCCTCGTCGTCGCCGTGTTCATCCTCGTGGTCGGCGTCCCGGTCGTGGTCAACGGCATGTGCATGCTCGTGGTCCTCGAAGTTTCCACCCGCACGCAGCGGCCGGCGAACCAAGCCGTCCACCCGCGCCAGTTCGATGACACGCGCGTTCCTGGCAAGCGAATCTATCGAGCCTGTGATGGCGGTTTCCATCTCCTCACCGATCAGGAACACGACGTGTGCGTCCTCGAGCATCCCGGCATCGGAGGGACGCATACTGAAGTTGTGCGGCGAGGTGGCGCCTCGAACAATCAGATGCGGTTCGTTGACCCCCGACATCACGGCGCTTACTAACGAATGGACGGGGTTGATCGTGGCAACGACGCGCACATCCGCGTCGGCGGCCCCGGCGAGCGAGCAACAGGCTAGGCCTGCTGCGAGCACGAACGCAGGCCGCGATCCGAGACTCAGGCGAGAAATGTGGACGGGCTGTTTGTACACTTGTCTGCTCCCCCGCGAAAACCCAGTAGAGCGTACACACGACGACCCGCCCCGTTGCAGCCTAATTGGGCGCGCCCAGGCCATGCAAGGTGAACCGACTTCCGCAGCCGCACCAGGCGACGACACGCCACTGGTTCGAGCGCTTGACGTCGGCGTAAAGCGCCAGGGACGCTGGATCATCCGCCATGTCGATCTCGAGGTCTATCGTGGGAAACTGGTCTACCTGATCGGCGCGAACGGTGCTGGCAAGTCGACCCTCGCCAAGTCCGTGGTCGGTCTCATCGATACCAGCGAGGGAACCATCGAGCGGGCCCCTTCGCTCAAGGTGGGCTATGTGCCACAACGCCTCGAGGTAAGTCCGAACCTGCCGCTCAACCTGCGTCGCCTGATGACCCTGACGGGACGCTTCCGGCGGGGCGACATCGACGCCGCGCTGGCCGCGGTAGGCTTGGAACGCTTGGGAAATCCACCGGTATCGACCTTGTCCGGCGGCGAGTTCCAGCGGCTCCTCCTCGCTCGCGCACTGATCCACCGACCTGACCTCCTCGTGCTGGACGAGCCTGCCCAGGGGGTTGACGCGGCCGGCACCGACGTTTTCCACGAACGCATCGAAGAGATCCGCCGGGATCTGGATTGCGGCGTCCTGTTGATTTCCCACCACATCCAGCTGGTCATGGACACCGGCGACGACGTGATCGTTCTCCTGCCCCACGAGCACGACGATCCCAATCCGTATTTCGCGGGCGTCACCGACCCGGAGCCGGACCAACCCGCTGAGAAAAGGCCGTAGTGTGCTGGACGACTTCCTGGTCCGCGCCTTGATCGCCGGAATCGGGCTGGCACTCGTCACGGGACCAACCGGCTGCTTCATCGTCTGGCGGCGGCTTGCCTATTTCGGCGAAACCATTGCGCACTCCGCGC
>CAZJRX010000201.1:0-6961 GCA_964548145.1 uncultured Pseudomonadales bacterium | reverse complement strand
GATATCAGGCCCGGGAGACGCGGGCACGCCGAAGGCATGAACCGACAACATGCCGACGGCACCGGCGACCTTGCGGCAATAGTCCAACAAGTCATCCAGCGTCTGCATTCGCACGGTCGGCGCCGCGTCGATTTCCATGCCGTCGATCACGGCGAGGAATTCCCGCTGCGGCAGGTTGAAACGCCGCACCGGTTGCAGCAGCGCTCTCGTGGTCGGCCATGTCGACCGTCCGGCATAAAGGCGGGTGATTTCCCTGCGCCAGGCGGCCAGTGCCCGCTTCTTGTCGACGATCTCGCCCGGCTGGTCGGCGATGTCGTCGACCTCGCGACAAAACGCATAGATCGCGTACATGGCGCGCCGCCGCTCCGCCGGCAGCACCCGCATGCCCAAAGGAACGACGTGCCCGACCGCGCGATGACGCGATTGACATGAGCCCACGGCTCGATCCGTCCATAGGGCGGGATGTCTCGAGTGGCCGGGGAACGATGCGACGGACTCACGCTACCGGGCTCCTCACCTCCATCAAGTGTGAGGACCGATCGGGTTCATGTCAATCCGACCGACAAGGCCCGCTCGACCACGGGTTGCCGCATGCGGCAGCGACCAGACCGGACGCCGTCGAAATTCAGAGCCACCTCGAATGGCGAAATCATGCTAAAAGTGGACGGCCCATACGGCGCTCGGACCTGACAGCTGCCGGGGAGCGAGCGGCCGCACCGTGCCGCGGGGGATGGAGTATTCAATGACGAAGCGAGCCTTGCACGTGATCCTAGCGCAGCCCAGGGGGTTCTGTGCCGGTGTCATTCGGGCCGTCGACATCGTCGAGCACGCGTTGCGCATCCATGGTGCGCCAGTCTATGTGCGACACGAGATCGTCCACAACAAACACGTCGTCGACCGGTTGCGCGACATGGGTGCGTGCTTCGTCGAGGACATCGCGGACATCCCGCTCGGTGCCGTTGCCGTGTTCAGCGCTCACGGCGTGTCCCGCAAGGTCGAGGATGACGCGGGTGCCCGTGGCCTCCGCGTGATCGACGCCACCTGTCCGCTGGTCAGCAAGGTGCACAACCAGGCGAAACGCTACGCGCGGCGGGGCTACGAGGTCGTCCTTGTCGGACATCCCGGCCATCCGGAGGTCGAGGGGACGATGGGACAGGTGCCGGGCAAGGTGCATTTGGTATCGAACCCGGCCGACGTGGCAGCGTTGACGCCGGCCGACCCGGGGCGGATCGCCTATGTGACGCAAACCACGCTCAGTGTCGACGATACCCGCGAGGTCATCGCGGCGCTCGTGGCGCGGTTCCCGAAAATCCTAGGCCACGACGTAGAAGACATTTGCTATGCGACGCAAAACCGTCAGACCGCGGTGCGGCTGCTGGCGGCCCGGTGCGATGTGATCCTGGTCATCGGTGCCGACTACAGCTCGAATTCGAACCGGCTGCGCGAGATCGGCGGGGAAACGGGAACCGCCAGCTACCTCATTCCGGATGCCGATGGTCTGGAGCCCGCTTGGCTGGACGGGGCGCGGACGGTGGGTATCACCGCCGGCGCCTCGGCGCCGGAAGAGCTGGTCAAGGGTCTGACCGACCGGTTGCGCGACATGTTCGACGTGACCGTGACCGACCTCGACGGCATCGAAGAGAACGTTGTCTTCAACCTGCCGCGGGAGCTGACGGCGCGGCAACACCAAGTCTAATTTCGATGACAGGTAGAATTGTCCGGTTATCCTAGCGCATCGGTCGACCGTGTTTGGACGCCCCCGTTGATGCAGGCACCTTCTTCGGACGATTTGTTGCAGGAGGTCAGGTGCTGTCATGTGTCCAGCTACGGCAAGAAGAGCCTTTTCATGTTCGACCAGCCACGCGGTGTCGAAGGTACGGCACTGCTGATCCAGGCATACAAGTAGGGCGCGAACGACCGATGGCTGTATCTGCCGGCGCCGAAACGGGTGTGTCGACGGCGGCCCGCGATGCCCTTTGCGGCGCGGCACTCGCCATTGTCTGGATCGCCGCTCCGGTGGGCGGTACCAGCGCGCGGGCCGAGTCCTGGATCGCCGCACACGAGTTCTCTGGAAACGTGAGTCTCGAAAACCGCTGGTATCCGGAAGCCGCCGCGCATCCCGACCAGCGGGCGCACGCCAGTGGCTTCGTCGCAGCGCCCCAACTGTATCTCGAGGACGCCGAGGGCCGAAGCGTCACCCTGGCGCCGTTCCTTCGCTACGACGCCGGAGACCCGGACCGTACCCACGCGGACCTGCGCGAAGCCTATATGTTGCTGGTCGGCGAGATCGGCGACGGCGAATGGGAGTTACGCGCCGGCATCGACCGGGTGTTCTGGGGCGTCGCCGAATCGCGCCACCTGGTCGATATCGTCAATCAGACCGACCTCGTGGAACACCCCAACGAAGAGGCCAAGCTGGGCCAGCCCATGGTTCATGTCACCTGGTCAGGAGATTGGGGTGCGGCAGAACTGTTCGGCCTGCCCTATCACCGCGCCCGCACCTTCCCGGGCCGCCGCGGCCGCCTGCGTGGCCCGCTTGTCGTCGACAACGACCGTGCCACATACGAGAGCGGGGCCGGCAAACGGCATTTTGATTTCGCCGCCCGGTACAGCCACGGTTTCGGGCCCCTCGACCTTGGCCTGAGCCTGTTCGACGGCACCAGCCGAGAGCCCGCCCTGATCCTGGTCGCGGTGCCCGGCAGCGGGCCGGTCCTGATACCGCACTACGCGCGGATCCGACAACTCGGGCTGGATGCCCAGGTGACCACCGGAGCGTGGCTGCTCAAGCTCGAAGCCATCGGGCGCGCCGGCGCCCGCGACCGCATCGGCCGGAAACAGGATTACGCCGCCGTCGTCGCGGGATTCGAATACACGCTCTATTCGGTTCTCGGCTTCACGGCCGACCTCGGGTTGCTGGGCGAATGGAACCGCGACGGGCGCGGTCGGGACGCGACCAACCAGTTCCAAAACGATCTATTCCTCGGCGCACGCTTGGCGCTCAACGACGTTCAGGGCACCGAGTTCCTCGCCGGCGTGCTGGCGGACGCCGATCATGGCACCAGCACGCTGACCGTCGAATTCGACCGGCGTCTGTCGGACCGGTGGTCGCTGCATCTGGAGGCGGTCGCCCTGTTCGGCGTCGGCGAGGCCGATATCGCCTACCCGACCCGTCGCGACAGCTTCATGGCGCTGAACTTGGCCTACAGCTTCTGATCAGGCCAATGATCACGCCGCCCGGCCGGCGGAACCGGCCAACTCCCGCCGGGTACGAGAGCGACGATCAGCTCCCGAACTTCACCGCATCCCAGTACGTCTTGTTGAGGGGCGATATCAGCGCGTCATGCCCCACCGTCAGACAATCCCGCAGGGACAGCGAGTTGCGGCCGGTCACGGAGGTCGAGCGCGTATAGGCGGAGCCCTCCGTATGGACGTGGCAGTTGTCGAAGGTCCGTTTTGCCGTGGAAATGGCCGAGCGATAGACGTCGTCACTCGGCAACGTCACCGCGACCTTGTCCCACACCGAGTTGCGCACGCGCGTCGATGCCGCGCGGTTTCCCGGCGGCAGCAGCGTAACCACACGGTTAAGAACATCGGCGGCGGCCACCTTGGCCTTGTTCTGATCGACCACGCGAGTGCCAAGCTCGCGCAGCGGCCCGGTCGCGATCGCAATATCCTGCTCGGTCTGCCGGTTGTAGTCGTTGGGCTTCTCTTCAGGCAGCAACGAAACGTTCGCCCCGATGTCGATGGCGACCCGGACCACGCCGTGTTTGTCCAAGAGCCTCTTGGGGAGGCTCATGTTGACCACGGTCTGGCCGCGGGGCGCGATGATCTCGAGCGCGCTGCCGTTAGCGATCTCGACAACCTCGCCGGATGGCTTCACGCCGAGTACCCGGATGCCCTCACCGCCATTGTGAGCGTGGTACACCTGATTGCGGGACGGACCCTTGCGCTCCTGCTGCAGACAGAAGGTAGTGAAATCCGCGACGCAATAAAAAGTGTTACATCTCAAGGGGATCGGTCCGTTGCTTGCCACGAGACCGAGGATCTGCGGCGCCGCCTGAGCGGAACCGGACCACGCCAAGGCCGAGCCGGCGGCCACGAACGCGGCGATTATCAGTTTGCGGAAAGTCAGACGCATTTACGCTCCCTCCATTGGACGCGGGGCGTGATGCGGCTGCACCAACGTGTCCCACGCGTGCAGGCTGGCTTCTTGCCATACGGATGTTCTCACGGCTCCGATTGCGGGGTCAACGCAGCATGCCGGTCACGTGCTCACGAGATCGTGATCGGAGCGGATCGACCATGTCTCCCGGCCGATCCCTCGATACCCAACACCTGTTGCCGTTCACATTTCCGAACAGGAGTGCGTGCAAGCGCTTGAGCGTAGATGTGATCGATGGATCAGGATGACACCGGAACGCCGGACTCCTACATTACAGGCATGAGCGGAAGATCGCCGATTCATGTCATCGGTGGTGGCCTTGCCGGCTGCGAAGCGGCTTGGCAGTCGGCCCGTTCGGGCGTTCCTGCGGTCATTCATGAGATGCGTCCGGAGCGGGGCACGGATGCTCACATAACGGGCCGGCTCGCCGAACTCGTGTGCTCGAATTCCTTTCGTTCGGACGATCCCGAAAACAACGCCGTGGGGTTACTGCACGAAGAAATGCGCCGGGCCGGATCCTTGATCATGCGCGCAGCGGACGCCCATCGGGTTCCCGCGGGATCGGCCCTGGCCGTGGACCGCGCCGGGTTTTCCGACGTCGTCGAATCCGCAATGGCAGCGGAGCCTCTCATAAACATCGATCGTCACGAGGTTTCGGACCTGCCGGCGGAGGACTGGGACCCGACGATCATCGCGACAGGGCCGCTGACGTCGCCCGGCCTCGCCGCCGCCATCCAGAGCCTGACCGGCGAGGACGCACTGGCCTTCTTCGACGCCATCTCTCCCATCGTCTATCGCGACAGCATCGATTTCTCCAAAGCGTGGTACCAGTCGCGCTATGACAAAGGTGACCTTGAAGGCGGGGGCGACTACATCAACTGCCCACTCGACCGTACACAGTACGAATCCCTGATCGCGGCGATCCTGGGAGCCGACAAGATCGAATTCAAGGAGTGGGAAGCCATCACGCCCTACTTCGAGGGATGCCTGCCCATCGAGATCATGGCCGAACGCGGGGTGGAGACCCTGCGATACGGGCCCATGAAGCCGGTGGGATTGACGGATCCACGGACGGGCGAACGACCGCATGCAGTGGTCCAGCTTCGCCAGGACAATGCGCTGGAAACGCTCTACAACATCGTGGGGTTCCAGACCAAGCTGCGCTACCCCGAACAGCGGCGCATCTTCCGTACTATCCCGGGCCTCGAAAACGCACGCTTCGCGCGCCTCGGCGGCGTGCACCGCAACACCTTCATCAATAGCCCGCGGCTCCTGGATTCGGAGCTCAGGCTCAAGGCCGTGCCGCGTCTCCGGTTCGCCGGACAAATCACCGGCGTCGAAGGCTACGTGGAGAGCGCCGCGATCGGCCTGCTGGCAGGCCGTTTTGCCGCGGCGGAAGTGAAGGGTGAATCGGCAGATCCGCCGCCCGCGACGACGGCCCTCGGAGCCCTCCTCGCCCACATAACGGGCGGCGCCGATTCTGGCACGTTCCAGCCGATGAACGTGAATTTCGGTCTGTTTCCGCCGCTGGCGGAATACACGACGAAGCGCAAGCGTAAACCGGCCTTGTCGCGCCGCGCCCTCGCAGACATCGACGCGTGGCTTGGCGTTTCAAAGATCGCGGCCGAATAATGGGCGAGGCTTCTCGGGAATGGGCCAGGCCGTCCGGCCCCGACACGATGATCGTAGCGTAACCTCCATTCGTCAGTGTTCAGTAGCGCCTCCGAAACGACGCCCAGACAAGGCGGTTCGACTCGTCCCGCAGCGCGAACGGATCGTGATTCGACCGTCGTAGTTCCCTCACATATGCGTCGGCTAGAACGGCCGGCAAGAGCGCCGGGAGGGACTCCAGCGGGACGTCACGCCGCAGGTCCCGCGCCTGCCGAAGATGTCGTGACACGCTCTCAACGATGGGTTCGAGAACCGGCACCAAACGCACAGCCGCCCCGGGAGAGGACAAGCTCTCCGTACTGAGCTGCGCTTCAGCCAGGGCATCCTGCGGGAGGTACACGCGCCCCATACGGGTGTGATACGGCAACCCGCGAACCAAACCGATCAGCGCCCAGGCCGTGCCCACGTGGTCCGCCGCCGCAGCCGCTTTCGGGGCCTCCACACCCAGCACCGTCAAGCACGCGCGGTGGAGGGCGCCCGAAGTTCCTCTCGCGAACTGCTCCAACGCCTCGAATGACTGGAACCCCTGCTCGACAAACTCCCGCTCCCGCGCGTCAATCATGCTTTCCAGCGCATCCCGGGAGATCGAATGCTGCGCGACGGCACCCGCCAAGGCAAGTGCGACGGGATGCCGACGGGGCGTCCCGCCGAAGACTCCCTCGATGGTCTCGGACCACCAGGTCAGACGCATCCGGCCCAGCATCGGCTCGTCGACCCGCTCGCGAATTCGCCCAAGCTCCAGATTCAAGGCAAGCAACGCGATAAGAGCCGGACGCCGATGTTCGGGCGCGAACAGCGTGCACAGATAGCGGTCGTAGTCGTGGCGCCGCACATCGTTGCTGAGGGAGGTATCTGGAGAAGCTTCGATCACGGACCTCGAGCGGTTGCCGATATCGGCCCCGACTCACGAAAGAATTACGGTCAACGTATATTCTCCTTACAACATCATGGCTACATGTTGGCTACCAGCACAATATGTTGTGGCATTGATAGTGTGATATAATTAGGTCGGTTCGTTGAGAATAATCCGCAACGACAAAGAAGCGATACACAAGAGGGAGCGCAAATGAACCCGCTGGACTCACTAACTGGAACGATCATCTCGGGACTCGTGATAACGGTCGTCAT
>CAZJRX010000200.1:0-6962 GCA_964548145.1 uncultured Pseudomonadales bacterium | reverse complement strand
CATCCGGGTTGTCGATCGTTATCGAGTGCCGGAAGTAGTAGGTGATGTGGCCGCTGTCGAGCATAGTGACCTCGCCGTCGCCGCCGAACCCGAGCCGGGCCGGACCCGTCGCCCAACTCGCGTCGTCGAAATTCGTCTCCCGCCACGCCGTGCCTTGGTTGCTGCCGTCGTCGAGGTAGCTCCATGTGGACCCTCGCGCGATGAGTTCCTCGCCTTGGGCGCTTGGCAACGTGACCGCAAAGACACCCGCCAATAGAAGCAGTGCCTGTAGCGCAGGCTTGCGAGCCGTCGTAGTCGGGACGATGGCGTTGTTCATGGTGGGCGTCCCAAGTGATCTGCCAAGTGATCTGAGATGGTCTCCGCGAGCGCCACCATTGCTGGCGACTGGCGGATCCGGTGGGGAAGCGATTGCAAAGCGGCCCTTGCGAGCCTGAAGGTGTCGATGGCTTCGGCCTCCTGGCCCATCGAATTGAGAATCCGGCCCTTGTTCACGAGCCAGGTCTCCTTTCTCGGTGCGGCGGCGAGCACCCGGTCGATGCGCGCAAGCGCGCCGACGTGGTTGCCGCGGTCGTGTTCGATGTTGATCGCGAGCCGCTGCAACGTGATGAGGGGCCCCATCGTCGCCATGCCCTCATCGAGCCCCTCGACGGCGAGTTGCAGGTAGGCCTCGCCGGCCGCACGGTATGCCAACGCGCGGGCGAGGTAGTGGTCGGGTACGGGCGTCGGCTGGGCGGCAATGGCCAGCGTGTATTCGCCGGCGGCTGCCAGGTGCTTGCCTTGCGCAGTCAGTGCCTCGGCCAGCGCGATGCGGCCCGGAGCGCTGTCGGGCACGGACTCCAGGTAGCCTCGCAGGGCCGCTTCCGCCTCGGCGGTTTCGCCAGCGCGAAGGAGGGTTAGACCGCGCTGGAAGTGTGCTTGGTGATTGTCCGGCGACAGTGACGACACACGGTCGAGATCGGCGAGGGACGCGTCGTAGCGACCGAGCCGGCGGTGGGCTGCGGCACGCTCAAGCAGCAGGGGAGCGGAATTGGGATCCGCCTCGATCTTTGCGTCGAGATGGGCCAGATGCTCGCGTCGATCACCGTGGCCCCGTGCAACGGCGACGAGGAGGGCCACCGATAGCAGGACGAGAAGGTTCGGAAGAGTCGATCGTAACCGAGTCCTCAAAGCAGTCCGTTGCGGCGATTTCGTCCGTGAGTGGTGGCCGGGCGGCACCCTGTTTCGAATAGTCCCTCTCCCCCGCACCAGCGGGGTGGCGAAGCCGGACGCTGTTTTCTAGAGTGGCCGCAATACGGTGGCGCGTCAATGGCTCGTACACGCGCTCGGTAACCACGGTAGCCACGTTTACGTGCAGAGCCGAGACGCAGGGTTCACTCTCCGGGCAAGGTGACGGCCGACTGCCGATCACCTTGGCGGCTCTCTTTTTTGAGCCCCAATCCGTAGTCCCATGCGGTGGCTTAGGCGGGCACCGCGTTGCGCCAGAAGGTTCGTGCGCCGCGCTTTAGATTGTCGAAGTGGACGAACAGCAGGGGTGTCAGCAGCAGCGTAACCGCCGTCGCGAAGGTCAGCCCGCCGATGATGGACCGGGCCATCGGCATGTAGCTCTCGCCGGAGCCGCCGATGCGCACGTCGCCGATCGCGAGCGGCAGCAGCCCGGCGACGGTGGTGGCCGCGGTCATGAGGATGGGGCGCAGCCGATCCCGTCCGGCCTGGACGATCGCGTCCTCCCGGCTGCGGCCCTCGCGCATCAGCTGGAACACGCGGTTCAAGAGCACGATACCGTTGTTCACCACGATGCCCGCCAGGAGCACCATGCCGATCATCGCCATCATCGTCAGTGGCGTGTCCGTTGCCCAGAGAAAGAGCATCACGCCGACGACGGAATAGGCGATGGAGAACAGCACCGCGCTCGGGAACAGGGCGGATTCGAAGAGCGCGGCCATCAGCATGTAGACGAGCAGGATCGCGGCGCCGATCACGATCAACATGTCGCGGAACTGCTCCAATTCGAAGTCGAAATCGCGACCGAGTTCCCAGCGGTAGCCGGTCGGCATCGCGAAGTTCGCCATCACGGCTTCGATCCGTTGGCGGGCGGCGGTCGGCGTCGTGTCCTTGAGATCGAACTGCACGGTGACGGCGGTCTCCCGGTTTTCGCGCCGAATGCTCCCCAGGGCAGGCCGGAACTCAAGGTCGGCGACGGCTTCGAGTGCCACGGTACCGCCGGCAGGTAGAAAGATCGGCAACCGCCTGAGATCCTCCAGTTGGAAGTCCTCGCGGTCCTTGATCTCCAGGTGGATGCTGTCCTCCCAGCCGCCCTGGTCGAGCCCCCGGCGCATCTGCACGCCGCCGAGGGCCACCGAAATGCTGCGCCCGAGATTCTGTGCCGTGACCCCGAGCTGCCCGGCCTGCTCGGGCCTGGGTCGAACCACGAGTTCCTTGCGGCCGGACTCCGATTCCGTGTGGACGTTGGTTAGGTAGGGCAACCCGTCGAGCAGTCCGATGACGTCCTCCGCGATCGCCATCAACGTGACGGTGGAGTCGCCGACCAGGCGCACGCCCATGCCGCCGTCGCCGTCCCATGAGCCACGGCCGCGGCCACCCTTGGATCGGAAGTAGAAGTTGACGTTCGGGACCGACGGCATCATCCCGAGGATGCGCTCCTTGACGATGGGCGCTGCGTACGGGGCATCGTCGGCCATGTTGATGTAGACGTCGGCGCGGTCGTGGTCGAACCGTGTGGAGACGTCGCCGATGCCGAGTTCCTCACGGCTCGCGAGAATGGATCCCTCGACCTGGTCGACCATTGCCTCCATGCGATCCAACGCGATGGTGCCCCGAACCCAGAACCGCAGTTGCAGCGTCTGGTTGTCCTCCTCCGGATCCATGTCCACATCGAGTAGGGTATAGCCCCACCAGCCGCCGGCGGCGATCAGCGCGGCCACGGCCAGCGCCACGTAGCGGTGATGCAGGGTAAAGAGGACGATGCGCTCGTAGGCATTGCCGAGACGTTCGAATACCCGATGCCGCGGTTCGCCACGGCCTTCGGGCATACGGGCAAGCAGGCTCGGGATCAACGTCGTGGCGACAACCAGCGAAGCGGCGATGGACGTACACAGCGGTATGGCGATGTTGCGCATTGCCGTGGTCGATCCGACGGCATCCAGGAACAGCGTCGGCACGAATACGACAATGGTCGTCAGCGTGCCCGCCGTGATTGCGAGACCCACATCGGTCACGCCGCTGTCGGCCGCCTCGAACGGGCTCAAGCCGTGGTCGCGCCGCTTGAGGGCGATCGATTCGGAGACGACCACGGAGTTGTCCACCAGTAGACCGACCGCCAGCATCAGACCCACCAGGGACAGCACGTTCAGGGTCAGGCCGGCGAAATACATGGCGCCGAGCGTCGCGGTCAGGGCCAGCGGCACGGTCGCCGCGATCAGGAAGGTCGGTACCAGGCGCCGAATGAAGGCAAAGAGGACGATCGCCGACAATGCGCCGCCAATGACGCCGTTCTGAATGAGGCTCTCCAGCGATCGGAGTACCGGTTCCGCCTGGTTGCTCACCGTCAGGAACGACGCGTCCGCAAGTTCCGGATCCTCGGCCGCACGGTCCACCGCGTCCTGCACGGCCGAAGCGACCGCCACCAGGTTGGCTTCCGGTTTCTTGTACACGGAGACGCCCAGCGCGTCCTCGCCGTTCAGACGCCGTTGGTCCGCCTCGTCCTGCGGAACGTACTCGACGTCGGCGATGTCCCCCAGCGTGAGTCCCGGTCGGACGGGTAGGGCGAGTATGTCGCCGAGGTCATCGAAGCGCCCCAACGGGCGGACCTGAGTCTCGAGTCGAGCCAGGTCAACGCTTCCGGCCGAGAGGTAGAAATTCTCGTCCCGGAGCCGACGCTGAACGTCGAGCACATCGAGACCATGGGCATCGAGGCGTCCGGGGTCCAGGGCGATGCGAACGTATTGCTGCTCGGCACCGAAGAGGTGAACCGAGTTCACGCCGGGCACACGTTCGAGGACCATCCGCACGCGGGCGTCGAGGAGTCGCCAGGCATCCTCGAGATCCAGTTCCGGGGCGGCGATCACAAAGGACAGGATCGGCGAGTCGTCCTCGCTCCGACCGCCGAGGCGTATATGGCGGACGTCGTCGGGGAGGCGGTGTCGGATGCTCTCGACAAGCTCCTTGGCCTCGATACCCTTGGCGGCCACGTCGGCATCGTCGTCGAGGGCGATCGAGATCCACACCATGCCGGTGCGCGTCCGGGAGGTCATCCGGTCGATGCCGCCGATGGTGGAGATGATCTCCTCCACCGGGCGCGTCACGTTGCGCTCGATCTCCTGGGGCGAGGTCGATCCGTAGGGAATGCCGATCCCGATGTAGGGGCGTTCCTCGTCCGGGTACTGCTCGACGGCCATGCGCAACCCGGCGAAGGCGCCGACGATGACGAGGCCGATGAACACCATCGCCACGGTGACCGGGCGGCGGATGGCTGCGCGGGAGACAATCATGGGGTGAGTATAAGCGCCGCCGCTGCATCGGGCTCGGGATACCACCCGGCACCGCCCGCATGGCGCTGTTGGTTCGTCACAGCGTAGATTCCATCGACCGAGAATGCGCCAGCATTCTTAGTCGCGCCCGCAGGGCGCGCCGGCACGCCACGAGGCCGTCCTTACGCGTTTGCCTCCTCGAAGACGTCGCCGTGGATCGCCTTGCGGTCGACGAGGTCGTAGACGACGGGGATCACCACGAGGGTCAGCAACGTCGCGCCCAGCAATCCGCCGATGACCGTAATGGCCATGGGCGTGCGCAGCTCCGAGGCCTCGCCGAGGCCGATGGCCATCGGCAGAAGCCCGAGAACCGTGGTGGCTGTGGTCATCATGATCGGGCGGAATCGCTGCCTTGCGCCGGTGATCACCGCCGTTCGACGATCCAGACCCTCGAGACGCAGGCGGTTGACCCGGTCCACGAGCACGATGGCGTTGTTGACCACAATGCCGACCAGCAGAATCGCGCCGATGAACACCACCACGGAGATCGATACGCCGGCGAGGTGGATGCCGACAACCGCGCCGATCGCGGCCAGCGGCGCCGTGAACATGATCACGAACGGGTGCAGCAACGACTCGAACAACGACGCCATGACGAGATAGACGAGGATTAGCGCGAGCAGAAGCGCCAGTTGCAGGGACTCGAAGGAGGCTTCCATTTCCTCGGCCTGGCCACTGACGCGGCTGGTCACGTTCGGCGGATGCGATATGCCCGCGAGCATCGCGCTTGCCTCCGCGCCGCCCGATGCCAGGTCGCCGTGCTCGACATGGGCGCTGACGACGGCAACGCGCTTCTGGCCGATGCGTTGGATATCCGCCGGGCCGAGGGCCATGGATACCTCGGCAAGCGCGCCGAGCCGGATCTGCCGGTTGCCGGCATCGACGAGGAGGTTCTCGACATCGGCCTGGGAGTTGCGTTCCGCCTCGTCGAGACGCACGCGGATGTCCACGCGTTTGTCCCGCCAGGTGAACTTGGTGGGAACGTCGCCGCGAATCTTGCGCACGACCCGGTTGGCCACGTCGGGCACGAACAACCCGGCGGCAGCGGTGCGTTCCTGATCGAAATCGATCTGCAGTTCCGGATAGCCCGGGCGAATGCTGGACTCGACGTCGCTGAACGACGGCGACGCCGACATGGCGCCGACCAGTTGCTCGGCGACGCCCTCGATCGCCTGTAGATCGTTGCCGGACACCTCGACCTCGAGGGGCGTAGCGAACGTAAAGAGCCGCGGGCGCTCGACGGTGAATTGCACGGCAGGCACGGCCGCGAGCCGCCTGCGCACGAGCGACATGATCTCGGCTTCGTCCTGGGGTTCGGCGCCGTCGATCAGTACGACGCTCAACTCGCCGACCTGCTCGCCGCCGCGCGTTGCGCTGGCATCGAGCTTGCCGCCGGTTCCCGCGACCGAATAGGTGGTTTCGACGATGGGGTCTGCCAACAGGCCCCGTTGCGTATCGGCCAGCAGGCGGTCGGTGAGTTCGAGCCGGGTGCCGGGTTCGAGTTCCATGTCGACGCGGAACTCGCCCTGGGCGAGGGGCGGGATCAACTCCACCGGCAGGTGCGGCACCAGCGCCGCCGCACCCCCGAGACCCGCGAAGGCAACCGCCAGGGTGAGTGCGCGGAATCGCAACGCGCCCCGGAGCAGAATGTCGTAGCCGGCGAACGTGCGGTCGTAGACCTGGTCGAAGACCCATTCGACGGGGCGCACGAGGAACGCCAGGGTACGGACCGTCCCGCGCCAACCCACGACCGCGCCGCGCAAGGCCAGCCGGAACGGGGCGGCTGCAATCCGACGCCAGAGCGCCTTTACGGGCGGGTCGTCCCCACCGGATCCGGCGGCGGCGCCGTGTGGCGTGATCGCCGCCAGCATGGGGATGAGCGTGAAGGCAAGCACCAGAGACGCCGCCAGCGCAAAGGTTACGGTCAGCGCCTGGTCCCGGAACAGCTGCCCGGCGATGCCCTCGACGAACGCCAGCGGCAGGAAGACCGCGATGGTGGTCATCGTTGACGCCAGCACCGCGCCACCCATCTCCCGGGTACCCCGCCGCGCCGCGTCGGCGAGCGAGGTCAAGGGGTTGTTGCGGTGTCGGGCGATGTTCTCCAGCACGACGATGGCATTGTCCATGAGCATGCCGACGGCCAACGCGATGCCGCCCAGGCTCATGATGTTCAAGGTGATGTTGAAGGCGTCCATCAGGACGAACGTCGCGAGCACGGACACGGGGATGGTCGCGGTGACGATCAGCGTGCTGCGCACGTCCTTCAGAAAAAGGAACAGCACGACAACCGCGAAAATCGCGCCGATGATTGCCGCGTAGCGTACCTCGTCGATGGCGGCGGAGATGAACTCGGCTTGGTCGTAGATGGTGACGAGTCCGTAGTCGTCGGGAAGATCGGCAGCGATCTCGGCCATG
>CAZJRX010000199.1:5231-6983 GCA_964548145.1 uncultured Pseudomonadales bacterium | reverse complement strand
CGCCCGCCCCACCGGGAAAAAGCGCAAATTCACCGACACCCCCACCGCCACCCCGACGGCCACCGCGATACGCAGCCCCCACGAACCGATCGCCCCGCCGGACGCCTCCTCCGCCTTCAGCGCCACCGCGATCAGCGGCGGCTCCGCGATGGTGGTGGCGAAGCCGATCGCGGCGGCGAAGGCGTAGACGAGCATGTAGTCGCGCCAGTCGACCTGTGCCTCGCTCCCCGGCGCTGCCGTCGCGCCCGTGGCTTCCGGTGCCGCGAGCTGTCGGGCCATGGTCTCCCCGATGGGGAACAGCGCCTGCTCGAGGCCGATCAGGAACAGGGTGAGGCCGAGCAGCACCGAGACGAACCCCGTCAGGATGCGTCCGAGGTTCGGGACCCGCCGCCTCAACACCGCCACTTGGAACACGACGAGAATCACGGCGATGGGCAAGACGTCGACCATCGTCCCGAGCAGGGTATCGACGAATTCGGTGAGGAAGCCCATGGGGTTAGACCACCATGCCGTAGCCGAGCACGAAGATCATCGGCGAGAGACACGCGAATGCGATCAGCCCGAAGCCGTCCACCATCGCGTTGCGGCCGCCGATGGAAGCTGCGAGACCGACGCCGAGCGCGGTGACGAGAGGCACGGTGATCGTGCTGGTTGCAACGCCGCCGGAGTCGTAGGCTACACCGATGATCTCGTCCGGGGCGAACGCGGTCATCACCGTGACGAGGACGTAGCCGCCGATGATCAGCCGGTGGATGGGCCAACCCTTGAGGATCCGCAGCACGCCGAGGGCGATCGCCGTCCCCACCGCCAAGGCAACGACCATGCGCAGGTTGAAGGCATAGGCTTCCCGTGCCGCATCGTCGTCCGCCAGGGCGCCGGCCTCGGAAGCCACGTCGGCGGCTTCCGCGGCGATCGCGATCAGCGCCGGCTCCGCAACCGTGGTGCCGAACCCGAGGCAGAACCCGAACGCGAGGAGCGCCACGACACTGCCCTTGCGCGCGAACGCGTGGGCGATGGCCTCGCCGAGGGGGAAAAGCCCCGTCTCGAGGCCCTGGATGAAGAGCGTCAGCCCCAAGACCACGCACACGAGCCCCACGACCACGCTGCCGAGGTTCGGGAACGGCTGTTGCAGGACGACGATTTGGAAGAAGGCGATCACGATGATGATCGGTGCCAGATCCCGCACCGCGTTGAACAAGCGCCGCAACAGCGCGATGATCGGTTCTTTCATCTCCCCGGACCTAGCGGAATCCGTATGCCTGCGCCGGCAGCCAGGTCGCGAGTTCCTGCCAGCCGAAGATGATCGCGAGCCCGACTAGCTGAATGACGATGAACGGCACGACGCCCCGGTAGATCACCGGCAGGTCGACGCCTTCCGGGGCGATTCCCTTCAAGTAGAACAACGCCCCGCCCACCGGCGGCGTCAGGAAACTGGTCTGCAGGCACACCGCGAACATCACCGTGAACCATACCGGGTCGAAACCGAGAGTGCGTACCACCGGCTCGATAAGCGGCAGGATGATCAACGTCAGCTCCAGCCAGTCGAGGAAGAAGCCGAGTATGAACGTGGCAATCAGGATGCAGATGACGATGCCCGTCGGCCCGAACGGCAGCCCCAAGAGCGCTCGCTCGATCAGTTCGTCACCGCCGAGGCCACGTAGCACGAGCGTGAAGCAGACGGCGCCGATGATGGCACCGAAGATGAAAGCCGAAGTACGCGACGTCTCCTCCACGACCTCGGCCATCACCTTC
>CAZJRX010000199.1:0-5221 GCA_964548145.1 uncultured Pseudomonadales bacterium | reverse complement strand
AGCGCAGCCAGCAACAACGCGCCGGCAGCACCCACGCCGGCCGCCTCGGTGGGGGTCGCCAAGCCGAAGAAGATGCTCCCCAGGACGGCAAGAATCAGAAGGGCTGCGGGAACCACGGCCAAGGCAAGATCCCAAGCCGCCCGCAGGGTCATGCGTTCGGCCCGCACGGCCGGTGCCTGCTCTGGTTTGAACCACCCGATCGCCAGCAGGTAGACGATGTAGAGGCCGCCGAGCAGGACGCCGGGGAACACCGCGCCGAGGAAGAGATCTCCCACGCTCATCGACATCCGGTCGGCCATGACCACCAGCATGATGCTCGGCGGAATGAGAATGCCGAGGGTGCCGACGGCGCAGACCGTACCCGATGCCAGACGCTTGTCGTAGCCGTGCTCCAGCATGGCCGGCAGGCCGAGCAGGCCCAGCAGAACGACCGAGGCACCGATGATGCCGGTCGAGGCGGCAAGCAACACGCCGATGACGGTCACCGTGATGGCAAGTCCGCCGCGCACCGGGCCAAGTAGGCGAGCGAATCCTGTCAACAGGCTGCGGGCGATGCCGGAGCGGTCGAGCAGCACGCCCATGAAGATGAACATGGGCAACGCGACGAGCACCCAGTTCTCCATCACATCCCAGATGCGATCGACGGTCATCGAGGTGTAGAACCAGTCGACGCTGGTGGGAATGGCGAAGTCGACCTGGAAGACGATCGCGAACGCCGTGAACACGACCGCCAGACCGCCCAGCACCCAGGCGATCGGGTAGCCCGAGAACACCAAGCCGATGAAGGCGACGATCATCAGCAGCGCAAGAACCTCGGCGCCCGTCATGGCGGTCCATCCGTGAGGTATGCCCACAGGCGCGTCATCCGGGACGCGACGGCGACCAAGAGCAGCAGGAACGCCACCGGCAGAACCCCCTTCAACAGCCACCGGAACGGCAGCCCGCCGGGCGATGAGGAGATCTCCGAGGCCGTCCAGCTATGGGCGACGAACGGGAACGAGAACCAGAGCACCACCGCGATGAAAGGCAGCAGCAGCAAGAGCGTGCTGTAGAACTCGATCCACACCTGCAGGCGCGGCCGGAGTCTGACCGATACCAGGTCGATGCGGATGTGGGCGTCGACCCGGTAGGCGTAGGCGATGGCGATCAGGAACGCCAGCGCGTTCAAGTGCCACTGCAGTTCCTCGAGTTCGATACGGCCCTCGCGGAACACGTAGCGCAGCGTGACGTTGACCACGATGACCGCGAGCAGTACCACCCACAGCCAACTGGCGGCACGGCCGATCACCGTGAGGGCATGATCAACCACCCGGGAGAAGCGGGTCTCGGGAAGCTCGATTCCCGTCAAGAGTCTGCCCTGTACCCGCCCTGGCTCAGTACGCGCTGCCGTCGGCGTCGATCCGGGGACATCAAGGCGCCCATGCCTAGCGGGGGCACCCAGCCCGACGAGTGATGGCCATAGTACGGCATCGCAATGCGACTCGAGTGAGAGCCTTGTTCCGCGTTCAATAGACTAGAAGTCCTTCGGCAAGTAGGCGAGTCGTCGCCACTCGCCATATACGGCCTTGTAGGTGCGCTGGGAATCGAGCACCGCCTTGAAATCGGCATCCGCGGCGGCTTCCTCGTCGAGCACCTCTTGGGCAGCGCTCTCGAGGACCCGCAGCACCTCCTCCGGGAAGTAGCTGGCGGCGACGCCAAGTTCGGGGAACTCCGCTACGACGGGCGCTTGCTGGAATTCGGACAGTCCGAGGCTGCGCCCCACCGACGCCATGCATACCGTCTCGATGAGCTCCCGGTCCACCTGCGGCAGGGCCTCCCAGACACCGATGTTGACCACGAAATGGGTGGCGCTGAACGGCTGATGCCAACCGGGATAGTAGTTGTACTTGGCGATCCGGGAGAAGCCGAGGGCCTTGTCGGTGATCGGCTGCGCGAACTCGGTCGCGTCGATGACGCCGGTATCCAGCGCCTGGAAGATCTCGCCCGCCGGTAGCATCGTGACCGACGCACCCACGCGCTGCATCACCTTTCCGCCCAGCCCCGCGAATCGAATCTTGAGCCCTTCGAGATCCGCCGTGGAGTCGAGGGGCGTTCGGAACCAACCCGCGGTCTCGGGTCCCGATATGCCGCACAGAATGGGCTTGATGTTGTGCGGTGCGTAGATGCCCTCGGCGAGGGCCTTGCCGTCGCCGAAGTGCCACCAACCGATATACGCCCAAGGCTCCAGGCCGAACGGCGTCGCCCCGAACAACGCCGAGGCTGGAATCTTGCCCTGGTCGTAGCCGAGCCACGTATAGCCGGCCTGAACCTTGCGGTCGCGCACGGCATCGGTCACCGCGAACGCCGGAACGATTTCTCCCGGATCGTACAGATCGATCCTGACCCCGCCGCCGCTAGCGCGGTCCAGCGCTTCGGCGAGCCATCGGGGCGTCTCGCCGGCCCCGGGCAGGCTGCGCGGCGCGCTCAACGGCACCCGCCAGTGGATGCGCACCGGAACACCCTCGGCCGATGTCGTCGCCGCGACTGCCCCGCCGCCTGGCGGTCGCAGCGCCAGGCTCAACAGTACGCCGGCAACCAAGGCCACCGCGGCGAACACCAACGCCGCCCGTTTGGAAATCACGGTATCCCCTCCCCGAGGTGGGCCGCTGAGTATGTTTGACCGACCGGCAAGGTCAAGTATTGATTCCGGTATTGATTCCGGCTGCCGACGACATTAGCCTCATGTCATTGACATTAACGAGCACGGTGCAATGAGCCAGATCACCGCCCGACTGCCCGACGCCCTGGTCGCGGCCTTGGACTCGGCGGCGTCGACGCTGAACAGGAGCCGTGCGGAACTCGTCCGGCAAGCCGTCGAGCGCTACCTCGAAGACTTCGACGACTTGGCGGTTGCCGTCGAGCGGCTGAGGGATCCGAACGACCCCGTGCTCGATTGGGATCAGGTCAAACGTGAGCTTCTCGGTAAGGATTAAACGCAGCGCCGCCAAAGACCTGGAACGTGTCAACAAGGCGGATCGAACCCGAATCGCCGCCGCCATCGACCGACTACGGGATCATCCTTTCGCCGGCAACGCGCTCAAGGGTGACCTGCGCGGTCTTCGTCGTCTGCGGGTCGGGGACTACCGCGTCCTCTACGAGGTCCAAGAGGATGTATTGGTGATACTCGTCGTGCGCGTCGCCTACCGTCGCGACGCGTACCGGCACTAGGTTCTTTCCGGGTTGCATCTGGAACGGCGCCTGTTGCCCGTCGCGGTCGTTCTCGCGGTCGGCTACGTGTTCACGCTCTTCCTGCCGCAGTACGGATTCACGACGGCGGGCGTACTGGTCGCGGGGGCGCTGGTGGTACAGGCGTTTCTTGGCAAGACGGTACCGCTGCGGCGGATTGACCCGGAGGTCGACGGCCTGAAGGAACTCCGCTCGCTACGCGGGCTGCTCGAACACCGCGTTCGGCTCGCAACCTGCGTGCTGCTCTCTCAGAACACGACGCGATGTCCTTCAGCCGGCTCAAACAGGTCCTTGACGAGACCGACGGAAGTCTCGGCACGCACCTCCGCAAGCTGGAGGACGGCGGCTACCTGGCGATCGAGAAGAGCTTCCGCGACCGCCGCCCGGTGACCTGGTACGAATTGACCGACTTGGGGTGGTCGAGTCTCAGGCAGCACGTCGACAACCTCGCGTGTTTGATCGAGCGCGTGGGATCGTGACGTGGGGTCACGGATTACCGGATCGCCACCGGGTTGATGATCATCTGCACCGCGCCCTTGATCTTCGCGTGGCCCAGCACGAACAGGAACTCGAAGGCGCCGTCGCGTACCAGCGGCCCGGTGTTCATCGTCTCCAGGATGTAGATGCCGTTCTCCTTGAGGAGCGTCACGTGGCCCTGGAACGGCCGGTCGGGATTCTCCGGGGGCACGACATCCAAACCCCAGGTATCCGCGCCGGCGGCGACGACGTTGCGACTCGCCAGGTAGTCGGCCACCTCCTCCGCCATGCCCGGTTCCCCGGCAACCCACGCCGCCGGGTCCGAGGCCAGCATGCCCTCGGTCCAGCCGGTGTGGAATAGCACCACGTCGCCTTCCCGGATCGGGGTGCCTTGTTTTTCCTCCACGGCCTGCACGTCCGCCGTCGTGAAGAACTGGCCCGCCTCCATGACCGCGACGCCGGCATGTCCCGCCATGTCCAGGACCACGCCCCGGGCGACGATGGGCGGAATCTTGTCGATGCCGAGCTTGGTGAGTCCGGTTATGTCGGCGAAGTCCTCGGCGCGGTTGCAGTTGTAGTAGACGCCGCCTGGAGCGCCCAGGTGGCCGAGGCCGTCGATCTGGGAGCCGATCCCCAGCCACGTCTGCAACAGATCGTCGTTGTAGGCCATGTTCGGAAACGCCGCCCTGCCCTGCTGCTGCCCGGGTTGGACCACCTGCAACGCCAACCCCCGGGGCGGAAACGCCGGTGTGGCCGCATCGATCGTGATGCCGAGGCTGTAGGTCTTGCCAATCTTGATGAGTTCGGACGCCGCGAGAACACTCTCCGCGGTGATCAGGTTGGCGCTGCCGATCTCGTCCGCCTCGCCCCATTTGGACGGCTCGCAGTCACGTTCCGCTGCCGTGGCACCTGCGGTTGCCGCCAGCACGACTGTGACGCCGAGTGCGTTGATTCTTGCCATGTTGAGTGTCTCCCCTGCTGGTGAACCCCGATTGTGTCAGTGCCAGCGACGAATGTCGCCAGACGGCCTCTGGCCGTTATCCCGCTTCAATACCAGCGGACCTTGTCCACCACGTTGCGCAGGGGTTCGCCGGCCAGGAAGCGCCGCGCGTTGTCGGCAAGCAGCGCATAGCGCCGCTCCGGAATGTCGGCCGCTTCCGCCACCGCGACGTGCGGCGTGATCAGCACGTTCTCCATCCGCCACAGGGGCTGGTCGGCGGGCAATGGCTCGACCTCGAAGACATCGAGACCTGCCCCGGCGATCTCGCCACGTTCAAGCGCGGTCGTTAGATCGTCGAGCCTCGCGGTCATGCCACGACCGATGTTGATGAAATAGGCCGTCCGCTTCATCCGGCGAAAGCGATCGGCGTTCCAGTCCGGCGAAGGGGTTTTGCAACCACCTGAGCCGCTCAGCCAGGGGCAGCATCTCCGGCGATACCCAACCGTAGGCCGCATCCACGTCTGCGATGCGATCCCGTACTGCGGCATCGTCCGCGAGCACGACCACGTCGATGCCCGG
>CAZJRX010000198.1:0-7001 GCA_964548145.1 uncultured Pseudomonadales bacterium | reverse complement strand
GAGCCGGGGCATCGTCGACCTCGACGAGGAGCGCAAGGCGGCGATGGTGAGCAATCTGCTGGTGGTGCTGTGCGGCGACAAGGGCACCCAGCCGGTGCTGAACACGGGGACGCTCTACCAGTAGACCTGGGCGGAACAGTCGAATGGCCGAGCGCAAGCCGTTCCTGCTGCGCACCGACCCTGAGGTCATCGCGGCGCTGCAGCGTTGGGCGGCGGATGAGTTGCGCAGCGTCAATGCGCAGATCGACTTCCTGCTGCGCCGGGCGTTGCGCGACGCGGGACGCTTTCCGGCGCGACCGGATCAGGACGCCGGCGGCCCCTCGGCGACGGGTACGGCAGAAGGCAATGGGTAGGCTTGCGATGGGTCTCACTTGCCGAGGGCGCGATTCGCGTCGCCGCTGTACACGACCTGATCTGTGGCACGGAGGTCATGCGCCACCCATAGCGCCGCCATGAACACCCTGCAACTTGCTATGCGCGACATCAATCATGACGGTTGTAGGAGTCATCCATCCTGCGAAGGAACTCGGTAATGGGCGTTGCAGTCCAACCCGGTGAACGCCAATGCCATGCCGATGTTGGCGAAGCGGATACCCAGAGTGAGGAAGTATGGATACGGATCACGCCGCCGGTCACGAAACGACCCGTCGGGTAGACGAGACCGCAGTCGCGCTTCTACTACGATCTCCCCACCTTGAGGTGGGCCAGATCATGGAACTGATGGACATCGGGGACCGCGAGTTCCGCGACATGGCCTCCCGTAACGGCGATATCGCGCAACGCCTCGAAGAAAGACGACTGGGTACGCTGAGGCCGATCGACTCGGAGCCCAGACGCTGCAAATCCTGCCGCGAGTGGTTCGTGCCCTACGGACACGACCGCTACTGTTCCGATGCCTGCAAGCGCACCGCACAGTGCAACAACCGCACCGTCATGTGCCACAAGCGACGCGACACCACAAGCGAGAGTCAACGGGCCCGGCGCTGAGCGCGAATCAGCGACCGTAGGGGCGGGGTTTGTCCCGGCCTTGTCCCCGCCCGTGTTGGTAGTCCAAGCCGTGCGTTCATCATGGCGCGGGCGGCAACGCGCCAAGGCACGCCGTCCCCCTACGATTTTGTCATCCGATTGAACGGGTTGCCGAATTGTTTCATGCGAGTTCGCGCGCCAGCAACTCGCGGCTGAATGCGCCGATCGCGTCGCGAATGCGCCGGAACACATCGGTGAATTCCGCTTCGTCCATCCACGGATAGTCCGGATCCTCGAAGGCGTGGTGCAGCGTTCTCTTCGCACCCGGGAACACGGGACACGCTTCCTTGGCCTGGTCGCATACCGTCAGGACCAGGTCGAACTCGTCGTCGACGTACTGGTCGATGTGGTCCGAGGTATGGCCGGCGATATCGATATCGACTTCGGCCATGACCCGAATCGCGACGGGATGTACCCCCTTGGGTTCGGTTCCCGCGCTCTTGATGTCGACACGTCCGCCACCGAGATGTTGCAGCCAGCCGTGGGCCATCTGCGATCGGGCGCGGTTGCCGGTGCAGATGACCAGGATCTTGAGCGGCGCCTCGCTCACAGCCGGGGAGACCGCTTGAGAACGCTGATGGCGCGCTTGAGGTGCAGTGCGAGTTCGAGGTCATCCTCGGCCAGCGCCGCCGCCTTGCGTTCCGTGAGGGTTAGCATTTTCTCGGCAAACGCGTCCTCGTCGAGGGGTGCGAAGGTTGGCCCGTCGACGTTCGGATCCATGGTGTGGCCATGGGCGCCCGGCACCAGGACGTCGAAGTCCTCCCTGAGGACCGAGTCCGCCGGCGCCTGGCATTCCGCGACATAGTTCAGCGCGCCGGCGGGTTGCCGATAGCCGATCAACCGCTGCAACGTTTCGGGGAGCTTGCGGGCGATGTGCGGCGGACAGGCGAGAAGCTGGTTTTCCTCCTGGGCGAGAAACGCTAACGCGTAGTTGGTGTTCATGCCAATACGGCGTTCCGACGTCGTGTTCACGCCCGCACCGTGAACCGACCAGCCTGTCCAGATGAGCGCGCTGCCTTTCTTCATGGCGGCCTGAACCGTCGGCTGTCGATAGCGCGGTTCCTCGCGATGGCTGCCGAGGACGACGTGGGTGGCACCGTTATCCGCGCTGAAGTCGGTCAGCGCCCACATCACTTCGACCTGCGGATCGAGGCGGGCGTCCTGGAAGTCGTGTATCCACATGCCGTTGGCGCGATGCAGTTTGAGATGGTGCGGCATGGCCTCGGTGCCGGCGCCCGGACCGACGTCGATTATCTGGGTCAGATGCAGTTGCCAAGGGTACCGGAAGCCTTTCTCGCCCTTGCCGGACCTGCCGTTGATCTGCACGGCATCGCCGCAAAGGCGTTGCTCGCCGAGAATCGCGTTCGCGAGACGGAGGATCGCGGGGTGTGCGATCAGCTTGTGGCTGGCAGGCGATCGGGCGACCATCGCACCGACGCGGCGGGTGCCGCCAAGGCCGTGCAGCCCGTGCGGCGTGGCATCGATATAGGGCCGCATCTCGGCGACGAGTCGGTCGCAGTCGGCGCCGTCGACGGCGTTTTCGACCACCGCGAAACCGTGTCTGTCGATGGCGTCCAACAGGCCTTGATCGAACTCGTCAACGGCCTCGGGTTCTTCCTTGTCGACCCGGGCATAGTCGAAGCGAAGCAGCTCGTGGGTGCCGAACGCGTTGGTGACTGGGGGTGCCTGCACGTGAGACACGACCGCTTCGCGGTCGCCCCGAGAATTCGTTGCGCGAATTCTGTCGACGGCGAGGCGTCGCCGACCGCCAGGCAACAAAGGACCGTCTTGCTCCATGTGAAGGTCCGCAGAGTCGTCGGCGCATTATCGGGTAGGAAGGCGCGTCTGTGCCATTAACCGGCGTATGCTCTGCGTTCCTGATGCAGGCAGACGAGGACTGACATGGCTTCGAGGGACGACGGCCGCGCCGAGAACAACGCGCATCCGGACCTGGGCGTATTGGCCGGTGGAGTCGCCGTGGTGACGGGAGGCGCGTCGGGCATCGGCCTCGCCTTGGTCGAAAAGGCGGTCGCATGCGGACTCCACGCGGTCATTGCCGACATCGAAGCCCGGGCGATCGCCGACGCCGAGTCGGCTGTGGCGGCTGCCGCGCAGGCCGCAGGGGTCGAAGTCTTCGGTCACCGGGTCGACGTCTCCGTGGAAGCCGACGTGCTGGAACTGCAAGCCGCGGTGTCGGCCCGGTTTCCGGCGAGCCCCGTGTCGCTCTTGTGCTGCAATGCGGGTGTCGGCGGGGGAGGGCCGGTCTCCAGGGCCAGCGACATCGACTGGGACTTCGTACTCGGCGTCAACGTCAAGGGTGTGGCCAACTGCCTGCGTGCATTCGTCCCGACGATGGCGGCCGGCGATGCGCCCGGCGCCGTGATGGCCACATCATCCCAGGATGGCCTGTGCGCCGCCCAGGGCGTCTACGGCGTCTCGAAACACGCCTGCGTTGCGATGATGGAAGCGCTATACCAGGAACTGGGCGGGCGTCTTTCGGTGCACGTGCTGTGTCCGAACGTCGTGGCGACCAATATCACCACCTCGGAACGCAACCGACCGGAACGTTTCGGCGGTCCCCGCGTGCACACCGGTGGCCTCCCGAATCGCATCGCGAAGCGCTTCAAGGCATTCGGCATGCCCCCGTCCCGTTGTGCGGACCTGGTGTTCGACGCCATCCGGACCGGCACCTTCTACATCATGGCGGAGTCCGAGGATGACCCGGGCTACGTGCGCCTCGAAGCCGAAACCCGCATGAAGGCGATCCTCGAGGACGGTTTGCCCTACCGGCCCCGCAGCGCCTTGATCGGCAAGGTGTTCGATCCACGGGTACCCATACCGAAGACGTAATTCCCATCGGGACTGACCCACCCGAGCGACTTCGAAGTGACTGTGGAACGAGATGGCGGACTGGCTCGATCGTCAACGACATGCATACCAAGAGGTACTTCGCCGATCCGACGAAGAGCAACAGGCATAGGCGGTCAAACCAGCGCTTGGTAGACCAGCCGCTGGAAGTCCTCCTGGTAGGTGTTGTTGGGCATCATGCCGGCGGCCATCACCTGGGTTAGGCAGACGCCGATGAGTTCCTCCGCCGGATCCCCGAAGTACGTGGTACCGGCCGCACCGCCCCAGCCATACGTGCCCACAGAACGAATCAACGGGGCTCGTCCCCGGCCGTGGTACATGGCGACGCCGAGCCCCCAGTGGAAACCGGGCCCGGTCATCGGAATGACCATATCCCCGGTGTGGTTGCCGATCATCATGTCCACGGTCTTGCGGCCGAGGATCCGCACGCCGTCCAATTCGCCGCCGTTCAGGAGCATCTGGCCGAAGCGCGCGTAGTCGCCGGCGGTGGACAGCACGCCCCCCATGTCGCCGCCGGCCGAGAACTCGGTCCTGGGCCCGACGACTTTCTCGCTCGTGGCCGCCTTTTCGACGGCGACCAGCCGCATCTCGCCATCGACCTCCCGGGGCGTGTAGTTGGCCCCGAATCGATGCACGGCGTCGTCGGCCACGTAGAAGTCGGTGTCCTTCATGCCGAGCGGCTCGAAGATCGCCTCCCGGAAGAACACGTCCAGGGGTTGGCCGCTCGCTTCCTCGAGCACGGCGGTCAGTACGGGGTAGCCGACGTGGTAGCCGAACTGATCGCCGGGATGGGCGGCAAGCGGCAACTCGGCCAACGCGCGGATCCGCTCCCGGTTGTTCGGTCGCGGCGCGTCCTCGTCGTCGCCGCGAATCCAGCCGAGCGTCGTCAGGGTGTCGCGGTACTGCTGGCGGTAGAAGTGGGGCATCGTGCCGGGGTTCGACAGTCCGGTGGTGTTCGTCAGGCAGTCGCGGATCGTGATGCCGCGCCGGGCGCGCTCGGTCAACATCGGTTCGTCGGCCCGACGCACCTGCAAGTCCCTCCATTCGGGCAGAAACCTGCCGACGGAATCGTCCGGGGTCAGCACGCCCCGTTCGTAGAGAACCATGGTCGCCGCCCCGGCGATCGGCTTGGTGTTGGAGTACATCCGAAACAGCGAGTCGAGTCCGGCGGGGGCGTCCTCGTCAGTATCCAGGACGCCGCAGGCGTGACGGTGGACGATCTGGCCGCGTCTCGCGACCAGGGTCACGAGGTTCGGAACGCGACCGTCGTCGACAAATGCCTGCATCGCAGGCCCGATGCGGGACAGGCGGTCGGGATCGAAACCCAGTTCGGCGGGGTCGCCGAGGGGCAAGGGGGAGTCTGACATGCTGCTGGCTCTTCTGGTTCAACGCGGGGAGGACGTTATTGTCGCAGTTTGCAGGCCTTGTCGGACGATGATCTTCTCGCACCGGTCCCGGCAGTTCGTCCGCCGGGTGGATGAACGCCCGGTGGAGGCGCGGGTCGATGGCGAGGCAATTCGCGACTTTGACCGGGTCGATGCCGACGCATGGGAGTGACTGTAGCGCTCGTGGCTAGCGCTCGATGCCGTCGAGCAGTTCCCGGGCGCTGCCGGCCCTGACGATCAGTTCCCCCACCGCCGCGAGCCGGTCCCAGTCTGCGAAGTCTTCGAGCAACGCGCCGACTCGCATGCCGACCCCGTCCCCGAACCGCGCCGATGCCTGGCGGCGCAGCAGGGCGCGCTCGCGCGCGAGCGCGGCGCGATGCTCCTGGGCCACGCCCTCGCGCCGGCCCTCCGCCACGCCCTCGCGGCGACCCACCTCGACGCCCTCGCGGCGCCACTGCTCGGGCCACTGCGCTACCCGTTCGGCCAATGTCATCGTTGCTTCCTCCAAGGTCTCGCCGAGGTCTACCCCGGCCTGTTCCGGTTCCATCCGCGCGACTAGCTGGCGCAGCCACCAGGCGAACGCCCGGTTGAGCTCCGACTCCTGCGGCGACGCCAGCCAGGCCGCGGCCGCGGTCGCCGCACGGGCGAGATCGTTGGGCGTGCGGCTCTGCTCGAAAGCGACCACAGCCCGCATCAGGTTGCCTAGCGGCAGATCGTCCACCGCGTCGCGGCGCTCGTCAAGCAGCAGCGCGCGCTGCGACGGCTGGCACGGTGCCAGCTCGGCCGGGACCGACGCGAGAAGGTCGCGCATCTCCAGCGCGGCGGTCCACGGCGCGTCCCCGTTGTAGAGCACCACGGGCAGCACGGGCGGCCAGCCGCCGGGCGCGCCGAGCTGCCCGTGGCGGTCCAGTTTCCGGTACAGCAGCGCGGTGTACTCCAGAATGCGTAGCGCCATGCGCTCGTCGCTGCGGGACTGGAACTCCAGAAGCACCAGCAGGTGAAGCCAACGGTCGCGGAAGCGCACCCGCCAGACGGCGTCGAGTCCACGGGCATTTCGACGAGCGCGAACGTGAAGTGGAAGTTCGCGTGAGCCTGGAGGCCGGTGACGAGTTCGTCTGTGGCAGGGCGGATTTCGTCGCCCACGATAAGTACGACGAGGGGGCCTTGGCGCAGGTTGCGCATGACGCGATCGGCGAAAACGCTTTCGGTTGGACTGTCGGCGCCATCGACCAGACTGTAGAGGCTCTGGGGAGGTGACTCGCTGAGGCGCTGTTCGCTACGCCCGGGAGCGCCCCCGCGCCTACCGCCGATGCAATCCTCGACATCGTCAACGAGTTCATCCGCGTCCTCGGCCTGTCCATGGTCGTCAAGGGGCGCAATGACCCGGTCGTCGCGCAGACGGGAACGAATCTGCTGCGCGACATACTGGTGCTGACGATGGCCATGGCGAACGCGCCCCAGCCTCGGCGCGGCGTACTCGCCCTGCAGCGCGACCTGACGCCGGAGCAGTTGGCCGTGCTGTTGGACCTGCCGCCGCCGGGCGCGACATGGGCGTCCATCTTCGCGCGAACGAAGGCGTTCGCGGCGCAGTTCTTCCCGCGGGCGCGGGCGCTGGCGGAGGAGCTCGACGCGCCGTGGCCCGAGACCTTCGAGCGGGTTACGCGTAAGCTCCTGAAGGACCGGATAGGGATCGGAAGAGCACACGTCTGAACTCCAGTCACC
>CAZJRX010000197.1:0-7079 GCA_964548145.1 uncultured Pseudomonadales bacterium | reverse complement strand
GACCGCGCTCCGGAACTTCCGTTCCAGAACCTTGTGAATCAGCTTCGCCACCCGCCCCTTCTTCCCCGCGAGCTGCACGAAGTGACCGTGAATTCCATGCTCGCTTTCGTCCGGCTCGAATCGAATCCCGGCCTTTGCGGCAATCTTGCCGAGCTCGGAGAAGCTGAGGCACGTTCCCAGAATCGAACAGTGGTATCCGTCCCAGATCTCCCAGAGCACGCGGCGGCGCGAGGATGGAGTTGCGTCCGGAGTGAGGTGGTGGTCGCACCCGTCGTGCCCCGTGTAGCTGGCCGGCGATCGCCACTCCCGATCGAGACCTGCCTTCTGCAGTCCCAGGTCGATCATTGTCCGACCCCAACCGGACACGCGCGGAGGATTCGAGGCAAGCGGGCGCGAATGGCGATGCTGCCCCGTCTCGTCAGCTTGGCAATCCTCTGCCGCTGTGCAATGCAGGATGAAGTTCGCGAAGCCATGCGCCAGTCTCCGGTCACGCAGTCGATGGAGTCCGGGCTGGCTGGCGGTGGCGCCGAAGCGCAATCGCGTGGGCGGGCTGGGACGGATGTCGGTCGATCTGATGTCGTCGAGTCGTCACTTCTGGCGGGAAAGCGTGTCGCCGTTCTTCCGGATGGGCTGGTGGTGTCGGTGCGATTCTAGCAACGGCAACCTCATCGTCGCGCTGTCCGGGGCGTTCGGGGTGTACGACAAGTCCTCGGTGAGTAGCCACTTACGCCACGCAACGCCGAAGCCATCGATCGGGTGTCGGGCCTACAACAGCTTTCCCGTGATACGTTCGAGAGGAGGGCCGTCAGACAACCGTAGACCGCCCGTTCTAGCGTGTTCCGAGTCTCAGATCTCGAGCCTCGCGGACTGCGCAACCCGTTGCGGTTCCTGCTTCCATGCGTCGGACGCATCCACGTACAACTCGACTTGGTTGCCGTCCGGATCGGCGAAGTACAACGACTTCGTGACTTCGTGATCGACGGGCGCACACGGGATGCCGGCATCGTCCAGATGCCGCTTGGCGTCCTTCAGTTCATCGATCGAATTGCCGATCTTGAACGCGACGTGGGCGAGACCCACCGCGTTGCCGCTCGCGGACTCCGCGTCGTCGCCGAGTCCCATGATGGCGAAATCGTGGTGGTCCCCCAGCGAAAAGAACGTCATCGGCGATTGAGTGCTGCGTGCGACGATGGGCAGGCCGAGCACGCCGTTGTAGAAGGCCTCGGCCCGCTTGACGTCCCGGACCTTGATCACGACATGGCCGAGTGACTCTATTTGCATGCGACTCTCCCAGTGACCCATCGGCGATAATAACCGCACCGGGACATCCTATGGTCCATCCATCAGCATTGCATTCCTGAACTGCAGTTGCGGACGCTTCCCGTGCAGGTGATCGAGTGACGAAGAGCAAGACCGATGACAAGGACGAGCAGCACCTCGCCGGGTACTGGAAAGGTTTGGCTGTTCTAGCCCGGCGCGAATCCACTTTCCACAAGCGGAACGTAGGCGACCCTGATCTCCTGTCGAGGCCCCTCCGGCAACCGTCCAGTCGCGCACGTCGACGAGAAACGGAATCCTCGACTCCCGCAGCGCGTCCCATTCAGTCAGCCAAACGACCGCCCGGAATCTCCTTGAGGCCCGGTCCTTGTAGCGCGAGATCGAAGATCGTTGCCGTCGTGGCTGCGGCCGCTGCCCCGGCTGTCATAGGCCCATGCCTCGACGTCCGGCAGGTGCTCGCGCAAAAGTGCTTCGAGTACGCTGCTGTGGCGTCGGGGACGATGTGCAGCTGGTCAGACGTCCTGGGTTTGTTCGATCATCTCGGCGAGCGACCTTGCGTTTCAAGCGATGTCACCGCGGCCGCCAGTTCGCGCTTCAGCCGTGCCTTGTCGGCTTCGTCGAGCAGCGAGGCGTCGAACGAATTGCGCGCCAGCTTCACGATATCCGCTTTGCCCAGGTCAAGCGCTTCGGCGACGGCCACGTAGTTGTCGTTGACGTAACCGCCGAAATACGCGGGATCGTCCGAATTCACGGTGACGACGAGGCCGAGTTCCAGCATCCGTTTAAGGGGATGTGCTGCGATGTCGTCGATGACGCAGAGCTTCAAGTTGCTGAGCGGGCAGACGGTTAGAGGAATTTGGCGGCGGACCAACTCTGTGACGAGCTCGGGGTCGTCAAGTGCGTTGTTGCCGTGATCGATTCGCACGACCTCGAGGATGTCCAACGCTTCGCGGACGTACGCTGCCGGACCTTCCTCGCCAGCGTGCGCAACGGGAACGAATCCCGCCTCCCTTGCGCGTCGGAATACCTTCTCGAACTTTCGCGGCGGGTTGCCGCGTTCGCCGGAATCGAGTCCGACGCCGACGATCCGGTGGCGGTAGGGCATGGCCGCGTCCAACGTCCGCTGCGCGTCGGCTTCGTCGAGATGGCGCAGAAAGCACAGGATCAGCCGCGACGTCAGTCCGAGCTTGTCCCGGCCATCGTCCAGTGCGCTGCAGATGCCTTCGACCGCCGTTTCGAATCTGACACCGCGGGCCGTGTGGGTCTGCGGGTCGAAGAAGATCTCGGCGTGGCGGACGTTGTCGGCACGGGCGCGCTGGAGGTAGGCCCAGGTCAGGTCGTAGAAGTCCCGGGATTCGACGAGCACGCCTGCGCAGGCGTAGTAGATATCCAGGAACTCCTGAAGGTTCGAGAAACGGTACGCGGCGCGTAGTTCATCGACCGACGAGTAAGGAAGCGCGAGGCCGTTGCGCCCGGCAATGGCGAAGGCAAGCTCCGGTTCAAGCGTACCCTCTATGTGCAGATGCAGTTCCGCCTTCGGCAGCCTGGCAACGAAGCTCGCGAGGTCGGTCATGGCCATATGTTGCGCCGTTCGAATACGGCCTTCAGCCTGGTCACTTGGTCGCTCATGATGGCGTCCACGCCGAGGTCGAGGAAACGTTCCATCTCCGCTTCTTCGTCGATCGTCCACACCTGCACCGGCATGCCCCGCGCATGGGCGGCACGCACAAAGGCGTCGTCGACCACGGGAATCGAAATGTCGCCGAAGATCGTTTGCCGCGGCGGCACCTGCGCGCAGTTCGCTTCGAGCCTACCCATCCGCACGCTCCAGGATTCGGCCCGCAGTCGAACGACCTCGAAGGGACTGCACGACGTATAGCCGGGAGCGTCGGCACGGATCCACCGCAGCCGGCGGGCCGAAAACGAACCGATGCAGACACGGTCGCGGGCATTGGTCCGCCGGAGGACCTCGATCAGCGGCCCCACGACGTCGTCGGCCTTCGGATCGACGACAAGTCGAAGGTCGGGCCAGGTGCCGAGCACGTCCTCGAGCCGGGGGATCGCCTCGGTTTCATTGAGGCGAAACGTGGCGAGTTCCCGCCAGTCGCGAGCTGCCACCGGGCCGCTGCGACCGGTTAGCCGCTCTAGGTCGTCGTCGTGGTAGACCACGGCGACCCGGTCGCGGGTGGCATGGACATCGGTTTCGATACAGCGGTAGCCGAGACCCACGGCGTGTTCGAACGCGGCCATGGTGTTCTCCGGACGTTCGGCGCCGCCGCCGCGGTGGGCGATGGCAAGCGGACCTTCGAGACCGAGGAACGGACGCACGCGTGCCGGAGTAACTGCCATCGAGGGATCATAGCGCGCCCAGTCACGAGGCACTTGTGGGTGACATGGTGGGACCGGGGACGTGCGCGCGAACCGGATGTAATGCCGCATTGGGGATTGGCAGGCCCGGGCTCTACGGGGCATGCATGGCACAATCGTGGCTTTCGCGCGCTGAGGCCAATGGCACATTCCCCGGTTCTGGATCAGTTGAACCTGATCGTCGACGACATGGATCGATCGGTCGAGTTCTACCGGGCCGTCGGCTTGGACATTCCGGATGAAGCGGTGTGGCGGACCGAAACGGGCGGCCACCACGCCGTGATGACAATGCCGGATGGATTCGAACTGGCGCTGGACAGCAAGCCGCTCGCCGAGGTCTACAACGCCGGCTGGCGTGCCTTCAAGGGCGAAGGCAACAGGACGATCATGAGTTTCCGGTACCGCGATGCGGCCGAAGTCGATCAGACTTACGAGCACGTCACCGCGCTGGGCTATGGGAGTGCGCAGCCGCCGTACTACACCTTCTGGGGGTCGCGGTTCGCCATCGTCGTGGACCCGGACGGTAACCACGTGGGCATGATGAGCCCGCCCGACCCGGCACATCGAGGTCAACCGCCGAGAATCTGATCCGGCCCGGGCAATTGCCGCTGGGCGAGCCCCGCGTGTATGTTCCCGCTCTTGCTTTCGAGGCCATCCCGGAGAAAATGCCCATGCCGGACCTGCAGCCCACGGGCAAGCTGCTCATCGCCAACCGCGGCGAGATCGCGGTTCGCATCCACCGTAGTGCCCGGGAAATGGGCATCGAGACGGTGGGCGTCCATCCCGCCGACGACCGCGAGTCGCTCCATGTCCAGACGGTCGACGAGGCGGTGGAACTCGACGGCACCGGCGCTGCAGCGTATCTCGACATAGAGCAGATCGTGGGCATTGCCCGAGCCCGGGGTTGCGGGGCGATCCATCCCGGCTACGGCTTCCTGGCGGAAAACCCCGAGTTCGCCGAGGCGTGCGAAGCGGCCGAGATCGTGTTCGTGGGGCCAAGCGCTAACTTGTTGCGCCTCTTCGGCGACAAGCTCCGGGCTCGCGACCTCGCTGTCGCCAACGGGCTGCCGGTGCTGCCCGCCTCCGCCGCTATCGAGCGCGTGGACCAGGCGGCGGCCTTCTACGAGGAACTGCAGCCGAACGGCACGATGATCCTGAAGGCCGTCGCCGGCGGCGGCGGGCGCGGGATGCGGGTTATCGAGCGCAAGGAGGACATTGCCGAAGCACTCGTGCGGGGGGCAGCGGAGGCCGAGGCGGCGTTCGGCTCGGGCGCGCTCTACGCGGAGCGGCTGATCGAGCGGGCGCTGCACATCGAGGTGCAGGTGCTTGGCGACCGGCACGGCAACGTCACCCACTTGGGGGAGCGCGATTGCAGCATCCAGCGGCGGCATCAGAAGGTCGTGGAGGTGGCACCGTCCCCGCAGCTACACCCGGCGTTGCGGGAGCGGATTCTCGAGGCGGCCGTGACCCTCGCGGACGCTGCCGGATACGACAACATCGGTACGTTCGAATTCCTCGTGGACGGCACCGAGTTGAGCGAAGAATCGCCGTTCTACTTCATCGAGGCCAACCCGCGAATCCAGGTCGAGCATACGGTCACCGAGGCGGTCACCGGCGTCGACCTGGTGCGTACGCAGCTGGCGATTGCCGGCGGGGCCGCATTGCCTGACCTGGGCTTGGCCAACGGCAACGCGCCGCCGCCTCGGGGCCACGCCATCCAATTGCGCATCAACATGGAAAAGCTTGGCGAGGACGGCGTTGCCCAACCGCGCACCGGCACCTTGACCGCGTTCCGTCCGCCGCAGGGCCCGGGCGTTCGCGTGGACACCTTCGGCTACGAGGGATACAAGACGAGCGGACTGTACGACTCGCTGTTGGCGAAGCTCGTTATCCACAGCGGCGAGCCGGGTTTTGCCGACGCGGTCAGCCGCGCGCGTCGGGCGCTATCCGAATTCGTCATCGCCGGCGTCGATACCAACCTTTCCGTTCTCATGAACATGATGGACGACCCCGACGTGGCATCCGGGGCCATGTACACGCGCTACGTCGACGATCATCTCGCCGAACTCCTCTGCGAGCGTGAACTCGCCGGTGCGCCCGGCGTAAAGGCGAAGGTCGCGCTGGCTGGAGCCCAGGTGGATACCGCGGACCCGCTGGCGGTGCTCGGCGAAGGCCGGCGAATCCGCGAGGAGGAGCGCGCGGAGACAGTAAAGGACGAGTACCCGGAAGGGTTCGTGCCGGTCCGGGCCGCGATGCCGTCGACGATGGTCACGGTCTCTCCGGCCCTCGGCGACGATGTGATCGCCGGCCAGGAACTCATCGTCCTGAACGCGATGAAGATGGAACACGTCGTCAAGGCGCCGGTCAGCGGCACAGTCACCGAACTGAACGTTGCCGAAGGCGACACCGTGGCGGAAGGAACCGTGCTCCTGGTGATCGAGGAAGGCACCGTCGAAGGCGACGCGTCCCGGGCCGATCTCGATCTCGACCTGGACACCCCCCGTCCCGACCTTGCCGAAGTCTTTCGCCGCCGCGCGCTTACCACCGACGCCTCGCGCGAACGGCAGGTCGCCAAACGACACGCCCAGGGTGGGCGCACGGCGCGCGAGAACATCGACGATCTCGCCGACGACGGCACGTTCGTTCAGTACGGCTCGCTTGCCGTCGGCATGGGCCTGCACGGCACGGTGGACGAACTCTTGGACTACGCGCCATCCGATGGCCTAGTGATGGGTCTCGGTCACGTCAACGGCAACCGGTTCGACGAGAGCCGTTCGCGCTGCGTGCTGATGTCCTACGACTACTCGGTGCTCGCGGGTTCGCAGGGCGGCATGAACCACAAGATGATGGACCGCATGTTTCAGACGGCGGCGAAGCTCTCCTCGCCGTTGGTCCTGTTCACGGAAGGCGGTGGCGGTCGCGCCGGCGGTGGCAGCCGGAACGCGCGACCGGGTCGGGGAGGATCGCCGCAGATTTCGGGCGGCGGCGGACTCAACACCCCGTCGTGGACGCTGCTCAGCAAGCTATCGGGCCGCGTTCCCGTGGTGGGCGTCAATGCCGGGTTCTGCTTCGCCGGCAATGCGGTGTTGCTGGGCTGCTGCGACGTCATCATAGCGACAGCCAACTCCAGCATCGGCATTGGCGGCCCGGCGATGATCGAGGGCGGGGGCTTGGGCGTCTACAGCCCGGAGGAAGTCGGACCGATGTCGGTGCAGATTCCGAGCGGCGTCGTGGATATCGCGGTGGAAGACGAAGCCGAAGCCGTGCAGGTCACCAAGAAATACCTGTCGTATTTCCAGGGAGCGATCGACGATTGGGAAGCCAACGATCAGCGCCTGCTCCGCCACGTGATTCCGGAGAACCGACTCCGCGTCTACGACATCCGCGAGTTGATCGAGATCCTGGCGGACAAGGACTCGGTGCTGGAACTACGT
>CAZJRX010000196.1:0-7144 GCA_964548145.1 uncultured Pseudomonadales bacterium | reverse complement strand
GTGGCGATCCCGGTCGGCGGGGTGACTGTACGTGTCGACGTGGCGAAGGTCGCCGCCGACGAAGGTCGGGTCGGCTTCTTCCTGGGTGATCGCTACGCCGGCGGGGGTTCATTGAAGCCGTTCAAGTCGTACAACTTCGCCAACGAGCCGCTCGAGGTTGGGCGGGACGGCCAGACGCCCGTTGACGAGTGCTATGAATCGCCGTTCTTCTTCCAGGGCCGCATTGTCGACGTGGTGATCGAAGCCACGGGCGATGGCGGGATAGACACCGATGCCCTGCTCGAAGAGCTGATGGGCAGCCAGTAGAGGCGCGGGTCGGGGTGTGACGGGACTGGCCCGGCGAGTAGAGGAGGCGTCGCTCAACGCGTGGCCCGCTCTGCACCAGGTGATGATCGACGGCTGGGTGCTCCGCTTCACCCGCGGTTTCACGAAACGCGCCAACTCGGTCACGCCGCTATACCCGGCCGCGCAGCCGCTGGCGGAGAAGATTCGCTACTGCGAAAACCTGTATGCCCGGGAGGGGCTCAGGCCCATTTTCCGAATAACGACGGTCTCGGAGGAGAGCGGGCTTGATGAGTTGTTAGCCGTCCGCGGCTACGAGACCGTCGACCTCACGCAGGTGCTTCATCGCCCCTTGGCCGCTGAAGAGTTTGCCGTTGATGGTGCGTTCTCCGCGGTTCCCCTTGCGAGCTTCCTTGCCACCTACGCAGCCTTTCAATCGCCGGACATCACGGCCGCGGCGGCGCGCTCGGCGTCGGAACTGCACCGGGCGGTCTTGAGGGCCATTCGGAGCGAGACGATGTTCGGTTCGATCATCGACGACGGCGAACCCGTGGCGTGCGGGATGGCTGTCGTCGAGCGGGAAGTCGTCGGACTGTTCGACATCGTCGTTCATCCCGAATGTCGTCGCCGCGGGCACGGCAGGGCGCTCGTCGAATGCCTTCTCAACCGCGCCGCCGACATGGGCGCCCGCATGGCCTACCTGCAGGTGCTGAACGACAATGCCTCCGCCCGACGCCTGTATTCGGCATTGGGTTTCGAGCCGCTCTACGAATACCACTACCGGGTCTCGAAGCACGCCGCGCAGTAGCCGGTCGCGGGGCGGCAAGAATGCCCGGGTTGCACAAAAGGCCGGGATCGAATCAGCTTGCGCTGCCGCGCCGTTGGTGGGAGAGTCCGGGCAAACCCTGTTATCGCTGTCGGGGCATTCGAATCCACGCGAGGCAGGAACCGATGATTCACAGGAACTCGGCAGTTTGGTTGGTTGGCGGTCTTTGGGCGGTCGGCACGTCGGCACAGGACGGACAGGACGATGCGGGGGGTCAACGCGTGATCGAGGAGGTCGTTGTCACCGCCGAGAAGCGCGAATCAACGGTCTCCGACACATCCATTTCCATCACCGCCTTGGACGAGAATGCGATTGAGGAACTGGGTATCCAGTCGCCCGACGAACTCGTCAACTTCATCCCCGCCACCACCCGCGATCCCTACGACATCCGAATCCGCGGCGTAGGCCGGAACTTCCGGGCTCTCGGCGGCGACCCGGGGGTTGCGACGTACTACAACGGAATCTATTCGGAGGACTTCGGGATCGCCTCCACCGAGAACGCCCTCTACGACGTGCAACGGGTGGAGGTCCTGCGGGGTCCCCAGGGCACCCTCTATGGACGAAACTCGATTGGCGGCGCCCTCAACTACATAACCCGGGAACCCACGTTCGACTGGTCGGGCGAGTTGCGAGCACAAGTCGGCGGCCTCAAGAGCCACGAGGGCTACGGGGTGGTGTCCGGTCCCGTGGTGGATGACCTCGTGGCATTCCGCTTTGTCGGCTCGAAGCGCCGACGCGACGGCTCCAAGGAAGGAGTGGCCGGCTCGCCGGACGTGAACTCGATCAACGACCAGAACGCCGCCATCTCTTTCCTCTTCAAACCCTCGGACAGCATCTCCGTCAAGACCCGGTACAACGACCGCCGGTCGCTGCGGGACATTGACCGTCCGATCGTCATCGACGAGGGCTACGGCGGCCTGCGCGGCATGCGAAGCACGAATCTGTTCGCCTACGGCGTGGTCGCGGTGCCGGAAGGAACGCCCGGCGCGCACCGCTTCACGGATCCGTATACGGGTGCCGTGGCCTGGGGTGCCCCGCCCCGGCCGGGCGTCGATCCCGCTCCGCAGATGCCGGTGCACGCGTTCGGCGGCACACCGCACTTGAACGGCGCCGGGGATCTCGACGAGGTCGGTCAGGAAGTGCTAACGAACGGCTACAACAACGAGGAATTCGACCACGAGTCGGTCAGCTTCGACGTGACCTGGGATGCGAGCGAGAGCGTGACCGTCCGGTACCTCTTTGGCTATTCGGACTTCGAATACACGTTCGACTTCGACAACGACATCTCCGACGGCGTGATCTCGCAGGGCTCGAACACGGTCCTGGAGGATGTCTACACCTACTCCCACGAACTGCAACTGCTTTGGGACGTGCAAGATCGCCTCGAACTCACGGCCGGCATCTACAACTTCTACAGCAACCGCCTCCAGGACTACACGATCACCAATACAGCCGCCCAGGGGCGTGTCACCAACGCCGCGAACTACGGCTTCCTCGACGCGCCGCTGCCCTTGTTCGGCGGCGCGTCCATCATGCAGGTCGCCGGCATCGGCCCTGCGGTCGGTTTGGACGAAGTGCCCATCGGCACGACCTTGTCCGGGCGCTGGGTCGGCGGCGACGGCTCGGGCGACATCTACCGGCACAAGAACAAGAGCGAGACGGACCAGTACGCCGCATTCGCCCAGGGGACCTACCGCATCGACGAACAGTGGGCGTTCACCGCCGGCGTGCGTTGGGCGGAGGACGACAAGGCCGTGTTCGAGAACCGGGGAGGCTACGTCGAGATCGACTTTCTCGGCGGCTTCGCCGCGTTGTATCCCTTCCTGCTCCCCTCGCCGGCGCTTGTCGTCGGGCAGACGGACCTCAGCATGACGAACATTCTCATGGGTGCCGCCCTGCCGACCGGGAATCCGGCCAGCCCCATTGTTCCGACCTGCGCGTTCACCGCTGTCGAGTGCGACACGCCGCTGCGTCTCGCGGGTATTCCGTTGAGCTGGGCGGGGCGGGCCCAGGACGGCGATACCTGGGGCGATGTGAGCTGGCGGCTGAATCTCGACTGGACACCCGACGACAACACGCTCGTCTACCTGTCCGGCACGACCGGCTACCGCGCCGGCGGCTACGGCCTCGGCATCGCCGATGCACGGGCCGGCGAACCCGGCAGCATCACGCCGCTTTCCTACGATCAGGAGCAGGTTCTCGCCTTCGAGGTCGGCTACAAGGGCACGCTTCTCGACGAGACCCTGCAACTCAACATGGCCATCTACACCTACGACTACGAGAACTACCAGGACCAGATCGACAGCTACGACCCGATTCAGGACGTCGTCCGCGACGTGCCGACCAACACCGGCGACGCGCGCAATTCCGGATTCGAGGCGGACATCACTTGGTTGCCGACGGATGCGCTCACCATCAACGCCAACTATTCCTTCACCGACACCGAATACCAGGACAGCTACGCGATCGCCGAGGACGACAACCCGGAGCGACCCGTGCCGCTCTTCGGCAACCGCGTGACGGACCTCCTCGGCAACAACTTGAAGCGCATCCCGGAACAGAAGGCGACGCTGTGGGCGAGCTACGAATGGTCCGGTGCGACCGGCCGCTTCATCGCCAGCGGCAGCCTCAGCTACACGGGCGCCTATTTCACGAGCCAGATCGAACGGGATCTCGACCTGGTGCCGGCCCGCACCCGGGTGGACGCGAGGCTCACCTGGATGAATGCCGACGAAACCTTGCGCGTATCAGCCTTCGTCGACAATCTCTTCGACGCGAACAACCTGCGCGGCATCGGCACGGACGACCACAACAGCTTCTACCGGCTGACCGGCTCGTTGCTTTACCCGCGCTACTGGGGAATCGATGTGCGGCGGACATTCGGTTCGTAATGGCACACCGGCGCTTTGTCTCGAGGCCCATCGCCGAAGCACGTAGTGCCTCGAGGCGTTGGGGTTCGGCCCACTCGACGCAACCCTTTCGGGATCTCGAATCGCGGCTCATACGTTGAGGATCAAGAGCATACGAGCCGGTCAGCCCGCCACGCCGGGGGCACCCAAGGACTGGCGAACGTCGCTGGGCCAGATGCTGGTGACGGTCGAGACAGACGACGGCCTCATTGGCTACGGCGTGGGTGGCGGCGGCCAAGCATCCGTCCACGTCATCGAAACCGTCATCGGGCCGGCGTTGACCGGGCAGGACTCGACCGATGTCGAGGGGCTGTGGGACGCGATGTATTCGCTGACGCTCGCCTACGGGCGGAAAGGCCTTGCCATCATGGCGATCAGCGGCGTGGACCTCGCCTTGTGGGACGTGAGGGCCAAGCGCGCCGGTCTCCCGCTTGCATACGTCCTCAGCGACGAAGTGCAGTCCACCGTGCCGGCCTACCGCACCGGCAAATCGCCCGACAAATGGATCAGCGAGGGGACGGAGGGATTCACCGCGCTCAAGCTCAATCTCGGGATCGCGGCCAACGAGGATGTCCATGACGTGGTCGATCGAGTTCTACGAGTTCGCGAAGCACTCGGGCCGGATGTAGAGATCATGGGCGACGCGTTCATGAGCCTCGATGTCGAGCGCACGCTCCGAATTGCCGATGGGCTCGCGGACGTGGACCTCGGCTGGTTCGAAGAGCCGCTGCCGGCGGACGACTTCGAGGGCTACGCGCGGCTCAGGGACGAATGCGCGATTCCCATTGCCGGCGGCGAGCACGAGTACACCGCCAAGGCGTTCGAAACCCTCATGGCCGACCGGCTACACGCCATCGTGCAACCGGACGTGTGCTGGTGCGGCGGGCTGACCGAACTCGTCAAGATCTATCGATTGGGCGGACAGTACGGCGTTCGGGTATGCCCCCATCGCGGCAGCGAGATCTGGTCTCTGCACGCCATCTGCGCGCTGGACGCGGACCCGCTGGCGGAATCCGGACGTGAGTGGATGACCTGGGTCGAGGAGCAACCGAAGATCGTCGACGGCCGGATCTCCTTGGGGCAGGGGGTCGGGTTCGGAGTACGCATCGAGCTGGACGGCAGGTGAGACCCACCAGGCGACATCAAAGGGCATCACCGCCGCGAATCCATGCCAATGGTTCTGTAGGGATATACAGTATCCAGAAGTGGCCATCCGCATTCCCATGATCCTCCTCGCGCGTTTCCTCAAAGTGCAATCGTGATCCGCCCAACCGTAGTGGATGTCTTCGCCGGGGTAGGCGGACTGGGGCTCGGCTTCGAGCAGGCCGGTTTCGACGTAGTCGCAGCGGTCGAACTCGATCCCGTGCATGCCGCAACCCACGCATACAATTTTCCCCGGTGCCGGACGTTCTGTGCCGACGCGACCGAGATTCGAGGTTCGGACATCCGCCGGGAGCTCTCAGCCCCTGTAGACGTCGTAGTCGGCGGCGCCCCCTGCCAAGGGTTCTCCATGATCGGCAAGCGTGCGCTCGACGATCCGCGCAACCAGCTCGTGAAGCACTTCGTGCGCCTGGTCCACGAGCTCAAACCATCCGTCTTCGTGCTGGAAAACGTTCGCGGACTTACCGTCGGCAGGCACCGCCAACTGCTGGACGAAATGACGGTCGAGGTCCAGAGCGCGGGCTACGACGTGTCGCTACCCTGGCAGGTTCTAAACGCCCGCGACTACGGTGTCCCCCAGGACAGGCAGCGACTCTTCCTGCTGGGCGCCAAGGGCGTGCCGACTCCGCGTTACCCGCTGCCCGCGATCCTCACGCCGAGCCCGACCTGCGAGGACGCGCTGGACGACTTGCCGAATGCGGACGACTTCGACGAGCTAATCTCGTCCGACACCGTTCGCATTGTGCAAAGCACCGTGGGGTTGAGCGCTTACGCGAAGACGATGAGGTGCCTGACCAACGACGCCTGGCACCACGGCCATGTCCGCCAGTGGGACCCGCAACTGCTGACGGCGAGCCGGCGAACCGACCACACCGACATCTCGCGGCGACGGTTTCGTGCCACGACGCCTGCGACGGTCGAGCCGATCTCCAGGTTCTACAAGCTCTCCGCGAACGGCGTGTCGAACACGCTCCGCGCCGGCACCGATTCCGCCCGTGGCGCGTTCACCAGCCCGCGGCCCATCCACTACCGCTACGACCGCTGCGTGACGGTCCGGGAAATGGCGCGTCTTCACGGTTTTCCGGACTGGTTCCGCTTCCACGTGACCAAGTGGCACGGTGCCCGCCAGGTCGGCAACTCCGTGCCCCCTCCGTTGGCCAGATCCGTCGCCGAGTGTGTACGCGAAGCCTTGGCGGTTGCACCGACCGTCCCCCACGGGTCGATGCCCCTCGGAGCAACGCGCCTTCTCCAGATGGACATGACCGAAGCCGCGGCGCACTGGGGCGTCGACGTTCCCATCGGCAAACGCAACCGAAAGAGCGGCGCCACCAAGCGAAAGCAACAGGACATCGAGCGCGAACGCGCCGCCGTTTCTGCATGAGCACCTACCGGGATGTCATCGAGCGGATATTCCTCGACCGCTACCGACCGGGTGATGTCGAGGTCGACTTCCTCAGGCAAGATATCGTCGACACTGCTGAGGATCTTGGACTACCCGTGCCCAAGAACCTAGGCGACGTCCTCTATACTTTCCGGTCCCGCAGGGGGCTTCCCAAGTCCGTGGGTGACACGGCGCCCGCCGGCAAACAGTGGTCCATCCGCGGGACCGGACGGGGCACGTACAAGTTCCGCTTGGTAACCGTCAGCCGAATCGTGCCGAATCCCGCCATGATGACGATCAAGATTCCCGACGCGACGCCGGAGATCGTATCCGCCCACGCGATGTCGGATGAACAGGCTCTTCTCGCGAAGATCCGCTACAACCGGCTGCTCGACGTCTTCCTGGGCGTATCCGCCTATTCGCTCCAGAACCACCTTCGGACCACCGTGAAGGATGTCGGGCAGATAGAGATGGATGAGATCTATGTCGCCGTCGACAGCACTGGTAGGCAGTTCGTCCTGCCCGTGCAAGCGAAGGGCGGCAGCGACCGGCAGCGACCAGCTGACGGTCGAACAATCGGTGCAG
>CAZJRX010000195.1:0-7230 GCA_964548145.1 uncultured Pseudomonadales bacterium | reverse complement strand
GCCCCTTCGCCTCCCAGCTGGCCGTCAAATGGCTCATCACCACCGCACTCGCTCGCGGGCCGCCGATTTCATCGACGTCGTCGAGACCGTAGGCATTCAGGAGGTGCTCGCGTTCGCGCAGATCGCCCTGGTGTGGGTGCAGATGCGTCTTGCCGAACAAGCTGGTGCGGTAGCCCAGGTCGCGGATGGTGCGCATCCAGGTCGGCGCATCGGGCGGCATGGTGTAGTGCAGGTTGGTCCACACCGAGTTGTTGTGGGGATAGCGCCCCGTGGCGAGGGTCACCCGCGCCGGGATGCAGATGGGCGTCGTGGTCACGCACTGGGTGAAGCGCACGCCTTCTGCAGCGATCCGGTCGAGGGCCGGCGTCTCGACCCAGTCGCCGCTGCAACCCATAGGGCTTTCTAGGGTGGCGCGATGGCGGAGCAAATTCAACGCATGGGGTCGGATGCCGGGTTCATCGCGGCGCTCGACCAAAGCGGCGGCAGTACGCCCAAGGCGCTCGCGATGTACGGCGTCGACGAGTCGGCGTATGCGAACGACGACGAGATGTTCGACGCGGTGCATGCGATGCGGACCCGCATCATGACCAATCCGAGCTTCAACGGGGATCGGATCCTCGGCGCGATCCTGTTCCAGAACACCTTGGACCGGGACGTGGCCGGCATGCCGAGCAGCGAGTACCTGTGGCGTCAGAAGCGCATCCTGCCGTTCCTCAAGATCGACTACGGCATGGCGGACAAGGCCGACGGGGTGCAGGTCATGAAGCCGATACCCGACCTGGCCTAGCGGTTACCGGCAGCGCGGGCCAAGAGCGTGTTCGGCACCAAGATGCGCTCCGCCATCCAGGCGCCGAACGAAGCCGGGATCGCGCGGGTCGTTGAGCAACAGTTCGCGTTCGCCGACGAAGTCCGCAGCCACGGCCTGGTGCCGATCATCGAGCCGGAAGTGGACATCCATGCCGAGGACAAGGCGACCTGCGAAGCGATCCTGCGGGATCGGCTACGCGAGCATCTCGACGGTCTCGACGGCGACCTGCCCGTGATGTTCAAGCTGACCCTGCCGGAGGAGGCGAACCACTACCGGGAGTTCTGTAGGCATCCCAAGGTGCTGCGCGTCGTTGCCCTGTCCGGCGGCTACTCGCGTGAGGTCTCGAACCAAAAACTCGCGTCCAACTCCGGAATGATCGCGAGTTTCTCCCGGGCATTGACCGAAGGCCTTCGCGTCGACTTGGACGATGCGGCGTTCACGGCCATGCTCGACGACGCCATCGGATCCATCGCGGCGTCTTCGGCCACCTAAAGCCCGCCTGGGGCGAAGGCCGTACGCCATTGTTGGCCTTGCTACGGGCTCGGCTCGACCTCTTCCTCGGCGGCCTTGGCCTGTTCGGCGAGCACGCCTAGACGCCAACCGCGGAGACTGCTGCGGGGCAACCCGGCGGTCACGTCGAACTCGAGGGTCGCGAACCGGTCGAGATTGTCTGTCGCCGTAACGGTGATGGTGACGTCGCCTTCACCAGCGGTGGTAATCTTCAACTTGCTGCCGTCCAGCGACACCGTGGCGACGGCGGGATTGCTGGAAACGACGCCGAACGTTAGCGTCGTGTCGGGTTCGGCCGAGAACACCTCGCTCAAGTCGAAGTCCAGGCTGTCACCTAGGGCATCCAGGGTCTGGTCACGGATCGTGCCGACGGCCTCGGGACCCTTGAAGAGCGCGATGGGATCGCCGGCGAGCGTCTCGATGCCCCGAAAACATGCGCCCCGCTCCCCGCAATCGTCGCGTGGGACACCTGATACGTCGGCCACCTCGACGATGGCCTTGCCGTTGCCCTCGGTCACCATGAGCGATTCACTGGACGCCTGTCCGGGTGCGATCTCGACCGTCTCGGCGGAGAGGGTTCCATTGGCGAGGGCCAAATCCGCCGTCATCGGGAATGGCGCGCCCTCGACCACCGTTATTGCCAAAGTGGCGGGTCCTTCTTCGGCGAGGTCCATCGAGTCCGTGCGCACGGGTTGCAGGGTCAGCGAGAAGGGTGCCCCCGGGTTGTCGTGCAGATGCAGCAGGGTCAGCGACTCGAGGCCTTCGAAGAGCCCCGCCGGAAGCGCGGTCAATTCGTTGCCGTCGACGTGCAGACGCGCCAATGCCTTGAGGCCGGAGAACACGTCCGTGGACAATTCCGCAAGTTGATTGTCATTGAGCATGAGCAGCCCGAGTTCGCCGGAGCCGCCGAGGACGCCTGCAGGCAGGCTCGCCAGTTGGTTGTTGCCGAGGCCCAAGGCGGTCAACGCCACGAGGTTGTCGAAGACGCCGTCCGGCAAAGCGGTCAATTGATTCTGCGCAAGGTCGAGGCTGGCGAGCGTCGTCAACGGGTCGAATACACCCTTTGGCAACTCGACGAGTTCGTTTTGCCGGAGTCTGAGTACGTCGAGTTCGTCCAGCCCCACGAACACCTGTGCGGGCAACGCGGTGAGCGCGTTGCCGGCGAGGCTCAGTTCCCGCAAGCCGGGTAAGCCTCGGAACACGGCCTCGGGCAATTCGGTCAACCGGTTCTCGTCGAGTGTCAGCGTATTGAGTCGCGACAGGCCCTCGAAGAGTCCCGCCGGGAGCGTCTGCAACGTATTGCCGGTGATCTTCAGGGTCACGAGGCCCCCGAGTCCGTCGAATAGCGCTTCCGGCAACGACGTGAATTCGCCATCGGTGATTTCGAGGCGTGACAGTCCGGTCAGGCCGAGCAGATCCCGCGGCTTGAATGATCCGATCTTCTCTAGCGTGAGGGACCGGATGGAGGCGATGTCCAACTCGGAGACCTCGCTGCAGTCGGCCTGGGGGCTCAGCGCATCGCGTACATCGGGTGTCCGGTCGCACACGCCTTCCTCGATGCGCACCGCCGCCGCCGGCACCAGGCCAAGTCCCCAGGCGGCGCCCTCGGCGGGGGCGCCGAGGCGAACGGTGAACGCCTCGCGTACGGGCTCGATGTCGTCGTCGTCGCTAATCTGGAGGTCGATGGTCTGGGTGGTCACCCCGGCCGCGAATGACAGGGTTCCGTCCGCGCCGGTGTGGTCGAGGGCATCGGCCGCGGCGGTGCCGGTACTGTCGCCCGGCACGATCTCATAGCCGATATCGATCGCCGTTGTCGACGATCGGTTGAGGTCGACCGTCAACGAGACGGGAGCGCCTTCCTGGGCCGCTGCGGATCCCGCGGCGAACGACACGACCGTTCCGACCGTCGCGGTGAATGTGTAGGTGCCCGTCAATCCGTCGTCGTCGGTCGCGACGACGGTGATGACGACGGCGCCGGCCCTGTTGGCTGTAATCGTCAACTCGGTACCCGTCAACGATACGGCGACCACGGCGGCATCGCTGGACGACACCGTGTAGGTCAATTCGTCGTCCGTGCTGTAGAACAGCGTCGAAATGTCGACGCTCGTTTCGTCGTCGATCTCCATATCCTGGTCGGCGATGCCGATCAGGATAGTCGGCGCGGCGGACAGGATGAGCCAGGCACCGCGACCCAGGGTGGCGGCGACGAGCAGGCGGTCTTCGGTGTCGTAGTCGAGATCCCAGACCGGCGCGTCCGGCAGTCCCGATCCGAGCTCATACCATTCGCCCGGCGCGGTCACCTCCATTGCCTGGACGCCGCCACGGCCGGCAACAACGATGGCGGCGTTGCCGAATATCTCCCCGGCGGGAATGAATTCGAGCTTTCGAAGGTCCCGGTAGCGGGCTGGGCCGTCGACCAGGTTGCCCGTGATGTCGACCCACGTCGCCCCCGTATCCGTGGACATCCACACGCTGTCCGCGTCGATGACGTAGACGGTGGCGCAGTCGTCGGGGTTGATGAGGATGTCGACGGTGACGGAGCCCGGGCGCGCCGGGTATTCCGTCGCTTCGAACCCGCCGGTGGATGCCAAGCGTACCGACACGCGGCCACCGTTCGTGAAGGACCCGTGGCCGACATAGAGAAGACCGGGTTCGCCGGGGCAACCGTAGGCGGTCGCGCGCACGAATTCGAATCGGTCGGTATCGCGGTCCGGGATGAACGCCTCGACCAGAGTGTCGAACTGGTCGTAGCTCTCATACAACACGGACGCGCCGAGAACGGCGCGACTCCGGTTCACCGCGTTCAGTTCGAAGCGCTGGACGAACTGCAGACTGGGTTCCCAGTCGGGTAGGCGGATCGACCCGTTGACGAGGAGGCCGGGCGCGAAAAAATCGATTCGCTCGTTGCTGGCGTCGTAGACGTGGCCTGTGAACCGACCAAAATACTGGTTGCTCAGGTAACGTACGGATCGCCCCTCGGTCGGTCGGACGTCGATTGCGATGTCGCCGCCGTCGCCGTCGGTCAGCGAGTCCCAATAGAGGCTCGCACCTGCGGTCTGATGGGTATTGCCCACATCCTGATTGCCGGTGACGATGACATTGGCCAACGTGTCGTAGGCGATGTCGTGCATCTCGGTGACCTGCAGATTGCCGTTCAGGGAGAACCAGTCGCCAGTGTTGTCGCCCGGCGACGTGCGCCGGTAGATGCCGCCGTCATCGACCTGGATGAGATCGCCGCCGACGTCGAAGACCATCTCCCGGGAGTCCGCGTGGGGGGCGCTGTTGCTCGCGGTGCCGCCACCGGGAATGTCCGCGACGAGGTTGCTGTGGGTCAGGTGTTCCCATTGCGGCGACGGCGCGCCGCCGGTGGGTTCCACGGACGCGTCGCCGCGGAACAGCCGGCCGGTGTAGTCCCGGGCACCGATGAAATTCGGGAAGGGGGCGTCCTGGCGGTCGCCGCCGACGTAGACGATGTTGGCATCGTCGGGGTCGACCCGAATCGAAAAGTGGATGTAGCCCTGGGCACCGGCCTTGAAGCGGGGGTTCAAGCCCTCAATGTCACCGTCGGACTCGGGCGTTTGCGGCAGGTCCATCGCCGTCCAGGTACCCCCTTGGTCGTCGGTATGGCCGATGTATTGGGCCTGGCCACCGATCATGGCGGCCAGGTAGACGCGCCCGTCATGGGCGACGGCCATTTCGCCGTTGTTGTTGAACCGATGGGTCATGACGGCTTGGATTGACGCGTCGTTCTCGGACACGTGCACCCAGGTGGCGCCACCGTCGTCGCTGCGGAAGATGCCGGTGCGTCGGACGGACGCGTAGTGCCGGTCGGGGGCCGACGGGTCGACGACCATGTCGAATACGCCCCGGTTCGCCGGCAGCCCATCGGTTTCGGTGACGGCGGTCCAAGTCTGGCCGCCATCCTCGCTGCGAACGATACCCACATGGGCGTCGCTTACGGTGTAGTCGTTGCCGGCAACGACCAGACGGTCGCCGTCGATGGATACGCCGGAGATATTCATGTCGATGAGCAGGGGATCGTCGAGCTTCGCCCAGTTCTCGCCGCCGTCTGTTGTGAGGAAGAGGCCATTGCGGTCGCCGCCGGATCGACGCAGGCTGCTGTACCGGCCTAGACCCACGAGAATCGTGTCGGGGTCGTTGCGATCGAACTCCATGGCTCCGATGGAAAGGGCACCCATGTCATCGGTTAGCTGCACCCAGTCGGGATTCGTCGTCGTGGCATTGGTGGTCTTCCAGATGCCGCCGTTGGTGGCGCCGATGTAAAGGATGTCGGCGTCGGTGGGATGGGCCAGCACCGTATGGATGGCGCCGATGACCGCGTCATTCGGTTCCACGTTGTCGACCTGGCCGTTCAACAGCCCACCGTCCCGACCGGCGGCCCCGGGCCCTTGGGGTTGCCAGGCGTTGGGATTGACCGAGGGGAGCGGGGGGCGTGCTGCCGGTGCCGAAGGGGAGGACGGCGCGGCAGGCGCTTCGGTGCGAGATGGGCTCAAGGATCGAACGCGGCGGATCTCGGGCCGATCCTCGAACACCGGGCTTGGGGCGTCTTCAGGGGGAACCGGGCCATCCGTGGGAGCGAGCGTCCTATCCATTTCGGCGACGACGTGAAGCCCGTCGCCGGCGGGGGTGATCGTGAAGCGCGCGTCGGGGGTGGTGACGGTTCCGGTGACGGTTTGCCCACGCACGACGAACGTGGCGGTACCGGACTCGACGCCGAGCAGGCGACCCTGTACCGCGTAGCCGGCCGCCGCTGGGACGGACTTCTCGAACACGACGTCGAACACCGTGTCGTCGAACCCGATCCCCGGAGGTCGATTGTCGTGCTTTCGATCTCCGTCCAGCAAGTCTACGATATGTCGCTTCGCCGATTGCGAACGGGGCGGCTCGCCGGCCAGGACCGGCACTCCGCAGTGGGTCATGCCAACGGTCTACTTCGAAACGCTAGATGACGACGTGGTCGCCGTCGAAGGCGATGTCGGCGATATCGTCATGGAGTTGGCGCGGGCCGAGGGCATCGACGGCATCGACGCCGAATGCGGTGGCGGTTGCGCCTGCGCGACTTGCCACGTGCATGTCGACCCGGTTTGGATGCCGGTGGTGGGACCCCCGAGCGAGATCGAGCAGGACATGTTGGCGTTCGACGGCGAAGTCGCCCCGACGAGCCGCCTGTCCTGTCAGATCGAACTGACCGAGGCGTTGGATGGATTGCGCGTGAAGGTCGTGGGCCGATAGGAAAGACATGCCCTCACACGGAACGTCGCGTGGCGTCCCGGGTCTCTACCGCCGCTCTCTCCTTGCGCTGCACGGCCCACATTTCGGCGTACTTGCCCTGTTGGTCCAGCAGTTCGGCGTGGTTTCCGGTCTCGAGAACGGTGCCGTCCTCGAGCAGCACGATGCGATCAGCATCCACCACCGTACTCAACCGGTGCGAGATGATCAGCGTCGTGTGGCGCGCGGAGACTTCGTTGATGGCGTGCATGATGGCGCGCTCGGTGACCGTGTCGAGGGATGACGTGGCCTCGTCGAAAATCAGGAAAGTTGGATCCTTGAGGATCGCCCGGGCGATGGCGACGCGCTGCTTTTCGCCGCCGGAGAGTTTGAGGCCGCGTTCGCCCACCACGGTATCGAACCCGTTGGGGAGACGGCCGATGAGTTCGTCCAGGCGGGCGAGGATGGCCGCCTGTTCGACATCGGCTTCGGTGGCGTCCAATCGGCCGTAGGCGATGTTGTGGTAGAGGGTGTCGTTGAACAGCGTGACATCCTGGGGAACCACGCCGAACGCGTCTCTTAAGCTCGCGACATCAATGCCGCGAATGTCCTCGCCGTTGACGCGGACGGCGCCCTGGTCCGGGTCGTAGAAGCGGAACAGCAGTCGAGCGAGGGTCGACTTG
>CAZJRX010000194.1:0-7245 GCA_964548145.1 uncultured Pseudomonadales bacterium | reverse complement strand
ATCTCGTGGTCACCGACGTCTGGTCGTCGATGGGACACGAGGGGGAGGAAGCCGATCGTCGTGCCGCCTTCGACGGCTACCAGGTGACGCCCGCGCTCATGGACCAGGCGAAACCCGACGCAATCTTCATGCACTGCCTGCCCGCCCACCGCGGCGAAGAGATCAGCGACGACCTGCTCGACGACCCACGCTCGGTGGCATGGGTGGAAGCCGGCAACCGCCTGCATTCCCAGAAAGCGCTCCTGGAGTTCCTGCTGGTGGCCTGAACGCCGCCGAGTAGTGCACCAGGCCGGTCACCGGTGCCGATGGCGCCACGCCGACCATCCGCTACGAAATCGCAATCGAGCATCGGACAACAATGTGCGGCGGACCGGGTCGCTGTCCTACGGCCTTGTAGGACTCGGAACGCGTGTGTCCGCTACTAAGCGACGAAATCGCAATCGAGCATCGGACAACAATGTGCGGCGGACCGGGTCGCTGTCCTACGGCCTTGTAGGACCCGGAACGCGTGTGTCCGCTACAATCGGAATCGCCATGGACGCCAAACAGCACATCCAACGGTCGGCCACCTGGGTCGACGCCGCAACGCTTCGTGATTCGCTGCGCGCCGCGAAGGAAGGCGAGGCGGAAAGCCAGCGCCGCGTCGCCGGCGCCATGGTCTGGGCGGCCTTCTCGTGTCCCGATGCCATCGAGTCCGTGTACGACGTCATCGCAGCCGCCTGGCTGTCTTCGGGAGAGTGTCCCGAGATTGCCGCGGGATTGCCGCAGGCACCCCTCGAGGCGAGTTTCTGGGAAGCGTTCTTCGCCGCCGTCGACGACGCGGAGAAGGGCTACGACGCCGCCTCGATAACCGCCCGGGTTGCGGCCCTAGGTGGTGCGGTGCATCCGAGCTTCAGGCAGATTTCCGAGGACTGCGCCCGGCGCCACCCGGGGGCGGCGGCCGCGCTGACCAACCCGGTGCCCGGGCGGACCGATCTCGATGAACTCGGCGCGTGCGGGGATCCAAGCCTCGGCCAGACCCTCTACCGAATGATCGTCGATCAAGGGTACGACCTCGAGGTGCTCGACCGCGAGGCAATCGCGCTTTCGTCCTTGCCGCGCTCGCTACGCTACCTAAACACGCGAATCCTGCAGATGCACGATGTCTGGCACCTGGTCGGGGGCTACGAGACGACGGCTTCCCACGAGATCGCCATATCCGCTTTCCAGCTCGCCCAGTTTGGGCACAACTACTCGGCCATGTTCCTGGCCACCATCACCACCATTTCCTGCACCTTCCAGCGCGCCGGCTTCGGCATCCTGATGCAGCTTGTCGCCGAAGGCTGGCGGCATGGCCGGGAGACACCGGCCATGATGGACATCGAGTGGGAGGCGGAGTGGCACAGACCGATCAAGGACATACGGGACGCCTACGGCATACCGGTCTACCAGAGCGTTCTGCCCGCGAACCTGTTCGAGTCCCTACGCGACGAGCGCGGCGCCTAAGAGCCATCCGTTGCAACGCCGGGCGATCCCACGCGGACGCGATCGCGGCCCGCGGCCTTGGCTTCGTAGAGCGCGGCGTCGGCGCGGGCCATGAACGCGTCCAGGTTCTCGCCGTGGACGCTGGCCGCGATGCCGACGGACAGGGTGACCGCGAAGTCGTCGGGCAGACCCGCCACCGCAATTCCCCGGAATTCCGTCCGGATTCGCTCCGCCACCCGCTTCGCGCCCTCGATGGGCGTGTCGTCGAGCAGGATCACGAACTCCTCGCCGCCGATACGGGCGACCACGTCGTCGTCGCGGACGCCCGCCAAGGCGACGCGCGCGAACGCGTGCAGCACCGCATCGCCGACGGCATGGCCGAAACCGTCGTTGATCTGCTTGAAGCGGTCGAGGTCGATGTAGAGCAGGGCAAGGGATCCGTCGCGTCGGTCAGCAAATTGCAGCCGGCGACGCGCCTCGCCCATGAAGCCGCGCCGGTCGAGCAAGCCCGTGAGCGGGTCACGGGCAGGGACACTCAACGTCCGCTGAACGGCGGCGTGCCAACCGACCAGCCACGCCGACCTCGTGGCAGACGTCGCACCCGGCGCAAACGACCGCTCGGGACGATCAAGCTGCCAAGCCTCGGCGGCGGCCTCGAGGTCCGCGTAAACGCCGGCACCGACCGCGGCCAGCAGTCCGGCACCCACGACCGTGGTTTCGGTGTTAATTGGCCGCGACACAGCGAGGTCCGTGACGTCCGCCAGGAACTGGCAGAACCAGTCGTTGACGACCATTCCACCGTCGACGCGCAAGGCGTTGATCGGCACGCCATCGGCATTTGCGGCGGTCAACAGATCCGCGGTCTGGTAGGCCACGCTCTTCAACGTCGCCGTGACGATCTCGTCGGCGCCCGTATCCAGCGTCAGCCCCGTGACCAGGCCACGCGCCTCCGGTCGCCAGTGCGGTGCACCCAATCCCGTGAACGCGGGCACGACGTAGACCCCGCCGGTGTCGCCGCCGGTGCGCCGGGCGGCAGCTTCCGTATCCGCCGCCGTTTCGATCAGTCGGGCCTTATCGCGTAGCCACTTGATGGCCACGCCGGCGTTGAAAATGCTCCCCTCCACCGCGTAGCAGGTTTCGCCGGCGACCCGGTAGCCAACCGTGGTCAACAGCCGGGCTTCGGAGCGAACCCGTTGATGGCCGGTATTGGCGATCAGGAAACAGCCCGTGCCGTAGGTGCTCTTGGTGAGTCCCGGCGCCAGGCAGCCCTGGCCCACCAACGCCGCCTGCTGGTCGCCCGCGACGCCGGTGATGGGCATGGCGGCGCCGAACCATTCCGCATCGGCGATGCCAAACTCGCCGACGCAGTCAAGGACCCCGGGCAGCACCGGCGCCGGTACGCCGAAGTAGTCGAGCGCGCGTTCGCTCCAGGCCTGTCGACCGATGTCGAACAGCTGGGTCCGCGAAGCATTGGTGGCGTCGGTCACGTGGGAGGCGCCCTTGGTCAGGCGCCAGATCAGGAAGCTGTCGACCGTACCGAAGCGGATTTCCCCCGCGCCGGCCCGGCGTGCCAGGTCTCCTTGCGCCAAGAGCCACTCCAGCTTCGTACTGGAGAAGTAGGGATCGATTAGGAGACCGGTGATATCGACCAGCTCGGGCTCCATCCCTTCCCGGCGGGCCCGGTCGCAGCGCTCCGCGGTTCGGCGGTCCTGCCAGACGATGGCATTGCCGACGGGTTCCCCGGTCGAGGCATCCCAGACCACCGTCGTTTCGCGCTGGTTCGCGATGCCGATCGCGGCGATGGACGAGGGTGCCACGCCACTGCCGGAGACCGCGTCCCGGGCCGCCGCAAGGGTCGAACGCCATAGCGCCTCCGGATCCTGCTCGACCCAGCCGTCTTCGGGGAAGAACTGATCGAAGGGGCGTTGACCACTCGCCTGGACGCGCCCCTCGGCATCGAACACGACTGCGCGCGAACTGGAAGTTCCCTGGTCGATGGCGAGCAGGTAGGCCACTCGGATTGGTTCCGTTCATCCCCCGCGTTCGACATTAGCCGCTATCGAGCGGCGTTATCAACCGAACGGCCACCGTTTCGCCAACCGATACCAACAGCTTTTGCGGCGGTTATCCACAATTGGGGCAGGATTGGGAACAACCTGTGGAGAATGCGTACGAATTTGGGTGCGCTACGCACAGGAAATTAAAGGGATCGGACGGCGTTACACCCATGAAACCCACAGGCAATTAGCGGTTGCATTGAAGCCAAAACCGCCGTATGTTGGGGTCGTTTCGGTAGTTAGACCTATATGTAGGGGTTGGGGAACCGCCTGATCGAGACGCTGAAAGAGGATTGACGACAAGCGAGAACGTTTTTGGATCGAGTCGATATTTGGACCGCTTGGCATCCTCGTCTGTTGTATGGTCGGTGAGTTCCTGCAATCCAAGGCAGATGCTATAGTACTGGATGGAAGTCCAGTTTTTGGGATACGGGCGACGACGAGCGTCGCCCCAACGGTGTAGGGCAACCAAGGAGAACCATCGACCATGCAACCGGATTCGCCGAGCACTTCGACTGTTGCCCACGGGGCCGAGCCCGTACCGACTTCTTCCCCACCCTCCCCGTCCATCGTGGCCACCGCCCCGGGGCAGCTTCGCGTCATCAAGCGCAACGGCTCGGTCGTCCCCTACGACGACGACAAGATCCAGGTAGCGCTCACCAAGGCCTTCCTGGCCGTCGAGGGCGGCACCGCAGCGGCATCGTCCCGGGTCCGGGACGTGGTCGCGAAGCTGACGGATCAGGTCACCGGCACCTACCGGCGGCGACTGTCCACCGGCGGCACCATCCATATCGAGGAGATCCAGGACCTCGTGGAGTTGGCCCTGATGCGGGAGGGCGAGCACAAGGTCGCCCGCGACTACGTGCTCTACCGCGAGGAACGGGCCCGTATTCGCGCCGCCAATGTCGAAACGGCAGAAGCGCCCGAATCCGCCAGCGGCATCCACGTGGTTGCCGCCGACGGCAGCCGCTTGCCCCTCGATGTCGCACGCATCCGCACCTTGGTGGTCGAAGCCTGCCAGGGTCTGGACGACGTCGACCCGGAACGCATCATCGACGAGACGCTAGCCAACATCTACGACGGCATCACGACGAAGGACGTCTCAACCGGTCTGGTCATAGCCGCGCGCGCCCTGGTCGAAGAGGAGCCCAACTACACCTACGTTACGGCGCGCCTGCTCCTCGACGAGCTTCGCACCGAAGCGCTGACTTTTCTCAATGTCGACGTTGACAGCGCGAAAGGCGGTGTTGCCCAAGCCACGCAAACCGAGATGGCGGATATCTACGGGCGCGCCCTTGCCGCTTTCGTTGCCAGGGGCGTCCAACTCGAACTTCTGGCGCCCGAGCTCAAACGCTTCGATGTCGAGCGCCTAGGCCGGGCCCTCAAACCCGAACGCGACCGCCAGTTCACCTATCTCGGTCTGCAGACGCTCTACGACCGCTACTTCATCCACAGCGACGACACCCGTTTCGAATTGCCGCAGGTGTTCTTCATGCGGGTCGCCATGGGGCTCGCGATCCAGGAGGACGATCCGGAAGCGCGTGCCGTCGAGTTCTACGACCTGCTCTCCTCCTTCGACTACATGAGTTCGACACCGACCTTGTTCAATGCCGGCACGATGCGCTCGCAGCTATCGTCCTGCTACCTGACCACGGTATCGGACGACCTAGACGGCATCTACAGCGCCATACGGGACAACGCCTTGCTGTCCAAATGGGCCGGGGGCCTTGGCAACGACTGGACGCCGGTTCGGGCGCTCGGCTCGTACATCAAGGGTACGAACGGCAAGTCTCAGGGCGTGGTGCCGTTCCTAAAGGTGGTCAACGATACGGCGGTAGCAGTCAACCAGGGCGGCAAGCGCCGAGGAGCGGTTTGCTCGTACCTCGAGACCTGGCATCTGGACATCGAGGAGTTCCTGGAGCTGCGCAAGAACACCGGCGACGACCGCCGCCGCACCCACGACATGAACACCGCCAACTGGGTGCCCGACCTGTTCATGAAACGCGTCTTCGAGGACGCTCAGTGGACGCTTTTTTCGCCCAACGACGTGGACGACCTGCACGATCTCTTCGGCACGGCGTTCGAACAACGCTACGTCGAATACGAAGCCAAGGCAGAAAGCGGCGAGATCAAGCTCTACAAACGCGTCGCCGCGCGGGAGCTCTGGCGCAAGATGCTATCGATGCTCTTCGAGACCGGCCACCCGTGGATCACCTTCAAGGACACCTGCAATCTGCGATCGCCCCAGCAGCACATCGGTGTCGTGCATTCGTCGAACCTATGTACCGAAATCACGCTGAATACGTCCAACGACGAGATCGCCGTATGCAACTTGGGGTCCGTGAATCTTGCCCAGCACGTCGTAGACGGCAAGGTCGACACCAAGAAGCTCAAGAAGACGGTGAAGACTGCCGTGCGAATGCTCGATAACGTCATCGATATCAACTACTACGCGGTTCCACAGGCTCGGACCTCCAACATGCGCCACCGACCGGTAGGCCTCGGCATCATGGGATTCCAAGATGCGCTCTACAAACAGCGCATTCCCTACGCATCCGAAGCCGCCGTCGCGTTCGCGGACCGTTCCATGGAAGCGCTGTCGTATTACGCGATCGACGCGTCGAATAAACTCGCCAAGGAACGGGGCAGCTATGCGACCTTCGAGCAATCGTTGTGGAGCCAGGGCATCCTCCCCATCGACTCGCTGAAGCGTCTCGGCGACCAGCGCGGACCGGACTACCTGCAAGTCGACATGTCCACGACCCTCAACTGGGAAAAGCTCCGCGCCCGGGTCCGTGCCAACGGCATGCGCAACTCCAACGTCATGGCGATCGCCCCGACGGCGACCATCGCCAACATCGTCGGCGTCTCCCAGTCCATCGAACCGAGCTACCAGAATCTGTTCGTGAAATCGAACCTGTCCGGGGAGTTCACGGTGGTGAACCCCTACATGGTCCACGACCTAAAGCGGCTTGGACTCTGGGACAAGGTCATGGTCAACGACCTCAAGTATTTCGATGGCAGCCTCGCCGCCATCGACCGTGCCCCGGCCGAACTCAAGCAACTCTACGCCACCGCATTCGAGGTCGAACCGCGGTGGCTGGTGGATGCCGCCTCGCGGCGCCAGAAATGGATCGACCAGGCGCAGTCGCTGAACCTCTACATCGCCAACGCTTCCGGAAAGAAGCTCGAGGTGACCTACCAGATGGCGTGGCTGCGCGGCCTGAAGACCACCTACTACCTACGCGCGCTCGGCGCGACGAGCGCAGAGAAGTCGACGATCGACAAGCCCGGCAGTTCGTTGAACGCCGTGACCGCCGAACCAGCCTCCAGCGTCGCCACCGCCGCACCGCCACCGGCCGCCGCAGTCGAGCCGACGCTCGCGCTCGGCGACCCGGCAGACGTTCCGGCGGCTTGCTCGATCGACGATCCGGATTGCGAGGCGTGTCAGTGATGCAGATGTCTAGAGCCACCAAGTTAGCGATCGAACGAAAGGCCGCAACACTTCGTCGGCAAGTAATGGAGTACGCGAAGTGCCAATATCCAGAGGCTAAGAACGCCAGGGCATATCTGCATGCAAGATACGCCGCCGAGTTTCTGCGCTATACGTACACAGAGCGTCCAGATCTGGATGTGGAATTGAGACTTACCGACGAATCCGCTGGCAAGAAGGTGGGTGTTATCACTGGCTTACTTGATCGTGCCGAAAAGGTAATTGCAGTTT
>CAZJRX010000193.1:0-7247 GCA_964548145.1 uncultured Pseudomonadales bacterium | reverse complement strand
GGGCGACGCGGCGATCGGCTTCACCGGGATGGACTTCGAGACCGCGGTGCGGGAACGGATTCCGATCCTGTCGATCCTCATGAACAACTTCTCCATGGCCATCGAGATTCCGATCATGCGGGTGGCGCAGGAGAAGTACGGCTCGACCGACATCTCCGGCAACTACGCCGACATGGCCAAGGCCTTCGGCGGCTACGGCGAACGGATCACCGACCCCGGTGACATTCGCGCCGCCATCGAGCGTGGCATCGCGGCCACCAAGGACGGCCAGCCAGCGCTGCTGGAGTTCATCACCGACAAGGAGATCACGATCTCGAACGAGTGAGACAGAGGTCAACGCGTCGGATTGACGGCAAGCGTCGTCGCGCACCAACGGTGCCGTCGCCACGCAACGTCGTCCCGACCGCCACGAGATGCTTGCCGCATTCAATGACCTGCATCGCAATCCATACTACTTCCGCATGTTGGTCGAGACGATGCTCCTGAATCCCCGTCTCGCCACCGAAACCGCACTTCAGGATGTCCGACATCGGGTCGCGTCGGAACTCGGCTACCAAGACACCTGGCTCTCGTTGTCGCCGCTGCAGCGAGCCGTCGCCCAGACGCTACTCGAACACGCCAAACCATTCAGCCAATCGTCCCGCGACGCGATGGCTGACAAGCTGGACGATGGAATGCCTTCCCACAGCCGTATACAAGCCGCCTTACGAAGACTGCAACGACTCGGTCTCGCGGACCGGGAAAGCGGCGGCTGGCGGCTAGCCGATCCGGAGTGGGCGACGTGGATTCGCGACGCCGATGTATGATCGCCATTCCCGTCGCACCGACTGATGCAGATCCAACGCCCAAATGACTGCGTTCCCACTTCCAGGCGCCCCGCCTAATCTGCTCGACGACGAAGCCGTGCTGGGTTTCGTCCGCGTGGGCTACGTCTTCTTTATGTCGTAACTCCCCATGGAGTTCCACGACCGCATGCACGACGCCCTCGATTCGCTGGACGAGCGCGGGCCGCTGGGCCACAACAACCTGTTGCCCTGCGTCCCCGAACTTGCCCGCCTGCTCGACGAGCCGGTCATACGCGGCGCGCTGACTTCCATTCTCGGTCCGGACTACTACCTGCACTTCCATCGCCACGACCACTTCGCCTTGAACAACGAAGCACAGCCGCTGCACAAGGACGGCGACAACCATTCCCACAACGCCGTGGACGGGCTGCGGCGGATTCACCGAACCCGCTTCGCCATGTTGTTCTACTACCCGCAGGACACCCCCCTCGAAAAAGGCCCGACAGGGATCGTGCCGCGCAGCCAGTACGTCCCCCGGCGGGCGTTGGAGGCGGCCCGTTTCCAGATGAACGAGTTCTACAACCGCCTTCGCAAGGAGATCGAGGTTGAGATCGGCGAAAGCGCATTCAGTCCCCGGGGCCGGGAGCTTTGGCGAGAACGCCGCAAACGTTTCCACGACGAGAATCCAGAAATGATGGCGGGCCTTAAGGCCTTGGACGAGCCGTGGGAGTCCGCAAAGATTCCGGTGCTGGGCGAAGCGGGAACGGTCGCGATCGTTCACTTCGACATGGTGCACGGTCGCTATAGCGGCAACACGACTGACCTCAGCCGCCACATGGTGAAGTTCCTGTTCACCCGCGACCGTGAGCCCACGTGTCCAAGCTGGAATGGCGGCGGCGCATCCTGGCCTGCCGAAGACGACGCGCTCACGCCCGTCTGGCGAGCCACCTGGGATTGGCACCGGGGGGTCAGGTCGGAACGATGCAAGGTCGAGGTGCCGATGGCGCTCGATGCGTTGGGTGGTTCCGACGACCACGCCGCGCTGGGCGCCGCCTACACGCTGGGTACGCAGGCCAGCCGGGGCGATGACAGCCTCCTCGACGCATTGTTCGACCGCTTCCTGGACGATGATGTCGGCCGCCGAGTCGTGGCGACCTACGGTGTTGTTGCCGCCGCCGCGACCGGCGTGCCGCGGCTGCTCGAAGCACTGGATGCCGCCGACGCCGAGTTGGCCGCGCGCATCATCGACGTACTCGGCGACATCGGGCCACCGGCGGCAAACGCGCTAACGAAACTAACCGTAGCAACACGGCACGCAGATGTCAGCGTGCGGCGATACGCCACGGAAGCGGTGGGCACCGTGGCTCAGGGCACCGACTTCGACGGCACGGCCCTGGCCGCGCCATTGGCCGACGCAGACGCCTTGGTGCGCCGCAACGCGGCCCTTGCCAGCGCCCGCCTCGCCCCCGAGATCGGCGTTCGCGACGACCTCGTTCCGGCGCTGGCCGAGAACCTCTACCACTGGCATCACCACGTACGCGGCTGGTCCATCGAGGCGCTGCAGCGCTTGGCTTCACCTGCGGCGAAGGACGTCGCCCTGCGCTACTTGGCGGCGGCCCGCTGGGATCCCATGCCCAAATCAGGGGACACGCCGACCGGTGCCCCGGCACCCAAGGGCGTCGTCAAGGCCGTCACGATGCTATGAAACTCGGCGTCAGCCACCAGCGTCCCGAGGATCTCGTCGCGGACCGCCTCGCCTACCTCAGGACGATGGGCGACGACGCCATGTGGGCCAACTACGCCTACTTCATCGAGCGCGTGCTACCGGTCGCTCGGGAGGCCGGCGTCAGCCTGCAACTGCACCCCAACGACCCGCCGGTCAACCACCAGGGCGTGGCGCGCATCTTCCGCAGCACGGGCGCATTCCGGCAGGCTCTGGACATCGCCGGTGGCGACACCCACGCGGGCATCCTGTTCTGTGTCGGCACCTTCTCGGAGATGACCGGACCCGACGGCCAGGGCGAGGACATTCCCGCCGCCATCCGCGAGTTCGGCGCCAGCGGCCACATCCACCAGGTCCACTTCCGCAACACGTCGAGCCCGCTGCCGAGTTTCCACGCGACCTTTCCGGACAACGTTCCACTGGTGTATGCCTGGATGTCATCTTGTTCAAGATCCGCCATGAAACATATAATCCGGCGATAGACTTGATCAGATCCGGAGACGTTCCATGGCTTCGTCACAAGGCAAACCGGTGGTCTATCCAATGCCGGGACCGGGCACGCGCACACGCCGCGTATGGGAAATCGCCGACGCCGTTACGGAAGAGACCGGAACACGGGCCGAACGCCGGGAGGTCGTCAGGCGTTTCGTCGCCGAGAACGGCAACCCCGACACCGCAAACACGCAGTACCAGCATTGGAAGAGTGCCTATGATGCGGGTGGGCAGCGTCAGCAGAAGGTCACGGCGACCCCCAACGGTCGAGCCGGCGACATCGGCGCCCAACCGCTCAAAGTCAGCTCGGACGGCAGGGTCGTGATCCCCCGGGACATGCGCGCCGCCATGGTGCTGGGGGAAGATGGGCACGTCACCGCGCGGGTCGTGCGCGGCGAACTGCGGCTGATCTCGAGGCCTGCGGCCATCGAGCGCATGCAGGCGGAAACGGCAGCGCTCAAGCAGCCGGGTGAAAGCGTCGTCGACGGATTCCTGGCGGAACGGCGCGCGATATGGGGCGAAGAGCGGGGCGAAGAGTGACTACGGTCTTCGACAGTTCCGCGCTGCTCGCCATCGCCTTCGGCGAGGATGGCGCCGAGGTCGCTGCCCGAGCGCTTGAAGGCGCCGTGATATCCGCCGTCAACGCCGCCGAGGTCGTCACCTGCTACGTCGATCGGGGCTCGAGCCCCGACCAGGCGCAGCGCCGGTTCGAGGACTTCGGCCTTGCCGTACGCCCGTTCGATGACGTCCTCGCGATGCGAACCGGTTCGCTGCGCGAAAAGACCCGCAAGTACCGGCTTTCTCTCGGCGACCGCGCCTGCCTGTCGCTGGCGATTCGCGAGAACGCCCCCGTTGTCACGGCGGACAGAGCGTGGGCCTCGCTCAGCCTTGGTTTGGACGTTCGGCTCATTCGTTGAGGCGCATCCGAACGGGATTCCCCCCGGTGAGCGATGGGCACCGTCGACCGCGCGCCCCGGCGGGTGCATGGTGGTCCCCGCTCGCGATGTGTGGTGGCTGTGTCGGACCTGGGATCGTGGCTGATCGCGTCCGCCATCGCTGCGCCGGTGGTCTCGTCCGCTGAGAACTATGGGCTCGAACGGTGCCGGCGCACTATGGGCGATCACTGAAAGTCGTGTAGGAAATTGTCCCGCAGCTTGGCCATCGCCAGAGCGTAGGCACGTCGCAGCATCGGGTCCAGGCCTCCGTCAACCGTCGAGCACGGCCCGAATCCTCGCCGCGTGGTTCCGGAGATCCGCCGGATCCGCGACCGAACGCGCATGCAGGGTTAGCCCTTCGCCGGGATAGCGCGGGATGACGTGGAAGTGGATGTGGAACACGGTCTGGCCGGCGTCAACGCCGTTGAGCTGAGCAATCATCATCCCGGCCGGCTGGAACGCCGCCTTCACGGCCCGCGCTACGCGTTGCGTGGTCGCGGTCAGCACGGCCAGGCTTTCCGCGCTTAGGTCGAATATGTCCTGGGCCGGTTCGCGCGGAATGATCAGTGTATGGCCCGGGCTTTGGGGCATCAGGTCCATGAAGGCGAGGCAATGCTCTTCATCGAGCACGACGTGGGCATCGGCTTCGCCGCGCAGGATCTTCGCGAAGATGTTGTTGTGGTCGTAGGCCATGGCGTGTCCTCACGCTCCCGGTTTTTCCGGCATTTCGAGACCCGCCGGAACACCGGGGTTCTGCAGAGCCTGCACCCGCGCCATGACGTCCTTGAAGCGCTCCTCCTGCTCCGGCGTACCGCGAGGCAACCCCAGGCCGGTGCGGGTGGCGTATTCGCGGTGCTCGGCCAGGAACTCGGGCAGACCGTCGTAGGTGCAAGTCTCGGAGAGCGTCAGGATGTCGTCCACGGTGACGGTTTCACGCATCTCGTCCCACTTGCCGCCGAGCGATAGCGCGTGCAGTTTCTGCCCCAGTTCTTCAAGGCCGTGCAGGGCGAGAACCTTGTGGTAGGTGCGGGTCGAACCGTAGAACGAAAGCGCCCGGCGCATGCCGAGGGCCTTTCGCTCGATCTCGCTGTCGCTGTCGCCCAGGATCAGGTAGCCGCTCTCGGCGATCTCGATGTCGGTCCAGGTCCGTCCGCTGCGCTCGAGACCCGTCTTGATGGCAGGCAGCAGCACCTCGCGCATGTACTTGTCCGACATGATGCCGCCGTGGGGCATGACGACATCCGCCACCTCCCCCGCCGTGCGCGCCATGCCCGGCCCGACCATGGCGAGCCCGACCTTGGGCCGCGGATGTTCGATCGGACCCGGATTGAAGTTGGGCGTCATCAACGTGTAGGTGTACTGCCTGCCGAGAAACTCCGCGGGCTTGCCGTCCTGCCACGTGTCCCAGACCGCGTGCATCATGCGGATGTACTCGCGCATCCGCGGTGCTGGAGGCGACCACGTGCCACCGAACCGGCGCTCGTTGTGGCCCTTCACCTGGCTGCCGAGGCCCAGACAGAATCGCCCCCCGGAAAGGTGCTGGAGATCCCACGCTTCCATGGCGAGCACCATTGGACTGCGCGGAAACGCGATGGTCACAGAGGTTTGCAGCCCGATGCGCTCGGTGGCGGTCGCGGCCACGGTCATGGTCAGCATCGAATCGTGCGACAACTCGCCGCAGGTGATGCAGTCGAAGCCGGCGGCTTCCGCAGCTTGTGCCTGCGCTGGCACCGACGCCGGCCAGCCGCCAACGCCTGTGATCACTTTCATGCCACGTCCTCCCCGTCAGTTCGCGACCGAAACGCGACCATCATACCCGCGCTGACGCCCGGCTCCGCCGCACAGTAGAATCGACGCAAACCGGGGGGATTCCATATGGCCAATCGAGCGCATCTCATTACCGGCGGCTACCCGATCGGGTCCGCTGCCGGGCACGACATGGACTACGCACGTCTGGAACTGCTCACGAGGCTCTACGCCGGCGGCTACCAGACCACCGTCGGGAACGACTTCAGCGATGTCGGCGACCGGCTTGACGGCGTGGATTTCCTGGTCACGTACGTGGCTGGCCCCTACCCCGATGACGAGCAAAGCGCGGTAATCGACAACTGGCTGGCCGCCGGCGGCAAGTGGTTCGCGCTGCACGGCACCAGCGGCGGACGCGCCAAGCGCGTCGACGGCAGTCGACGCCGGAAGATGGTCCGGCTTGCCCACCACGATCTGCTCGGCGCGTTTTTCCTCAATCACCCCCCGTTGCGACGTTTCGACGTCGAGGTCGAGGCGTCATCCCACCCCCTCGTCCATGGCCTGCCACCTTCGTTCGCCGTCACCGATGAGCTCTACCTGGTCGAACCGGTGGGCGAGTGCGAAGTTCTGCTAACAACCGAATTGGCGGAAGACCCGTCTCCCCAAGGGTTCGGCTTCGCCTACGACGAAGACACGTCCGTCGGCGCCGACGGGAAGACCCGCGTTCTCGGCCTGGGGCGGCGCGTCGGTGCCGGCGCGGTCGCCTACGTCGCGCTGGGGCACTGCCACTCGCTCAGCACCAACGCCCAGCCGTTCGTCGACCGGAGCGTGGCCGACGACAGCAAGACGCCGATGCACTTCCGGGGCGCGTGGGAGACGCCGGAGTTCGGACAGATTCTCGACAACGCGATGGCCTGGGGACGCGCGAGCGGTTGAACGCTTCGGCTTGTCCGCCGGGGAGGGCAGGCGGAGCGACCGCATGTTCATTTGAGGCAACCCCAAGGCTCGGTCGGCAACTGGGGTTCCCGATCCAGTCGGCACCGTCGGGGTACCCGGCCCTGCTGCGTTACACCGACCCCGCCCGCAGACATGTGTTTCGTTTCAAGTTCGGTGAAACGATTTCTTGAATACGTCAATATATTATTTATAATCAACCACTTAATCGTTTCACGAATCGACGGAATCGTTTCATGATCGCCAACGAGCAAGCGCTTCTCGACTACGTCGCGGCGCACCCTGGCAGTCGGCGGGGAGAGATTCGACACCAGGTCGCCCCAGAAGCGAGCGATGCGACGATCTGGCGTGCGCTGAAGCGACTGGTGGCGCAAGGGAGGCTTGCCGTTTCGGGCAACGGTCCGGCGACGGGGTACGCCTTGGCGGGCGCGGACGCCGTCCAGTCACACCTGCACGAGGCTGTGCGTCGGAACGTCCTCGAAAGGCATGGTTTCCGCCGCGACAGGACGCTTGCTATGGCTACCGATGCGGAGATTCCGAAAGTCGACCGCGAGCAGGTTGTCGACTACGTTGGCACCGAGATACGGGGTCTGCACGAAGGCAACGCGATCC
>CAZJRX010000192.1:7017-7247 GCA_964548145.1 uncultured Pseudomonadales bacterium | reverse complement strand
CGCCAAGACCTTTCCGGTGTTCCGCGAGATCACAGAGGACCGGGCCTGGCACAGGCTGGTACGGGCGTTCGTGGCCGGCCATCGTGCCGAGTCTCCCTACTTCTCGCAGATTTCCGAGGAGTTCCTGGAGTACCTCGACGGCTACATGCGGGCGCCCGGCGACGTGTCGGTGCCGCCGTTCGCGCTCGAATTGTGCCACTACGAATGGGTCGAGATGGCATTGGACCTGG
>CAZJRX010000192.1:2867-7007 GCA_964548145.1 uncultured Pseudomonadales bacterium | reverse complement strand
TCGACGACGAACCGGTGGACCTGGACGACAGCCTGATGACGTCACCGTTGGCGTGGCCCCTGCGCTACACGTTCCCCGTTCGCCAAATCGGCCCGGACTTCCAACCCGTCGATGCGCCCGAGAAGCCGACGTGGCTGATCGCCTGGCGGAACCGCCATGACCAGGTGCGGTTCATGGAGTCCAACGCCGTCACCGTTCGCCTGCTGCGTTTGATCGATGAGGGCAGTACGATTCGAAGCGCCTTCGACGCGGTCGCGGCGGAAATAGGTGTGGCTCGGGAGCAGGTGATGGAGACCGGTCTCGCGACGCTCAACAAGCTGCACGCACACGACATCGTTGTGCGTCGGTAAGCCAACTCGACGGTTCGCGAACCGCTTCGTAGAGCCATCGCAAAAACATTCCTCAACTGCTTGTTTCCCCATCGAGAAGCGAGTAGGGTGCGCCCCCGTCAACTGCCACTACCAGATCGTCAATGGCCATTGCGGTCATGGGCGACGATGAATCCGCCTCGTCGCTGATCCTTCGCCTTAGCAGCTTGGGCTTTGATGCCATCTACGCACGGCGTGGCAGCCGCGCGTTCGCCAAGGTGCTCGAGGCGGCCGACCTCATACTCTGTGCCTCACCGGGCGAAGTCGTCGACACCATGCAGGCGACGGGACGGCCGCCGGCGCCGGTGGTGCTGATCAACGCCGGCCTTCCGGATTCCACCGGCATGCTCACGGCGATGCGCAACGGGGTTATCGACGTGGTCACGACGCCGATTGGCGACGGCGAATTCGGCGAACGCATCGAGACCGATCTCGCGAGAGCCCGACCCACCGATCTGCGCATCGCCGGTCAATTGGACAATCTGGAGCGGGACCAGCGTGCGGGCCGCTACATTCAACTGCGGATGTTGCCGCCTTCGCCGATGGCCATCGACCGGTACCGTCTAGCCCATCGCGTACAGCCGTCGATGATTCTGTCGGGTGACTTCGTCGACTACTTCCGGATCGCCGACCGCCATTTCGTCTTCTACATCGCCGATGTCTCGGGTCACGGCGCCTCGAGCGCCTTCGTCACCGTGATCCTCAAGAACTTCTCGCGCCGGATCCGCCGGGAATACCACCCAAGGATGTTCTCGAACCCCGGCGAGATTCTCGGCGTATTGAACCGCGAGTTGCTCGATCAAGCGCTCGGCAAGCATGTAGCGATGTTCATCGGTGTGCTGGATCTGGACACGGACACCGTGCGTTTTGCCAACGCCGGGCATTTTCCGCACGCGATTCACGCAGGCGGTTCCGCCGCGGTAGCGACCGCCTTCCTCGAGAAGCCGGGCAAGCCGGTGGGTCTGTTCGACGAAGTCGACTACGACATCGGTTCCGCGGTCCTAGCACCGGGCGACAGTCTGGTGGCGTTCTCCGACGGCGTGCTCGAGGTCATGCGGGGTGGCGATCTTGCCGCCAAGGAGCAACGGCTTATCGACGCGGCCGCCGGGAGCGCCCCGGACATTGACGCGTTGTGGCAGGCGGTTGGGATCGGCAACGGTACGCCGGGCCCGGACGACATGACCTGCCTGGTTATAGCTCGTGAGGCCTAGTGCTCCTCCCACGGAACAAACGCCAAAAGGAGCGTCGCGACCGTGGCGGTTGTTGCATGGGTAGGTCGGTGTGGCTGGGCCGGAGGCGGCGCGCCGCAAGCGGCGTGTTCCGGCGCATAGCGAATGGCGAAGGCGCGTCCTTCGGACGCGGCCGGGCCGGCTATGGGGCGCTCGCTAGCGACATAACGGTCGCACACGGAGGCTAGGGCGTGGCGGCAGGCAGAATGCTCGTTGGCAACGGCGACGGCACGTACCTGATGAAGCTGGTCGGCGATGTCCGCCTGCGGCTGGGGGCGGCGGTGGACGAGTTCCTCGACCGAATGTTCCAGGACCGTGAGTTCCGCTCCGTAGTCGTCGACCTCTCGGACACCGAGGGCATCGACAGCACCGCTCTCGGCGTGCTTGCACGCCTCTCGACACAGGCACGCAAACGGCTCTCGTTCACGCCGACGCTGGTCTCAACCCGGGCCGACATTACGCGGTTGTTGGTGACCATGGGATTCGACGACGTCTTTCACATCGTGGAGGAGCCCCTGAAAGACGGGTGCCAGCTCCGCGAGTTGCCCAAGACCGACCTGTCGCCCGACGCGCTGAGAGAACGTGTTCTCACGGCCCACAGGAACCTCATGTCGCTGAATGACGGCAACCACGAACAGTTCGAGGACCTCGTGGCGATGCTGGAGGCATCCGGGTAAGCGTCCAACGAGTTTCCATCAACGCATTCGGGTCCCACGGCAACCCCTGTTCAGGTTGCCTCCATTTTCTTTTCATTTTTACCCCGCATCCGGGTATAGTTCGCCCTGTTCATGCACTTAGGCGAGATAGCCAATGCTGCGTCAACGAACAATCGCCGGCCCCGCCCACGCCATCGGGATCGGCGTACACAGTGGACGTCCCGTTCGCATGACGCTTCGCCCTGCCGATGCCGACACCGGAATCGAGTTTCTACGGCTTGATACTCCGGGAGGCCCGGTGAGGGCGAGTGCAGAGAACGTGTCCGATACCACCCTGTCGACCAGTCTCAGCGCAGGGGGCGTCCAGATTGCCACCGTCGAGCACCTTATGTCCGCGCTTTGGGGTCTCGGCATCGACAATGTCCGAGTCGAACTCTCCAGCGAGGAAGTGCCTATTATGGACGGCAGTGCCCAGCCGTTCGTCGACATCATCCAGGGCGTTGGTATTCGAGCGCTCCCTGAGCCACGCAAGTTCATCAAAATTACCCGGGAAGTCTCTGTTTCACAAGGAGAAGCCAAGGCGATCCTTTCACCGTATGACGGCTTCCGTGCGGGTTACACCTTCGTCGCGGACCACCCCGTATTCAACCGCTATCCCAAGAGCATCGAGGTGGACTTCGCGTCGACGTCCTACCTTCAGGAGGTGTGCGGTGCCCGGTCCTTCGGCCTGATGCGCGAACTCGATCAGGCGCGTGCGATTCGAAAGTGCCTGGGTTCGAGCCTCGACAACGCCGTCGGCATCGACGACGACGAGATCGTCAACACCGAGGGTCTGCGCTACGAGGACGAATTCGTGAAGCACAAACTCCTCGATGCGATTGGTGATCTGTATCTGTTGGGCTTGCCGGTTATAGGCGCTTTCGACGGCTACATGTCCGGCCACACGCTGAACAACAAGCTAGCCCGCGCGCTTCTGCGGTGCCCGGACGCGTGGGTGCTCCAGGCACTCCCGGTGAGCCACCGACAACGGGCCTACAGCCTCCACTGACCCATGCTCTACCGCGTCCGGACGTCCGGGCGCGTGGCTTCGGCAACCTCGTGTGCCGCACGAATACGCTTGTGTCGGAGAGAGCGGTTTTTTGTGCGGCAACGGATGTTTACGTTGTGAGCGCCCCCAAATCGGCCCGGTGGTGTCCAGAGGAGGCGACTTCGCTCTGCGATGTGCCGGGGTCGCTTCCGGCCCAGCCACACCGATCCGCCGTTTCGGTCAGTTCAGGCTAATTCCGGCGCAGGGCAGTCGTCTCGCCATGGCCGCTATACTCACGCGATGAGCGTTCGAACCCGCGTTGCCCCGAGTCCCACGGGAGATCCGCACGTGGGGACGGCATACGTGGCATTGTTCAACCTCGTCTTCGCGCGACAGCACGGTGGCCAGTTCGTGCTGCGGATCGAGGATACCGACCGGCAACGAAGTTCCCCCGGTTCCGAAGCCGCAATCCTCAACGCCTTGCGTTGGATGGGCCTGGATTGGGACGAGGGACCGGACATCGACGGCCCATTCGGACCGTATCGACAAAGCGAGCGCATCCACCTCTATAGGCGCTATGTCGACCAGCTGATTGCCGCGGGCGGCGCCTTCCATTGTTTCTGTACGAAGGAACGCCTGGACGACCTACGTCGTCGCCAGCAATCAGCCGGCGAGACCTCCCGCTACGACGGCCGCTGCCGGGCACTCGATCCCCAAGAGGGACGCCGTCGGGCTGCGAGCGGCGAGCCGCACGTCGTGCGCTTGGACGTGCCGGACGCCGGCGTCTGCCGCTTCGCGGACGGCATACGGGGCGAGATCGAGATTCCCTGGCAGCAAGTCGACATGCAGGTCCTCGTCAA
>CAZJRX010000192.1:0-2857 GCA_964548145.1 uncultured Pseudomonadales bacterium | reverse complement strand
GACATACCACCTCGCAGCCGTCGTGGACGATCACGAGATGGGCATCACGCACATATTGCGTGGTGAGGAGTGGCTGAACTCGATGCCTAAGCATCGCCTCATCTACGACCGCCTCGGCTGGACGCTACCCTCCCACTACCACCTGCCGCTGCTTCGCAATGCCGACGGCAGCAAGGTCTCCAAGCGCCGCAATCCCACCGGACTCAACTACTACCGCCGTGTCGGCTACCTGCCGGAAGCGTTGCGCAACTATCTGGGACTGATGGGGTGGTCGATGCCCGACGAACGGCAGATATTCACCACCGAGGAGATGACCGATGCCTTCGACATCGACCGCCTGTCGACGGGCGGCCCGGTGTTCGACCTGGCCAAGCTCAACTGGCTGAACGGCCAATACATAAGAACCCTCGACCCCGATGCCTTCATGGACCGCGTTGGGGATTGGGCTCTCAACCGGGACAATCTCGCGCCGTTGGTGCCGCTGGTACAGCAGCGGACGGAACGTCTCGCCGATCTAATGCCCCAGGTCCACTACCTGCTGGGCGACCGGGCGGCGATCGATGCGGATAGCTTCGCCGGTTTGCGCCTCGGTGCCGACGACTGCAAACGCATTCTCGACCACGCCCGGCGGCGCTTGGACGAGCAGGATACTTGGGAGACCGGCGCCCTGCAGACGGCAATCCGCTCACTGGCGAACGCCATGGAACTCAAGCTGCGTGACTTCCTGGCGCCGCTGTTCGTCGCCGTCGCCGGACGGGCCGTTGCGCTGCCACTCTTCGATTCGATGGCCTACCTCGGTAGGGATGTGGTACGGGACCGTCTCGCAAGCGCGCTGGCGGCATTGGGTGGCGTAAGCAAGAAGGAGGCGAAACGCCTCGAACGGGCGTACGCGGATCTGGGAATAGACTCCCAGGAAGCTTGATTCCGGGACATGCCCGCACGTACCATCCGTCCCGCTCTCGTGGGGCCATAGCTCAGCTGGGAGAGCGCTACAATGGCATTGTAGAGGTCGCCGGTTCGATCCCGGCTGGCTCCACCAATCCGACCTTCAGGCGTTCCGTTGATGCGGCTCACACAGGGGTTCGCGCGACTGGCGGGCCGCGCACAGCTTGCCGTTGGACCGCGTTACGTTCCAGGGATGCTGCCGATTCCACGAGTCCCGGCGTCTACGTGCCGGTGGTGCCCGATTCTGCCTTGAGCGCGCTGATCTCGGCTTCGATCTCGGTATCGTCAGCCAGTTCGCGGCCAGCTCGACCGTACCAGTAGCCGGCGTTGCGCCGATCGCCCTCCATCAAGTGGACGATTCCGTGCGCCCAGCGGGCGAGGGTGGAGTCGTCGCTTTGCACGATCCGGTGGGCGGCTCGCCAATCGCCTTCTTCGAGTAGACTGATCGCCTGTGCCAATGAACTCATTTGCCAACAGTATCAGCGCTCGCCGTCACGATCCAGCGTGGTCGGCGTGGTCGGTCGGGGGCGGACGGCGACGATGGCCGCATTGACGGCCCCCGCTGACCACCTCGTCGAATCCGTGGTCGACGGGGTTGCGACGTCCCTTGGCGACGTGCTCGACCTCGAAGCCGATCACATGACCCGAACATTCGACACCGAGGATCACCGCCGGGCGGCGCAGGCCTTCGTCAACAAGCAAACCCCGGACTTTCGCGGTCGCTAACCCGCTAGATTGGTTTGTCCTCGCCGGGCCCGTCCGCGCCCGTTTGCTGAGGCCTTGGTTCGATCAAGACGCGGCGGCGCCAAAAGGGCGTGCGGGACGTCGGTCCGTGCGCACGGGGCCACCGACCGGGCCATCGCCCGAGGCTCAATGTATCATCGCCACACGATGCGAAGGTCGTGGGCAACAGCCGACAGCGGAGGCCCGCTGGGGCGACTCGTTCCGCTGGTGAAGTCAGCGGCTGTGGGGCTTGGCCGGCGCCGGCGCCAGCGCGCCACAAGCGGCGCATTGGAGCGCAAAGCGATTGGGGCAGGCCCGTCCTTCGGTCGCAGCCGAATCGGGTATGGGGCGCTCACACTCGCCCTCTCGACGGTGTTGCATTCAGGTAGCGTCGGCGGTGAAGAAGCCGAGAACACCCAACCCACGGATCCGGACTTGGTTCGTGACGCTTCGCTCGAGGAGACGGAAGGCGAACTGGTCTGGGGTGAAGGGCATCGCTATGCCGGCGGCCTGAAGGCGGGCCAGATGCATGGCCGCGGTACCCACACCGCACCCGACGGCGAGGTCTACGAGGGCGACTTCGTCGACGGCTCGCGGCACGGGAAAGGTACTCTCAGATTTGCCGACGGCGATGTCTACGTCGGCGATTTCCGCAACAACGCGATGACGGGCAGGGGGAGGCTCGAGTGGCCGAACGGCGACGTCTACGAGGGCGATTTCGTCAACGGCATTCGGGAGGGTAGGGGCACCATGCGGCGACAATCCGGAGGCAGCTACGTCGGTGGTTTTTCGAACGACCAACGTCACGGGCTCGGACACTACCGTTGGCGGGACGGAACCTTGTACAAGGGTTTCTTCTACTTCGGCAGGCAGCACGGTTCGGGTCTGAAGCGGATGTCCAGTGGCGAGCTCTCCTACGAGACCTGGAACGACGGTGAACTCTTGGCCGCGGTGCCGGTCGAGGCCGTCGGGCGGTGCGCGCTGAACATCAATGGCGAACCATGGATGTTCCGCGACGACACCTGCATTAATGGCCTTGCCCACGGCGAGGGCCCGGCGGTGGCCCTCGATGGCACGGCCTACATCGCCGACGGCAAGTTCATCCTCGGCACCAAGGTGCGTGGCGATGTCCGAAGTCTCGAACTTCCCGGGGCGCGCTAGTCTTCTGAACGCGGAAAGAGGCTCTCAC
>CAZJRX010000191.1:2638-7249 GCA_964548145.1 uncultured Pseudomonadales bacterium | reverse complement strand
CATGACACCCGAGCCCAATCCCTTCATCGGTTTGGCCAGATCGGCCTTACTGCCTCGCGCCGCGATCGTCAACGCGGTGCTCATCCGGTCCCGAACTGGTGGCGGGAACGCGGTGTAGGCCCGATGCGCGGCTCGGACCCATCCGATTGGCCGCGCGCCTTGATCCATAGGAAGCGCACGTTGTCATATTTGCCTACATCAGTCAATGGCATCTGGAACAAGAGCCGCCGCCCTGCGACCAAGTCGCAGTCTGCGAGGACCACCAGCCGCCGTTCATTCTGTATTCATGTGCGTTGCTGCAGCATTCTGGGCCACCGGGTTGCCGTGATCGGTGGATGCCGGGTAATCAACTACTGAAGGAGCACGACATGAGCAAACGAGGAGGAAGCCCGAGGGGCGGAGGCAAGCCCAGCGGCGGAAGGCCCGGCGGCGGACGCCGGAGCGGGAGTCCGCCAAATGCCCCCAGCAAGACCGGGAATCCGTCAGGAGGGGGGCGCGGAAACAACCCACCGCGCTCGCGGTGATCCAACGGCGAAGCGGCTCTGGTGATCCGCGGATCGCTTCGCCACCGCTGCGTGACGGTTGTCGCCGAGCCGGAACTCGGATGGCTGGCTATCCGAGGTTTGTTTGGCGGGTCGACCGGGAGGTGGAGTTGTACACGGTCATGGTGCCCCGGTTGCGGGGCGGAGGTTCGGTGGCCCAGTGGGCGGACGAGGTCAAGAGTCGGGTGTAGGCCAGTTGTTTCGGTACCGGGAAAGGTCGTGCTCCTTGCAACGGACGGTGGAGTCGTCGAAGACAAGACGGAGCGTAATCGCGTCGCCGTCGGTGTCGCTTAGGCCGTGGAGTACGTGTTCGTGGTTGAGATCCTGGCGCTCCGCGACGAGGAAATCCGACCATTGGTCTGCGCGGAAGACAGCGAAGACATAGAGGAGTTCGGGGGTGAGTGGTGTGTTTAGTTGGGAGACAGGCACGTTGAACTGGGCGACGTAGGAGCCTTGCCGCTCCTGGGCGTTGGCGGTTTTGACTTGCACCCGTCTGGCTTGGCCGTGGTGACGGTCCGCGATCAGAAGGTCCACCCCTAGGTCGAGTGCAGGGAAGGCAACAGTCCAATTGCGGATCAGGAACTGGGAGGCAACGGCGTGTTCGCCGGCCTTGCCGGTGAAGAGGTGGTCGACGTCATTCATCAGGGGACGGTGTTGACGGCGGCCAATTCGTGTGTGGCGTCGAGGAGCTGGATTTTGGAGGCGATTTGCCCGATTCCTTCACGCCGGAGTCCGGTGAGGACTTCCGCGACGGTCCAGAGGAGCTCATCCCTGCCGAGCACAGCGCTGAAGTCCTGTTGTACTCCGTAGCGAATGAAAAGGCTCGCGGGGAGGGGCGTGTCAGGAGGGGCTCCCGTGCGATGTACGAACTCACGGCTGTGGGGATCGAGTTCGAACGTGCATCCGTCGGACTGCGTGCCAACAACGATGGAGATGGTCTTCATGGGCAGTCCTGGACCGGGTTGCCGGGAGAATAGCATGCGCCGGGGCGCTGATTGGACAGGCGATCATGCGACGGCTCACGAGTTTGGCCATTCGAGCGCAACGAGCGTGGCGGAACCGTACCATTCGCTGGTACATTCCGAATTGTACGGACTTGAGCTCCGAAATAGACGAGAGAGTCGATTCCGCGTTGGACGCCCCATGCCCGACCGTGTGGGCGAGCCCGTCGGTTCGTAGACGGTCACCGTGATGACCGGGCCGTTATGGTGCAGATCACAACGGTGTCGATGAAGGGTTCGAGCATGGCCACGGAACTCTGGGTCAGGGGTTCACCGGTTTTCACCGCCGCGTGGGCGATGGCCGCGGAGCCGATGCCGGCCTCGTTGGAAAAGGCGGCGCGGCGAAAACCGAGAATCAGCACGGCGAAGAATCCGCCGGTGGCGCCCTGCGGCGTGAATGCCCGGCTGACGATGGCGTAGATCGCGCCGGGAATGTCCACGTAGTTGGCGCCGATGACCACCAGCGCCGTGCCGACGTACAGGAGCGCCATGAAGGGCACTAGACGGACCGTGACCCGGGCGATGCTCTTGGTGCCGCCGACGATCACCAAGGTCGGATGGCCTCGTCGATACTGGATGCATGGATCGGCGTGGACCAGAGTCCCATGGCGACAACGAGGCTGCGTGCCGTTCGGGACACCGTGGCCGGCGGGCCTATTCGCCGAGGACGTCGTCGATGATCGAGTCCATGGCGTCCAACGCAGCGACGATGTACACAACCCCCACGGCGCCGACAACAGCCAAAACGGTTCTGGCGGGGTTGGTCTGTTTCGTGCGGACGCTGACGATCTGGTCGATCAGCACATCGGACGTGCTGCCACGGACGGCCAGTTCCGTCACCTCAACGACCTTGAACTCATGCGTTTCGCCGTCTTCCGTCGTGACAAAGACGCGTTCGCCCGGTCTGCAGATCTGGCCAGCGCGTACTTGCTCGCGCACCGCTTGTGGTGGCACCTCAATGGGTGTCAGGCTGGTGCAGCCTCCCATCAGGGCGGCGAGAATGGCGATGGCGGCTGTTGCCTTCGTTGTTGCCATCGACCGATCTCCTTCATCGAGCGCGGCGAGTTTGCCTTGCCGCTGGCCAACGCGCTGTTGCTAGTCTCCCGACAGCACGGACTCGACTTCCTGGAGCAATACCTCGTTTCTCACGGGCTTCTGAAGCACCCGGTTGGCGGCGCCAGTCTCGGCGAAGCTCTCGGCCAGTCCGGGACGCTGGTGCATGGCCCCGCCGGACAGGGCGATGATCGCGATATCCGGGTTGGTTTTCTTCAGTTCTTCAAGAATCTCGAGCGCCGTCATCCCGGGCATGTTGACGTCGGTGATGATGGCGTCCGGGTTTTCTTTCGCGAGGGCGAGTGCCGCATCGTTGGACGGCGCTTCGAGGACGTGGTAGCCGTTGCTGCGGAGAAGGAGGGCCAGTGCGTAGCGCACGATGGCATCGTCGTCGGCCAGTAACAGGGTCGCCATGGTTTTAGTTTCCTTGAACGTCGGGATAGGTTGTCACTCGAGTCAAGCTTCGAAGGCCGCCAACTCGCCTTCCACTTGTCGGTCTGAGGTGCACCTCGCTAGCCCGCTAGCCCTCCTTCGCGACGTTGGGAATGAGCAATTCGAAGGTGGCGCCCTCGCCGGGTTCTGACTCCACGGCGGCATCGCCTCCCCATCCCCGGGCGAGGTTGTAGACCACCGAGAGTCCGAGCCCGATGGCGTCGGCGTCCGCCTTGGTGGTGAAGAAGGCATCGAAGGCATGCTGTTTCACGTCCGCCGACATGCCCGGTCCGTTGTCGGCCACGGTGATCCGGACGTAGCCGCCCGGCACCATGCCGCGCGCACGCGCATCCTCGCTACCGACGTCGACGGTTTCGATGGCGAGTACGATCCTTCCCGAATGTTCCATCGCTTCGGCCGCATTCGTGACGAGGTTGTTCAAGGCCTCGTCAAGTTCCACCCGGTTGACACGTATCTCACCGCGGCGCGTACCCACGCGGACGTCCACCTCGACGTTCGGCCCCGCGTTGCGTCTCGCTCGGGCAGCCACCTCGCCGAGGTAGCCCCAAGGCTCTATGTCGTCGGTCTCGCGGCTGCCGCCGGGTGCAAGCGCTAGGGCGTTCTTGACGATCTCGGCCCCTCTCTCGGCCGCCTTGAGCGCCTGCGCCATTTCAGCCTTGCGTTCCTGCTCGGACACATGGTCCCGGTCCAAGGAGAACTGGGCGAGTGTGACGACGGGCTGCAAGACGTTGTTGAGTTCGTGCGAGAGGCCGCCGGCAAGCGTGCCCATCGCCGCCATCTTGTAGCCTTCCCGGAGTTGCTCCTCCATCTCGCGACGCCCGCTGATGGCATCCTCGAGGTCGGCGACGGTCTGTTCCAATTCGCCATTGAGGTGCGCGCTCTCGCGCCAACGGCGCCAAGCGAACCAGGCGGCGACGAGCATCAAGGCGGGGACGGTCGCGACGACCTCATCGAGTTTCCAGCCCTCTTGGTCGCGGGTCAGGTTGAGCACGACTTCGACCAAGTCGACGACGACGAATAGGAAAGCGATCAAGACCAGGGCGACGGCGCCGATGATCAGATCCTTGGCGGATGCGGTCATGCGATTTTTTCCGGTTGAGGCGATGCCGAACGAGGCCGACACTGTCCCCTACCCCAAATCGAGAACTTTCCGCGACGACGTCCTTCCTGCACTCTATCGCCTCCACCTACGTCGGACAACTTCATTGGCGCAGCCACCTCGTTTGTTGCCCGAGGGCAAGCTCTCCTCGGGGAGATTTCGCGGAGCGAAATCTCGGGGCGACCGCGACGCGGTCGCGTTGGGCACCATCGTCGCAATCGGTGGCGGGAGCATCCGCAGCCTGGAGACCGAGCCCATCGACCGCGAGATAATTCGGCTGACCGGTCGGTCCCGTCCGCGGGCGCTGTTCGTACCCACCGCGAGCAGCGACTCACCTGGGTACTGCCGGCACTTCCATCGCGCCTACCGCGACGCGTATGGCTGTGCCACGGACGAGTTGCTGCTGCTTGGCCAGACGCCGGACGCGGCGAACGCACCACCACCGCCGCTGACGACGGCCGCC
>CAZJRX010000191.1:0-2628 GCA_964548145.1 uncultured Pseudomonadales bacterium | reverse complement strand
TGGTCCGGGACAAGATCGAGTGTGCCGACATCGTCTACGTGGGTGGCGGCAACACGCTCAAGATGATGCGTCGCTGGCGGCTTCTTGGCGTGGACGACCTGCTGCGCGAGGCGTTTGCCCGGGGTGCGGTGCTGTGCGGCGTCAGCGCCGGGGCGATCTGCTGGTTCGAGCGCGGACACAGCGACTCCATGGCCTACTACAACCGCGATCACTGGGACTACATCGCGGTGACTGGTATGGGCCTCGTGAAGGGAATGGTATGTCCGCACTACAACGGGCGTACCTACGGCGTTCCCCGGCGGCGCGACTTCCGCGCCATGATGGCACGCAAGGGCGGGCGCGGCCTCGGGATCGACAACCACTGCGCAGTGGTGTTCTCGGGTACGGGCTATCGGGTACTCAGGACCAAGGATCGGGTAGGCGCCCATGCGTTGTGGGTCGAGCGGGGCGCATTGGTCGAACGCAAGCTGGGCGTCGAATCGCGGTACGTTCCGGTCGAGTCGATGCACGGGCCGCGTGTCTGACGGGATTGGCCCGACGTTTGACGGATATCCACTTGCCGCCACCCACGCATCGACCCTTGATCGCGGACGCGAACTTCCTGCGCCTTTGGTTCGCCGGTGCGTTCGCCGCGACGGCGCGCTGGCTCGAAATGCTGGCCGTTGGGATCTTCGTCTTCGAGGTCACCGGCTCGGCGCCGCTCGTGGCGGCGATGTTGATGCTACGCATGCTGCCGATGGGCCTGTTCGGGGTGTTCGGGGGCGAGATCGCAAACCGCTTCGATCGAAAGCGAATCTTGCTCTCGACGCTTGCCCTCATGTTCTTCATCGCGGTGGCCGTTGGGGGCCTCGCCCACCTCGACCGTCTGGCGGTCTGGCAGGTCGGCCTCGCAGCCTTCGTCGCCGGACTCGCATGGGTGGTCGACTTTCCCGTGCGACGGACGCTACTCGCGGACGCCGTCGGCAGTTCGCGGCTCGGATCCGCCATGAGCCTAGACACGGTGGCAAGTTCGGGAACGCGCATGATCGGTCCGCTGTTGGGCGGCACTCTCTATGCCGTGGCGGGAATGGACGGGGCGTTCCTGCTCACGGCGGGGGCCTACGCGCTGGCGTTCGTCATTCTCCTCGGCCTGCCGCCGATCGCCGGGCATGGCACGGTCAGCGAGGGAAAGGTCGCCCATCGCATTCGCGACGGCTTGCGCGTGCTGCGCCGGGTGCCGGTGCTGCAAGGTGTTCTCGCGGTGACCGTGGTGTTCAACGTGTGGGGGTTTCCGATCATCTCCATGGTGCCGGTGATCGGGGCCGACAAACTGTTCCTGGCGCCGTTCGAGGTGGGAGTACTCGCGAGCATGGAGGGCCTCGGCTCGCTGCTCGGCGCACTGGCACTCGCGGCCTTCGCCCGCAACCGGCAATACCGCTTCCTCTACTTCTTCGGCGTATTCACGTATCTGGTGGCGGCGACCGTCTTTGCGCACTCGGTCGTACCCGTCCTCTCCGGCACGGTGCTCGTTCTTCTCGGCGTCTCGATGGCGGCGTTCGCGGCCATGCAAAGCGCGCTGGTGCTGCTCAACACTCCGCTCGAGAACCGACGGCAGATGATGGGAATCCTGTCCGTGTGCATTGGCAGCGGACCCATCGGACTCGCCCATCTTGGCCTCTTGGCATCCTGGTTCGGTGTCAGCATGGCCTGCACGATCGTTGCGGTGGAAGGGTTGGCGGTCTTGGCGGTGGTTGCCTTGAGGTGGCCAGGGCTCATTGCGCGACAGCCGGACGCGTGAGCGTCACTCAGATGTCGCATTCGTCCCGGAGTTCGTCCACCAACTCGTTCGTGACGACCTTGCCACCCGCCGGAATGGGTCTGAATCCGTGGAAGACGCTGTCAATCGGAACGAAGAGGCACTGACGCGGTTTGCCGTCCACGGCCCGACTGGTATGACCTTCGCCTTCGGTATCCTCTGCGAGGAGGATGTCGCCCGGGCCAAGGCGGCGCACGGTGCCATCGCCCACGCCGATGTCCACTGAGCCCTTGAGGTTCACGACGAATTGCCGGCGCGGCGCGTTGTGGAAGTCGAGGTCGTAGTCACCGCCGACTTCGCGGAACATAACTCCGGATCCCCGGATCAGTTCCGAGATCCGACCGAGGGGCCCGGTGTCGGCGAGAGGGATGTCGACATCCTCGAAGTGGGAGCGGCCATCGTCTCCCGCGTAGACCCTCACAACCTGCATCGCGCTCCTCCATTCACTTGGGCTTGTCGTCCTGGTCGATTCCTCATGTATGCTCGATGAAGAACGGCCCAAGGATCAAGCACCGATGGCAATCGACTTTACTTTCTGCGACGAGGTGGAGGACGCGCGACTACTCGTCAAGCGCTTCATGGGCGATGTCGCCCGACCGAAGATGGCGGATCTGTCGGGCCGACGGGCGTCCGGCGACGAGTGGCGCCAGGCCATCAAGGATCTGCGCCAGACGGCTCGCGACCAAGGTCTCTGGGCGCCGCACATGCCGGAGGAATGGGGCGGCATGGGGCTTGGCGTGACGGCCGTCGCCGCGATGTCGGCGGAAGCCGTGAAGACCAACATGGGTCCCTACCTCATCAACTGCCAGGCGCCGGACGAAGGCAACATGCAC
>CAZJRX010000190.1:0-7289 GCA_964548145.1 uncultured Pseudomonadales bacterium | reverse complement strand
CGCCGCCTTCCGGGTCGGCGTGGGCATCGGCGAGGCCAGTGCGACACCCGCTGCGTTCTCGATGCTGTCGGACTATTTCCGGCCGGCGATGCGTGCCACCGTGCTCGCGATCTACTCCAGCGGCATCTACATAGGCGCCGGTATCGGCATCTTCCTCGGGGGCTGGATCGTGGGTGCCTGGGTGAACGCCTATCCCGACCCGTCCCTCGCCCCGTTCGGCCTGAAGGGCTGGCAGGCGGCCTACATCGCCGTCGGCCTGCCGGGCCTGATCATGGCGGTCTGGGTGGCCACGCTGCGCGAGCCCATTCGCGGCCTGAGCGAAGGGTTGGTGTCGCCACCGCATCCGCATCCGTTTCGGGCAACTCTCCAGGAGTTGATGGCCGTGCTACCACCGTTCACGGTCTGGACGTTGGCTCGCGAGAAAGCCGACATCCGGGTCATCGTGCGCAACCTGCTGGGGGCGGCGGTGATCGCCCTCGTTGCCTGGGGATTGATCGAACTCACGTCGGATCCCGAACAGTGGATCGCGCTCGGCATCGGCGCCTACGCCGCGTTCTCCTGGGTACAAGCGCTCGGTCTTCGCGATCCGGCGGCGTTCGCGATGATGTTCAGATGCCGCGCGTTCGTCTACGCAGCGGTAGGCTTTCCCAGCATCGCGCTGGTTTCCTACGCGTTCGGCGGCTGGGCGCCGCCGTATTTCATTCGGGCGTACGGGATCAGTCCCACCGAGGCTGGGCTCGTGCTGGGCCTGTCTTTCGCGCTCGGCGGTTGGCTCGGCACGACGCTGGGCGGCATCATGGCCGACCGCCTGAAACCCAAGACCGGCAACGCCCGGGTATACGTCGGCCTGTTCTCGGTCGTCGGCACCGTGCCGGCCGCGCTGGGACTCCTGCTGACCGACCACCTGATCACGGCCTATGTCTTCAATTTCATCGTGAGCGTGTTCGCCTCCTGCTGGATCGGTGCCGCAGCAAGCACGGTGAACGACCTCGTCATGCCGAGAATGCGCGCCATCGCGTCGGCGTTCTACGTTTTGATGGCGACGGTCGGTCTCGCCGTCGGCCCCTATGCCGTGGGCCAAGTGAGCGATGTGTTCACCGGCGCCGGCATGGTGCCCGGCGAAGCGTTGCGCTGGAGCCTGCTGCTGTCCCTGTCGTTCCTCGCGCTACCGGGCATCTTGCTCCTGCTTCTGCGCGGCGAGTTGATCCCGGCGGAAGCGAGCCGCCTCGAACGGGCACGGGCGGCAGGCGAACCGGTCAGCGAGGAAACGTCGTAGGGGCGGGGCTCCCCGCCCGTGCCCTACCGGGGCGTGCCGCCCTTGACCACGATGCGGTGCATGATGCGCGTCTCGTCGTAGTCGCGGATCGCGTAGTGCATCACCGAGCGGTTGTCCCACAGCACAAGGTCGTTCAGCTTCCAGTGGTGCCGGTAGACGAACTCCGGGCGGGTGCAGTGGGCAAGTAGCCTGAACAGGAGCCGTTCGCTCTCGTCTTCCGGCATATCAAGGATGTACTTGGTGAAGTTGCCGTTGACGTAGAGCGCCTTGCGGCCGCTTTCGTCGTGGGTGCGTACCACCGGATGCACCGAGTCCTCGACATCCGGTCCGAACACCTTGCCGGTATGAAACGCCCTCAAGTCGGCGATCCGTTCGCGAAGCTCCTCGGTCAAACTCTCGTAGGCGAGATGCTGGTTCGCAAAGGCGGTGTCGCCGCCTGCCGACGGCAGACGCTGCGCGTGCAAGCCGGTGATGATCGGCGGCGTCGCGTGCCAAGTCATGTCGGAATGCCAGCCGCCGCCGAAGGGATGCACGCCGGGGAAGAATCTGAGCTTTTTCGCGTCCTTGCTGCCGATGAACTGCACATAGTCGGTGTCGCGATGCTTGGTGGCCGGATGGGTCAGGAGATCGCCCCAACGGCGACCGAACGCCTCCAGCTCAAGCGCCGAGAGTTCCTGGCCCGGCAAGACCAGCAGATGATGTTCGAGAAGCAAGTCGCGCAGTTCGGCGATGACGTCCGCACCGCCATCATGCGCGAGATCGATGCCTTCCACCCGTGCGCCCAACGCGACGCTTGCCGGGCTGGCGACAACGCCGAGTTCTTCCGCTGCTTCCGCCATTTCGTTCTCCCCGAATACCCAACTACTGATCGTGGTGGATAAGGTCATTAGTCGTCAAGGTCGACGGCAACGCGAAATGAGGGCGACAGCGTTTGACGGTGGTGCTACCAAGTAGTACCGTGTTTCGCACGGCGACGTAGTACCGATGCGACGCACAACCCGCAATGGAGAGATCGCATGACGGTCAAGTCCTCAATCTCGCTTACCGATGAGCAGCATGCCTTCGCCAAGGCGTTGGTGGACACCGGTCGCTACGCGACGTTGAGTGCTGTTTTGCAGCAGGGCGTCGACCTGCTTCGCCAGCGAACGGATGCCGAGGAGACCGAGGTTTCGGCCTTGCGCGAGTTGCTGTTGCGACGCCGGAACGGCGAATTCTTGACGGGCCAACGGATGGACGAGCGGCTAGCCAGCATGATCGTCGCCAAACGTCGTGCGCATGGCATTTCGTCTTGAGTTCTCCGCAGACGCCGAACGCGATTTCGAACTGATCTTCGATCATCTGCTGCGAAGTTACCTAGACTTCGGCGAGCGTTTGGACAGTGCGATCGACCATGCGGGCAGGCGGGTATTGGAGATCCGTGCCGCTGCCGAGGGCATCCTGACCGCGCCCCATCGTGGCGAGCGCCACAACGACATCCTGCCCGGATTGCGGCATCTGAGCATCGGTCGAGCGATCTACTGGTTCGACGTTGACGACGAAAGTCGGGTGGTCAGCATCCTCGCTGTGTTCTTCGGCGGACAGGATCATGTCCGGCACATGATGAGGCGCCTGCTCCAGAGTTGACGACCTAGTCGGCCTCACAGCAAGCAATGGATGCGGGCCGTATCCCTTTCCGCGTCCAATGGGTCTTTACCGCCATGCAGCAACGTGAACAACGAACGGCCTTGGGCCTCGAGCGCGCCGAAAGCACGCTGTCGAGCGACGTCCGGAAGGCTCAAGCGGGGCAGAAGGAAGCACTGCGAAGCCTCGTTCTGCGGTTCCAGGACCAGGCCGTCGGGTACGCCTTTTCGCTGCTCGGCGACTACCACCTTGCGGAAGACGCCGCCCAGGAGGCGCTGGTCGCGATGATCCGCAACATCGGGCAGCTTCGAGAACCTGCCGCATTCGTCGGCTGGCTGCGCGCGATCGTATTCAAGCAGTGCGACCGCATTCGACGTCGACGAAGGCCGCAGGGCACGGAACTGCCCCTCGACGAACACCTCGTCGATGGCCACGAAACACCCGACCTAGTCCGGTCAGGTGACGAGGTCGGCCGCCAAGTGCGTGAGGCGGTGGCGGCGCTGCCCGCAGCCCAGCGGGAGGCGGTCACCCTCTACTACATGAGCGACATGTCCGGGCCGGAAGTGGCGGCGTTTCTCGGGCTTCCGCTGACGACGATCAAGAAACGCCTGCACGACGCCCGATCGACCTTGAGAAGGAGAATGACGAGGATGGCCAAGGACTACATGAACGAGCACCGGCCGTCGCGGGATGCCGAGTTCAGCGACCACGTACTGCGCCTCGCGGCACCCGACGAAAAAGCCGACGCGCCGAAGATCTACAGCTTGTTCGAAGCCGAGGACCATCCGAGTCGCCGGGAGTGGCGCGGCGGGCGGCTTTCGCACAGCCATGCCGACTGGGAGACATCCCGTGCCGCCTTCGTTCGCGTGGACGGTGCCGAGCGACTCGTGGGTGCGGTGAGTGTCTTCGACCTCCTGATGCGAGTCGGTTCGGCGGAGATCCGTTCGGCCGGGTTCAACGGCGAAGTGCTGGATGCCGACTTCGCCGAACGAAATGACGTCCTGGAGGCGGCCTACGTCGATGCGGTCGGCGCCATGCGCGACGCCGGCTACGACCTGGCGGTGACCTTCGACGACGAGTCTGTCTGGCTCAAGAATGGCTTTGCGCTCGGCTGGCGGGCGTTGGAGTGGCGCGTGGCGAGGAGCGATCTACCGGCCAAGTCGATTCCCGACCTCGAACACCTCGAAGCGGTGCATCGCGACGACCTTGCCGCAGTGTTCAACGACAGCCATGCAACCCAGACCGGGTCCGTGCGCCGACCGACCTATCGCCGCAACAAGCACCCGGGCTTGTTCACCATCCACGCCTGGAAGCGAGGAAACGGGAACGGGGCGGCCGGCTACGTCAGCGTGGACTCCGGCGATGACACGCTCTGGGTGGACGAGGTCGCCGGCGACCCGGATGCGTGCCTCTCGGTCATTCGGTCTATCGGCGACGCCTCGGGATGCGACGAGATCCTGTTCGACCGCCTCCACTACAAGAGCGCCGTCGGCGTGAAGCTACGCCAGATGGGCTCGTGCCGGCTGTCGACGGGGACGCGTCTCGGCAAGGCCCGGTGGTACGTCGTCAAGATCGTCAACGTCGCCTCACTCCTCGCCAAGCTCGCTCCGATGCTGCACAACCGGCTGATGGCTTCGAGCCTGGCCGACTGGCGTGGTTCGCTGACGTTCGTCTTGGAGGACACGCCCGGAACCGACCGGGTGACCGTCGAGTTCGGGGACGACGGTGCGGCGGCCTCCGAAACGCATGCGGCGGTGCCGGACAACGCGATAGTCGGCGGTCAGGCGATCGCCCAGCTACTGCTCGGCTGCGAGTCCGCCGACGAGGTCGTGGCCGCGAATGGGATCAAGGTCAGCGGCGACGCTACGAGGCTGTTGCCGATCCTTTTTCCTCCGCAATACCCGCAGATGGAAAACCAGGCGTTGTGACCGGAACGCGGACACCCGAGAACCGTTGGGGCGGACCGAGGAGTCTGCGCCGCAGAACGGCTCGAAGTGCCGTTGCAAGGCGCGGACTCCTCGGGCGGTGGGGGTTGGGACCAGACGGCGAGAAACGAGCGGTCTGGCGGCGTTGTCCCGTCCCGGCGCGCCCTGCGGGCGCGATCGAGAATGCTGCCGCATTACTCGTTCCGTTGGACAGCAGCCCAGTGGTGCCCCCTACGGGACAGTCCTCTCGCTGCCCCTTAACGCGTTCTCCTTGAACACCCTCGCACCCGCAGCCACCCAGGGCCCGGTCGCAGTGAAGAAACACCTGACGCCGATCTCCGCGAAGCGTTGCACGTTGTCGTTCGTGCACAGCGTGCCAGCGGTCCGCCCGGCGGCGACGATGCGGCGCAGCGAATCCTCGATCTTGTCCTGGACGTCCGGATGCCCGATTTCGCCGATGTGGCCCATGGAAGCCGCGAAGTCCGAGGGCGCGACGAAAAACACGCCGATGCCGTCGACTTCGAGAATCTCGTCGAGATTGCGCCAAGCCTCGATGTCCTCGATCAGCGCAATCAGGAGAGTCTCGTCGTTGGCGCGGGCAAGATAGTCGCCGACGCCGTAGCCCTGCCGGCTCGTGAACAGGCCACGTTTGCCGAGCGGCGGGAACTTGCCGCCGGCAACGACGTTCTCGGCGTCCGCGCGGCAATCCACGTGGGGTACGACGATGGCTTGCGCGCCGCGATCGAGGGTGCGGTAGATCAGGCTCTGCTCGTTTCGGTTGACGCGCACGAGGGACGTCATTCCCCAGATGTCGCAGGCCCGAGTAAGGTTGCCGAGGTCAGCGGCATCGACACCGCCGTGCTCGCCTTCGAGCCAGATGCCATCGAAGCCGATGGGGCCGAGGGCGTCGACGTCGTCCGCGTGGGTCACGCCGCCGACGACGAGTGCGGGCTCCCCGGCTTCGAGTTTGCGGCGTACGCGATTCGGGCGTAGTTCCATGGGGTTCCTCTCGACGTCGTCTGCGTCAGCCTACCACTGCACCCAACGACCGTGTGCGCTGCGCGACACCGACAACAGTGTGGTCGATCGGTCCCCTTCCATTCGGACCACCTCCATGCGCTCCCCCTCGGACGACACGTGAAACACAGGCCGCGACTGCGCCGCCGATCTCAACAGGCCCATGAACGACTCCCGCGCTTCGACTGGAAACTGGTTGAGCGCGTGGCAGTGAAACACGCAAAGCGCCGCGTCCGGCGGCGTCTCGGCAACTAGGACGGGCAGCAACGCAAGCCCATCGCCCGCTTCAACGCGTGGCGGGTGCTGCAGCCAAATCTCACGTGCGTTCGCTAACAGCGCCGTCCGATCTGCATGCTCCGGCCAGATCAGCGCTTCGAGCCATCGATACTGTTCGTCGTCCTTCAGGTCGATCAGGTTGAGATCGACGCCAGCGGAAAAGGAGACCGCCGGGAAGCGAACCGGAATTCGCGGCATCTCGCCCCGGCTCTCGCACTCTATCCGCACAGGTGAGTGTCCCGAACCAAGGCTGCGACAGCAGCGCGTCCGCCTCGCCGGTGCGGTACTTCGCGAATAGCTCCGGGTCGAGGTCCAGGTAGGCCTCTCCGTACTCACCCGTCGCAAGCGCTTGTCGCGTCAGCTCGAGGTTGCGGACGGCGAGACGGTCCTTCAATACCAACTCGTCAGGCATCGCCGTCGCACCGCGGTGAAGCTGATTCGTTGGACGCGGCAAAGGGCACTCACCCGAATCACGTCTTGATGCCGTATTGTCATCATCACCCGTCGGCCGGTGTGCCCTCGCTAGGGCATGTAGGGCGTCGGGCTCGGCCCCAACTGCGTCTCCAACATGGGCTGGGCCATCTGCACGAACTCCGAGACCATCGGGCGGGTGTCCCTGGGGTCGATGATGTCCTCGATGTTGAATGCCTCCGCAGTTCGGAACGGCGACGACAGGGCCTCGAGCTTCGCTTCGATCTCCGCCTGCTTGGCTTCCGGATCGTCCGACTCGGCGATGACCCGCCGGTAGGCCGCCGAGACGCCGCCCGAGATATGCATCGAGCCCCAGTGGCCGGAGGGCCAGGCGACGCGCTTGAACATGCCGCTCGGCCGGTCGTGGCACTGCCCGGCAACGCCGTATAGCTGGCGGATGATGATCGTGATCCAGGGCATCCGCGTGCGCAGCGTCGCGCACAGCATCTTGGCGCCCGCACGGACGATGCCCTGGCGCTGCTGTTCCGGGCCGACCATGAAACCCGGCTCGTCGGCGAGGTAGATCATCGGCAGGTGGAACGTGTCGCATAGCTGCAGGAAGCGGATCACCTTGACCCCTGCGGAGACGTCCATGGAGCCGCCGATCCGCTTTGGGTTGTTGATCATCACCCCGACGGGATAGCCGTCGACCCGCGCCAGGCCGACGATGCGCGACCGGCCGTAGAACGGCGTAATCTCGAAGA
>CAZJRX010000189.1:3953-7291 GCA_964548145.1 uncultured Pseudomonadales bacterium | reverse complement strand
GGAACCAAAATCCTCGGCGATCATCGCGGCCACTGGTGAGAAATGCGGGCTAGGAGAGGATCAAGAGGATGAGGACCATGCGCCGCCATTCCGGAACGCCAATAGCGGTCGGGTTCGCCTGTGTGCTCGCCGCCTGCACGGCCGGCGGGGCCGAGATCTACTCGCCGCCCGCCGCGCAGGACTTTCCGACCAACGTCTACTGGGGCGACACCCACCTGCACACCAACATGTCCGTCGACGCCAACGGCATGGGCAACCGGCTGTTGTCGCCGGACGACGCCTACCGGTTCGCCAAGGGAGAAACCGTACGCGCCCACAACGGCGAGCAAGTGCGGCTTGCGCGACCGCTCGATTTCCTCGTCGTCTCCGACCACGCGGTGAACCTGGGCGTCATGCCGCGCATGCAGGCGCGAGACCCGATCCTGCTCGCGACCGAGGTGGGACGGAAATGGCGAGAGCTCTGGGACGAGGCCGAGTGGTCCGCGGGCGCGGCACTCCACGCCGACTCCCTGGAGGAGTGGCGCGCGGCGACACGCGGGTTCGGTGTGCGGTCCGGCGAACCGCAGTCGTTCTTCTGGCGGGCGTGGTCGACCGACTACGTCGCCGACGAGACATTCCGCCGCTCGGTGTGGGAAGAGGTGTGCGACAACGCGGAACGTCACTACCAACCCGGCTCGTTCACCTCGTTCATCGGTTACGAGTGGACGCCTCCCAGCCGCGACCTGCGGTCCCCGAATTTCCATCGCAACATCATTTTCGAAGGCGGGCCGGAGGTCGCCTGCCAACTGCTGCCGTTCTCGATTCAGGACAGCGACAACGTCGAGGATCTCTGGGCGCACCTCGCGCGCTACGAGCGCGAAACCGGTGGCCAGGTTCTCGCCATCCCCCACAACGGCAACCTGTCGAACGGCCGGATGTTCGCGCCCGAGGACTACGACGGCAGCCCCATCGACGAGGACTATGCGCGCACCCGGGAACGCTGGGAGCCGATCTACGAGATGACGCAGATCAAGGGAGACGCCGAGACGCACCCGGTCCTGTCGCCGGACGATGAGTTCGCGGATTTCGAGACGTGGCCGCTTGGGGAGCGTCCCCACAACCTGCCCCCGGACGAGCGGCCCGCCGACTTTGCGGCGAAGAAGCGCTACGAGTACGCGCGCTCGGCACTGTTGGTGGGGCTGGACCTCAAGGCCAAACTCGGCATCAATCCCTTCAAGTTCGGCATGATCGGCGCAACCGACGCCCACACAGGACTCGCGACGGCGGACGAGGACAACTGGTGGGGCAAGCACACGATGGTCGAGGCCAATCCCTACCGTGCGCTCTCCAGTTGGCATTGCGCCGCGGGCGGCTACGCGGCGGTGTGGGCACGGGAGAACACACGCGAATCGATCTTCGCGGCCATGCGGCGCAGGGAGGTCTATGCGACCACGGGACCGCGCATGGTCGTTCGGTTCTTCGGCGGCTTCGACTTCGAGGAATCCGACGCGGACAGGGCGGATCTCGCCGCGACGGGCTATTCCAAAGGCGTCCCGATGGGCGGGGACCTGACGGTGCCGCCAGCGCGCTCGCCCGGTTTCCTGATCCGCGCGGTCAAGGATCCAGACGGAGCAAACCTCGACCGCGTGCAGGTCATCAAGGGCTGGCGAGATCCACAAGGCGCTTTGCATGAGCGCGTATACGACGTCGCCCTCTCCGACGGCCGCCAGGTCGACCCTCGCGGCGGCGTCGAACCGGTCGGCAGTACCGTCGACGGCATCCATTACGACAACTCGATCGGAGATCCCGAGCTTGCCACGGTTTGGTACGACCCGGACTTCGATCCCGAGGCCCTCGCGTTCTACTACCTGCGCGTACTCCAGATTCCGACGCCGCGCTGGACCGCCTACGATGCGGCCTTCTACGATCTCGATGAACTGCCGGAGCATGCGCCGCCGGCAATCCAGGAACGCGCCTACACCGCACCCATCTGGTACACGCCGATGTGACCGCGTCGTAACCCGGCGGCCTTCGAAAGGAGAAATGGATGAGCTACAAGCACCCATCGGGCGAGCCGTTCGAAGGTCGGATCGGTCGCACGGTCTACGAATCCGAACCCTGGTGGCCGACCCGACCGACGGGGAACGGCAAACCCAACGTCGTGCTCATCGTGCTGGACGACACCGGCTTTTCGCACTTCGGCTGTTACGGCTCGACCATCGACACGCCGAACATCGATCGGCTGGCCGGCAACGGTCTTCGCTACGTCAACTTTCACACGACCGCGCTCTGTTCGCCGACCCGCGCGTGCCTGTTGACCGGGCGCAACCACCACGCGGTCGGAATGCGAGGCGTGTCCAACATGGATACGGGGTATCCGAACATGCGTGGTTTCCTGCCCCGCTCCGCCGCAACCGTGGCGGACGTGCTGCGGGGCGCGGGCTATGGAACCTACGCCGCCGGCAAGTGGCACCTGACACCGATGGCGGAATGCTCGGCAGCGGGGCCGTTCCACAACTGGCCGTTGCAGCGGGGATTCGATCGTTTCTACGGTTTCATGCAGGGCGAGACGGACCAGTTCTATCCGGAGCTAACGACCGACAACCACCACATCGAGGCACCGGCCCTGCCGGAAGACGGCTACCACGTCTCGGAAGACGTGGTCGACCGCTCCATCAACATGTTGCGCGACCAGATTTCGCTGGTGCCCGAGCGCCCGTTCTTTCTGTACCTCGCCTTCGGTGCCACCCACTCACCCCACCAGGCGCCCAAGGCCTACCGCGACAAGTATCGAGGCAAGTTCGATGCGGGCTGGGATGCGATGCGAGCCGATTGGTATGCGCGTCAAAAGGAGCTCGGCATCATCCCGGCGAACACCGACCTCGCACCGTTGAACCCGGGCGTCAGGCCGTGGGACCAACTCAGCGGGAATGAACAGCGATTCGCCGCCCGGCTGCAGGAAGCCTTCGCGGCGCAACTCGATCACACGGATGCGCAGATCGGTCGGCTGGTGGCATTCCTTGACGATCTCGGCCAACTCGACAACACGCTCCTCATCGTCATGTCGGACAACGGTGCCAGCCAGGAAGGCGGACCGACCGGCGTCTTCGACGAGATGCGGTGGTTCAACGGCATGGTGGAAGATGTCGACGAGGCGGTGAAACGGCTCGACGATATCGGCGGTCCGGACAGCCACTCCAACATTCCCTGGGGCTGGTCGCAGGTCGGCAACACGCCGCTCAAGTGGTACAAGCAGAACACCCACGGCGGCGGCGTCCGCGATCCGCTGGTGATCCATTGGCCGAAGGGCGTCGCCGGGGACGGTTCCATCCGCCGTCCGTTCTGTCACGCGATCGACA
>CAZJRX010000189.1:0-3885 GCA_964548145.1 uncultured Pseudomonadales bacterium | reverse complement strand
GATCCTGGAACTCACCGGAACCGAAGCGCCGAAGGAGTTCAACGGCGTGGCGCAGATGCCGCTGCACGGTGCCTCGCTCGCACCGACGTTGTTGTCAGCCGACGGAACGCCGGCGCGAACGGTCCAGTATTTCGAGATGCTGGGGCATCGGGGCATCTGGCAGGACGGTTGGAAGGCCGTGGTGCGGCACGTCTCGGGTACCTCCTGGGACGATGACGACAAGTGGGAGCTCTACCATCTCGACGAGGACTTCTCGGAGACCCACGATCTCGCGGCGGATCAGCTGGAACGCCTTCGGGCGATGATCGACCTCTGGTGGCAGGAAGCGCAGAAGCACGGCGTCCTGCCCCTCGATGACCGGCCGGCGGCGCAGACGTTCCGCGCTGCCCGCCGACCCGGCCTGCCGACAGCCCGCGACCTATTCGTCTACTACCCGCCGGTGTCGCACATCGTCTCCGATGCCTGTCCATCGGCAGCACGCGGCTGGACGACTGAAGTCGAGCTTCGGCACCCCGAATCGGGCGGCGATGGCGTGCTGGTCAACCGGGGAACGATCAACTCGGGATTCGCCTTCTACATCCTCGGCGGCAGATTGCATTTCGACTACAACTGCTTCCATGTGCATACCAAGGTCGCTGCGCCGCAGCCGCTCACCGGCGGCGACCATGTCGTTGCATTCCTGGTCGAACGACTTCCGGACCGGCGCGCCGCGGTGCGATTGCTCGTCGACGGCGAGGTCGTGGCACAAGACGGGATTCCGTGGCTGCTCGGCATGCTGTCGAGTACCGGCATGGACTTCGGACGGGCAATTGCGCCGGTGAACCGGGACTACCAGCCGCCCTTCGCGTATCCCGGGGCCATCAGAAAGGTGACCTTCGAACTCGCCAGACGGCCGAGCGAGCGGGACAAGCGCGAGGAAGCACGACGGGAAGCGCGCGCGGCCATGACCCGGCAATAGGGTGTCGGTACTCCGGTGCCCCGGTTGACCACGGGCACGGCCAGTAGCTGGCGAGACGCTGCCAGTGAGCGCAGGCGGCACCGTCCCCCTACCCGAGGGGCGGCCAAGCCATCAAGTCCGTCAACGCCGTCTGAGTCGTCAAGAACGGCTGACCAGCCCGTGCGACGCGCCGCTGCACGACCTCGATCCCCTCGCCGTCCGGGCGTACGTCGCGGTCGAGGCACGGCTCAGCATCCAGGTAGCCGCGCATGTGTTGAACGGCGTTCCTCATGTCCCCCGGGCTGGGCGGCCGTCGAAGCCAGTTGACGAGTTCCAGCGCTAGGGCATCGAATCCGTCTCGCCCGCGCAAGCCGCTGACGCGCCGGCCGAGCTCGCGGTACGCCGCCTGACTTCGTGCCATGACCGAGTACTTGTGGTGGCTCCACAGTTCATGCGACGTCCGAGGTAGCGGAATCCGGCCAGACTCCTTGCCCCGGTACTTGTCGGCCAACAACGTGAATTGCCGCGCCGGTGTGTCGACGAACGAGTCGGGCCATTGTCCAGCCGCTGAACGCAGTCGCACCGGCGTTCGATCACACAAGCCGCGAAACGCCATCTCCGCCGCCAGCAGCCGGTGGCGTTGCCGAATCGCCCAGCCACGTCCCTTCCACCGCTTCGTTTCCGGATGGTTCGCATAGCCCTTCTTGTCGAACGACAGGATGGACACGACTCCGTGCAACTCGCAATGCTCGCCGAGCAGGCTTTGCCGGTTCAGGTAGCCGGGATGGATGTCCCACACACGCACGGCCGGATCAAGGCTCGTATCGGAAGATCCGGTTTAGACTCCTTGAACAGCCTTAATGTTCACACGCAGGCTGCATTTGGCATGACCGTTGGCATCGCTCTTGGACGGCTCGCTCGCGCAGCGAGACGCGCTCGGGTACTCGCGAGACGCTGCTAGTCCCAGTGCACCGTTTCCTCGACCGGCAGACGGGTAACCGGACCGAATCTCCGGGGCCGCCAGCAACTCCGCAGTGCGTCGTGCACGACCGAGATCGGAGGAGTAGATGGTCGAACTGCAGCCGAGGGAACAGAGTCGGGGTGGCCAAGAGACGAGCCTGCGCGCTGCCGGCATCCGTGAGAGCACTATCGGCGTGGCCTTGGTAGAGACCAGGGCGATTGAACTCCGTCTGGCCTTATGCCCACCGCGAGGATTGACAGTGTATCTACACCGGATACACTTCGGTCCTAGGCCGTAGAACAAGGGTTGAGAAGAGCCGTGCGGATAGAAACCGAAATCAAGAAATGGGGCAATAGCCTTGCGTTGCGCGTTACCGGCATGATGGCGGAAGCGCCGCAGTTTAAGGCCGGTACCAAGGTCACGGTCGACGTGAGTCCCGAAGGAATTGTCGTGAAACCTGCCGTCAAGAAAGCGGCGAGGCTCAGCCTGCCCTATAGCGAACGCGCACTCTTGAAGGAGATTACGCCGGCCAAGGCCCACGCAGACGCGCTGGCGAATCCGCTGGATGTCGAGACAGGCGCTTGAGTGGCAGTCGGTCGTTACATCCCCGACCGGGGAGACGTGGTTGGGCTCGATTTCGAACCCACGAAGGGCAGAGAGATCGGCAAGTACCGCCCAGCACTGGTGTTGAGCAGTCGGGAATACAACGGGCGAACGGGTCTCCTGATCTGCTGCCCGATCAGCACAAGCGTTCGCGGCGGCTCCACGGAAGTGCCGATCGCCAATCTGGACGAGCCATCGGTCGTTGCCGCAAATCTCGTACAGACCTTGGCTTGGCGCGAGCGAAAGGCAAGGTTGATCGTCAAGGCGCATCCGGACGAACTGCGCGAGACCTTGTTGAGGCTTCTTCCGCTAATCGGGGCTGCCGACATCCTGGATGGGTGATCGTGCAACCACGGCTTTTTGCCGGAACGGTACGTACATCAGGTTCAAGCGCATCGCATCCGCCTTCAGGTCACGCCCCACAGCCTTTCGATGAAACGCTGTTTGCGGGCATGGCGGGTGCGGAGCGCGTCCAAGCGATTGGTGAACTCGGCCATCGCGTCGTCTTCTTCCGCCACTGCACGCAGATCGACGATCAAGCTGGCCGCACGGTCGTAGCCGGACGCGTTGCGTCTTCCGACTGCGGATTCGACCTCCTGCCAGACACTGTCGCCCCGCCGCCGAAGAGCCGTCAGGCGCGCCCGCCTCGCCTGCTCGGCCAATTGCTCCTGTCGCAAGCGTTCGGCACGGCGACGCTCCGCTGCTGCGGCCTCGCGATCCTTGCGGATTTCACTGGCGCGGCACCGAAGCAAGGCGACCGAGCGCAGCGATGGCGACTCTTGCGGGTTCTTCGCTGACAGGGCGCGTCGAACTCGGCTCCGCAGCTCGGCGGCCACATGCGGATCGCCTTCCGCCAGTCTGAGGAGCAATGCGGTCTTTCGCGACTCGGACATCGCCGCTATCGCTGCGCGAAACGACGCGGACGACGGCTCCTGGTTCTTTGCGTCGACCGGGGCCTCAGCCGCCGCCTGCACCAAATCCCGGTCGATGCGGACGAAGTCCGCGAAGACCTGGAGGCCGCCGCTCAGCGGCGCGATGCCCGGCAGCGGCTCCAGCGCGTCGTCTCGGAGACTGCCGTTCTGCACACCTGTCAGCCAGAGCAGGTAGGGAAGCCGCCAATCGCCGGACAGGAGGTCGGCCCTGAGCGGCGCCATCGCGCCGAGCCACCCGGCATCATCGTCCCAGTCGTGGCCCAAGGCGTCTTCGTCGTCATCGCGGATGTCGAGGATCAGGTTGTCTCCGGCATCGATGACCTCCGCGAGGTCCGTGCCCATCAGCCAGACATCTAGCCCGAATTTCTCACCAGCCGCTTGGTGCCATGATGGAACGCTTTACATATCCGATGGTTGCGGAGACTACCCATGGGTTTGAGCGATCACACACT
>CAZJRX010000188.1:0-7363 GCA_964548145.1 uncultured Pseudomonadales bacterium | reverse complement strand
CTCTGATCTGCGGGTTCGGGTGGCCGAGGAGGTTGAGACGGATCGTCGGAACCAATGGCTGAAGCAATTCCGCGGGCAACCGTTGACGATGCCCCGCAACGACTCGCATCGTCCGCATCTCGAGGCCCTCCACTGGCACGCCACCAACGTTGGTCGTTGTTGATTCGCACGGCTGATTCTGCATCGTCGGCCCGAACTGGCTAGCGCAGGAACAACTCCACCGCCAGATTGCCGGTCTCTTCCCAGTAGCGGTAGCCGATCCGGTCGAGATAGGTGGCAAGGCTTTCCCGGTCTGCCGGTCGCGCCTCGAAGCCGGCCAACACCCGTCCCCAGGCCGCGCCGTGGTTGCGGTAGTGGAAGAGCGTGATATTCCAATGGCTGCCGAGACCGTTCAGAAACCGCAACAGTGCGCCTGGCCGCTCGGGGAACTCGAAGCGGTAGAGCAGTTCCGGCTTCCTGCCGAACGCGCGTCCGCCGACCATGTGCCGGACGTGGAGTTTCGCGGCCTCGTTGTCGGTCATGTCCGTTACCCGGTAGCCAGCGCCCGCCAGGCCATCCGCCACATCTTGGCGGGTTTCCCCCAAGCCGATCTGCAGACCCACGTAGACATGGGCATCGTCGTCGGTCGCGTAGCGGTAGTTGAATTCGGTCACCGCACGTTTGCCGAGCGCGCGGCAGAAGCGGCGGAAGCTGCCTTTCCGTTCGTCGATGGTGACGCCGAAGATGGCTTCTCGGTGCTCGCCGAGTTCCGCGCGTTCGGAGATATGCCGCAACCGGTCGAAGTTGACGTTGGCGCCGCTGACCACCGCCACGTAGCGTTTGCCCGTGAGGCGCGGATGCGCCTCGGCGTGTTTCTTGAGCCCCGCGACGGCAAGCGCGCCGGCGGGCTCGGCGATTGATCGGGTGTCGTCGAAGACGTCCTTGATCGCCGCACAGATCTCGTCCGTGGAAACGGTCACGACCTCGTCCACGCAGTCCTTGGCGATCCTGAACGGCGCGACACCGACCTGCGCGACGGAAACGCCGTCCGCGAATACGTCCAGGGTCTCGAGCGGCAACCGCACGCGCCGACCCGACGTGAGGGCGGCGGCTAGGCAGGCTGACCCTTCCGCCTCGACACCGATGATCCGGGTTTCGGGACGCAGGTACTTGACGTAGGCGGCGATACCGGCGATGAGGCCACCGCCGCCGACCGGTACGAAGATCGCATCCGGGCCGGGGTGCTGATTCATGATCTCCATGCCCACGGTGCCCTGGCCGGCGATGACATCCGCATCGTCGTAGGGATGAACGAGGACGTACCCCCGGCTCTTCGCCAACTTCGCGGCGTGGTCGGCAGCGTGCTGGTAGGTGTCCCCCTGGAAGACGATATGGGCGCCCAGGCTGCGCACGGAATCGACCTTGATGCTGGGCGTGTTTCGGCCCATGACGATGTGAGATCGGATACCGAGTTTCTGCGCCGCGAGCGCTACGCCCTGTGCGTGATTACCCGCCGACGCGGCCACTACCCCGCGGGTGCGGTCCTTGGCCGACAGCCGCGCCATCTTGTTGTAGGCCCCGCGCAGCTTGAACGAAAAGACCGGCTGCAGATCCTCCCGCTTCAGCGCGACTCGGTGACCCAGACGCGCCGAGATGTTGGGAGCGTCCTGAAGCGGCGTCTCGACGGCGATATCGTAGACGCGCGAAGCGAGGATCTTCTTGACGAGGGGTTCGAGCATGGGGACGGCGTTGTGCTTTCTATGTCCCCGGCACGGTCGAGGCCTCGATCTTGTGGCCGTCTGGGTCATAGACGAAGCAACCGTAGTAGTCGCCGTATTCGGGACGCGGGCCCGGTGCGCCGTCGTCCTGTGCGCCGGCCGCCAGAGCAGCCTCGTGGAATGCGTGAACGGCTTCCTTGCTTGGCGCGATGAAACTGAAGTGGATGCCGTTGCCGGGATTGGCGCTACCGCCGTCCAGCGGTCGCTGCACCCAGAACTCAGGGAAGTACTTGCCGTAGGCCACGGCGGTTCCCGGGATCTCGTGTTGCCGTTTGGCGTCCACCGTGGCGAGCACGGCGTCGTAGAAAGCGAGCGCACGGTCCAGGTCGTTAACACCGATGGAGACGTGGCTCAGGATGCTAGGTATGTCCAACGTTCTCGTTTCCGTTGCCGACAATCAGGGCGCGCAGTATGGGGCATAATGCGCGATTCCACACCGACCGGAGAGGTAGGATCCATGGCACTCCCCAGATTCGCGACCCGCGTGGTGACAACGCTGGCACTTGTCGTGCTGGCCGCGTGCGCCACGCAACCCCCGGAGCCCCCGCCGCCGCCTCCGGAACCCGATCCGCCGACCATGGACATCTGGACCGCCGCCAGCGAAGGCAACATCGCCGAACTGGTCGCCAACAAGCACGCCGGCAGCGACCTCGATGGCCAGGCACCCGAGTTTCAGATCACGCCACTGACCATGACCGCCATCGGCGCACAGGCACAAGCCGCCCGTTGGCTCCTCGACAACGGCGCGAACGTCAATGCCCTGAACGGCGATGGCAGCACGGCCCTCAACGCCGCCGCGTTCCTCGGGCGCGCCGAGGTCGCGAAGGTGATGATCGATGGCGGCGTCGATACGTCGATACGGAACTACGAAGGACAGTCGGCGATCGATATCGCGCAAGTCGACTGGAACACCACCGAGTACATCGCCGCGATGCTGCAACTGGAGGTGGAGCGGGAAGCCGTGGAGTCCGGGCGGGCGAAGATCATCGCGATGATCGAAGGCTCGGGTGCCCCTTCGGACGGCGCTTCGTCCGGCGCCGGCTACCAGGAATTGGCGTACGCGATCCTGACCAACGACGCCGCAGCCGCCAAGACGGCGCTTGCGGGCGGCGCCGATGCCAACGCTCGGGATCCCAATCTGGGAGGCACGCCGCTGATCTTCGCCGCGCTGATGGGGCGCATCGAGATCGCCAAGATGCTTGTCGCCGCCGGCGCCGATGTCAACGCCACGGACAACGAAGGCAACAGCGTGCTCATGGTCGCGGAACTCGATTGGCAGACCACTCAAGACGTCATTGCGATGTTCCAGATTCCGCTGACGGACCCGGAAGCCGTCAAGGCGGGCAAGGCCGCGATCGCGAAGTTGGTCCGCGCCAAGATGTAGGAACGCCAACGCGACTGCTTCGGCGGCGGGCGCCAACCCGGGAGCATCCTAGCCAGGCTAGCCCGCATTTCTCACCAGCCGCTTGATGCCATGACGAAAAAAGGAGAAGCCGTGTCTGACGCACTGCAGAACGCCTACGAGACGCTGACCGCTCGGATCGGCGAGTCCGGTGCCCCGAGCGACTGGTTCGAGGTCACCCAGGAACGCATCAACGACTTCGCCGACGTGACCATGGATCACCAATGGATCCACATCGACGAGGACCGCGCGAAGGCCGGCCCTTTCGGGACGACCATCGCCCATGGTCACCTGACGTTGTCCCTGATGAGCCACCTGCCCCGGGCCGTGGCCGAGAACGCCCCCCGGCTCGAAGGACAGAAGCTGTCCATCAACTACGGCTTCGACCGGGTCCGGTTCCCGTCGCCGGTGCCGGTGGGCGCCCGGATCCGCACCACCAGCACGTTGAAGCGCGTCGAGATCAAGGGCGGCATGATCGAAACGATGAACGAGGTCGTCGTCGAGGTGGAAGGTCAGGACAAACCCTGCTGCGTCGCCGAGAGCCTAGGCCGGATGGTGTTCTAGGCCCTCGTTTCGAGCGCCGAAATGCAGAACGCCGAGGGCGGTTCCGGTCGTAATCCTTCGACTTGGATGCCACCGAGTACATCGCCAACACCCAGGTTGGACCCGCCGTCGCGGGAATGCTGAAACTCAAGGTCGACCGGGAGAGTGTGGAGTCCGGCCGTGCGGAGATCCTCGCCATGATGGACGGCAGCTCGTCGGGCGAAGGGTGAACGCGACCGCCACGCGGTCGGCGAGAATCCGCGAACGCGAATTCTCCTAGAATCATCAACCGAACTGGGACGGGACAAGCCCGTCCGCTACGCCCCTCTGTCCGCTACGCCCCTCTGTCCGCTACGCCCCTCTGTCCGCTTCGCGCTGTCGTGCAATCCCGTCGGCGAGCATCGCCTCGACCTCGGCGTCGTTGAAACCGAGTTCGCGCAGCACTTCGGTGGTGTGCTCGCCGATGCCCGGCGCCACCCGGGGCGTGCGCTTCTCCGCGCCGCTCATCCAGAACGGGCTGTTCACCGTGTACGCGTAGAAGTGATCGCCGGGTTCGACCTCGGTGAACACGTCGTTGGTGTACATCTGTTCGTCGTTGATGACTTCCGACATGGTCTGCGCGACGGAGTAGGTCACCCCGGCCGCATCGAGCCTGTCGCGCCAGTTCCCGGCGGTGTCCGATGCGAACGAGGCGCGTAGTAGCTCGTAGAGTTCCTCACGATGTTCGTAGCGGGAGGCACGGTCGACGAAACGCGGATCATCGATCCACTCTGCGTGGCCGAGGGCTGCGGCGAACTTCGGCCACTCCTTCTCGGGGTTGAGAATACTGAGCAGGATCGTGCGGTCGTCGCTCGTTTGATACATCGTCGCGAGCGGCGCACGGGTCAGGTCGTCCGGTGCCCGCTTGTCCGACAAGTCGAAGCCGATCAACGCGCCCTGGATCATCATGCAGTGGGACCACGCGCCGTTGGCCATCAGCGAGGTGTGCACGTGCGCGCCCTCGCCGGTGATCTGTCGGCGGTAGAGTGCGGCCATGATGCCACCGAAGAGCGACATGCTGGTCGGGTGGTCGCCCATCCCCGGCGTCGACACGGCGGGTGCCACACCAGGCCGGCGGACGGCGTCCATCAGCCCGCTGCGGGCCCACCATCCGGTGGCGTCGAAGCCGGTGCGGTTGGCGTCCGGACCTTTGAGACCATAGGAGTTGACCTGCCCGTAGATCACCGCCTCGTTCAGTGCCCGGACATCCTCGTAGGTGAGCTTGAGGCGGGCGAGCAGTTCCGGCCGGTAGTTCGTTACCATCACGTCCGAGCGCCGGATGAGCCGGTCGATGGCATCCCGGCCGGGGGCGGTGTTGAAATCGATCGAAAGGCTGCGTTTGTTGCGCGAATCCTGGTCCCAGAAGAAGTTGGGATACTCCGCCAGCACCCCGCCGAGCAAGCTTCGGTAGGGGTCGCCGCCAAGGGGTTCCACCTTGACCACGTCCGCGCCGAAGTCCGACATCACGGTGGCCGCCGCGGGGCCGGCGACATACGAGCCGATGTCCAATACCTTGATGCCGCTTAAGAACATCCCGTTCCGCAATCCCACACGATCAAGCGAGCATAGCCCACCCGTCGCCCATGACCTTACCGCAATCTGACGATCCCCTCTGCGTCCGTGAACTCCAATACGGCCGCCATGCAAAGCCCTCACACCATCGGCAAAAGCGTGCGTGATAGGCTTGCCCGCTCTTTTTTCGACCTGCCGGCAAACCGGCATCCGGAGCAACGCACATGAGACTGATCAAACCGTTCGCGGCGGTCGCGTTCGCCACCCTCGTTGCGGCGTACGCAATGGCAATTGCCGCCGAAGAACAGACCGACGCCAAGTCGTCCGCCACCATGGTGGCCAGCGTGGAGGGCATCACCGAGTACCAGCTCGACAATGGGCTCAAGTTCCTGCTCTTCCCGGACCAGAGCAAGCAGCAGATCACCGTCAACATCACCTATCTCGTCGGCTCCCGCCACGAGGGCTACGGCGAGACCGGCATGGCGCACCTGCTCGAACACCTGGTCTTCAAGGGCACGCCCAACCACCCCGACATTCCCGCGGAACTCACCGAACGCGGCGCATCGCCCAACGGCACCACCTGGTTCGACCGCACCAACTATTTCGAGACATTCCCCGCCACGGACGACAACCTCGAGTGGGCGCTCGATCTCGAAGCGGACCGCATGATCAATTCCTTCATCTCGAAGGAGGATCTCGATTCCGAGATGACGGTGGTGCGCAACGAGTGGGAGCGCGGCGAAAACAGCCCCGGCGGGGTCCTGCAGAAGCGACTCATGTCGACGGCTTTCCAGTGGCACAACTACGGCAACTCGACGATCGGCGCCCGCGCCGACATCGAGAACGTACCCATCGACCGCCTCCAGGCGTTCTACCGGAAGTACTACCAGCCCGACAACGCCGTCCTCGTCGTGGCCGGCAAATTCGATCCCGAGCGGGCGATCGAGTTGGTCGAGGAGAAGTTCGGACCGATCCCCCGTCCCGAACGCACGGGTGCCAACCAGTTGTTCCCCACCTACACCGCGGAACCCGCCCAAGACGGCGAGCGCAGCGTAACGCTGCGCCGTGTCGGCGAAGTGCAACTGGCGATGGCTGCCTACCATGTGCCGGCCGGCGCCCACGAGGATTTCGCGGCTTTGGACGTCATGGCCTACGTGCTCAGCACGCAGCCAGCGGGCAGGCTATACAAGAACGTGGTCGAACCCGGCCTCGCCGCCGGTGCCAGTGCATTCGCGTTTCAGTTGCGGGATCCGGGGGTACTGCTCGCCAACGTCCAGGTGCGCAAGGAGGACGATCTGGCCAAAGCCACCGAGGCCATGCTCGACACCCTGCACTCGCTGGCCGACGAACCGCCCACCGAGGAAGAAGTCGAACGCGCCAAGTCGAACTTCGCGGCCAACTTCGAACTGGGCTTCAACAATCCCAACGCCATCGCGCGCCAAATCAGCGAGTGGGCATCGATGGGCGACTGGCGGTTGATGTTCCTGCACCGGGACCGCCTCGCCGAAGTGACGCCCGAGGATGTCGTGGCCGTCGCCGAGAAGTACCTCAAGCCATCGAATCGGACGATCGGCTATTACTACCCCACCGAAGAGACGCCGCCCCGGGCCGAAATCCCCGCCACTCCCGACATCGCCGCCCTGGTCGGCGACTACAAGGGCAAGGAAGCGATTTCCGCCGGCGAGGCCTTTGAGCCGACCCCCGAGAACATCGCCGCTCGAACCACCATCATCACCCTGTCGAACGGCATCGAAGTGGCACTCCTGCCCAAGGAGAACCGGGGCGATGCGGTAACCGCCAGCTTCACCTTCCGCCACGGCACGGAAGAGTCGTTGATGGGCAAGGACGCAGCCGCCGCGCTGGCCGGATCGATGCTCATGCGCGGAACCGCCAAGCGTTCGCGCCAGGAGATCAACGACGAGTTCATTCGCCTGAAGGTCGCCGGGGGTGTCAGTGGCAGTGCGTTGTCCGTCGGTGGTTCGGCGACCACGGTGCGGGAAAACCTGGCGGAGGCCATTCGGCTTACGGCGGAGATCATGCGCGAGCCGTCGTTCCCGGCCGAGGAGTTCGAGTTGCTTCGTGAACAGAACCTCGCCGGCATCGAGGGGCA
>CAZJRX010000187.1:1387-7479 GCA_964548145.1 uncultured Pseudomonadales bacterium | reverse complement strand
CCACCATCTGGGGCGACCACCGACGATTCCAGAACGCCTATTGGTCCCGCTACCCCGGCTTCTACCTCACCGGCGATGGCGGCTACCGGGACGCCGACGGCTATGTCTACATCATGGGCCGGGTGGACGATGTGATGAACGTCGCGGGCCACCGGCTCTCGACCGGCGAACTCGAGGAGGTGGTGGCCGCCCATCCGGCCGTGGCTGAATGTGCCGTGGTCGGAATCGCGGACGAGGACAAGGGGCAAGTGCCGTTGGGCCTGGTCCTGCTGAAGGACGGTGTCAACGTGGAATCCGCCGCCCTAGAACGCGAACTGGTGCAGATGGTGCGACTGCGGGTGGGCGCGTTCGCCAACTTCAAACGGGCGTTGGTCGTGCCCCGCCTGCCCAAGACCCGTTCCGGCAAGATCCTGCGCCAGGTCATACGCAGGATCGCCGATGGCGAAACCTACGAGGCACCGTCGACGATCGACGATCCGGCGATACTCGACGAGATCGAAGCGGCGTTCGACGAGCGCGGCGTCCGATTCCGGCACCGATAGAACGAACCAACCCCTAGCCCGCATTTCTCACCAGCCGCTTGATTCAATGACGAAACTCTTTACATATCAGATGACTGCGCGGATTGCCCATGGGTTTGAGCGACGACAAACTGCACTGGCCGCGCCCGCCAGGGCGCGACGCTACGCTAGGGATTCAAACCGCTCAGCAGGGGCAGGAGGTCCCACGGCTCGAACGGTTGGCCGTTGAGCGTCAGCGAACCACTTTCCAACCCGACGTCGAGCGTATAGTCGTCATCGGATTCCTGGAGGATGCCGTCCCGGGCCAGAGCCCGCACCAAGGCGTCGAGCCGATCGATGCCGAGGCCAGGGACCAAATCCTTGTGGAACACCATGTCGACCTTCGCCGAGACCACCGGCGCCACTACCGCGAAATCCACGGTCGTACCCAGCTCGACCTCGTCGGGTAGCTCGTCACCACGGTATTCGAATGCGAGGCTCGCCGATGCCGACCGGTCTTCGTGCTCGAACCCGAACCTGTCCATCTCGAAGCTGAAACGCTCCCTCAAGATCGCGGCGGCCAACGCGGCCCGGGCATCCGGATCCAACGCGCCCATGTCGTACGGACTCTCCCAAAGGCGCGCCATGGTTTCCGGCCCGCATCGCATCGTCATCCGGGCGACCAAGTCGTTCAACTGCCGATCGGCGATGCGTACCTCGTCCACTTCGACGCTGCCGGCGATAACGTAGGAGTCCCCGTCGGTCTCGATGCCACCTTCCACCGCGATGTCGCTAACGTCGAACGCGACGGGGACGCCATCGCCCCCAACGGCGACCCGGTCGATGTCGAGCCGACCGTCGCCGAGCCACAGGTGGTGGATCCGGGAATCCTGCCAAGCCGTGCCCGACCAGTCGATCCGGTTCACCGTCAGAATCTCGGACCCGGGTTCCGAGACACCGAAACCGCCGATCTCTCCGTCGTGGTCGACGCGCTGCCCGCCGCCATCGACGGTGGCGTCGAACTCGAACCCCTGGAAATCGAACCGAACATCCTGCCCCTCGTAGACAAACGCGGGCACCTCCATGCCAAGCGACGCGCCGCCCAGGAAACCGACCCGCATCGCCACGACCAGGACGTGATCGATGCCGGTCGCATCCTGGAAACTCCGCAACTCGGGGATCGTGGCCGCGTCGATGGCCAACTCGACGCCGCCCCAGCCGAGCCCAACGGAAGGCTGCGTGAGGATCGGGCCGTGGTGGAGGGTCGCCAACTCGGGGAACGTCCCGGTAAACGCCGGCAGGTCCCCGACGCCGGGCGGCAACCCGGGATGGTCGCCGAGGCCGAGTTCCACGGACACCGATGCGGTGCTCGAATACCAGCCGATGTCCCATTCCTCGAATGTCACGTCCAAGGTGCCGTAGGGCGCAACGGCTTCCCGGATGGCGGCAAGGTCGGCGTCGACGATGGCCCGCGCCCGGGCGCCGAACAACGGCGGCAGCGCCACGCCGACAACCAGTGCGAGCACTACCGCAACAACCACAAGTCGTTTCATTGAGCTGTCTCCACCAGTTGCATCACGCGTCCGCAGGGCGAGCATAGGGAACGGGTTTGTCCCGATCCGTATCGACGGTTGCCCTCCGGGCGTGAACAACGCGCCCGCCAGAGCGCGCGGTCACCCCTATGGGCTCTTGTTCCACCCGCAGGTCGCCTGCCTACGGCATCGTCGACAGGTTGGTCAGGTGTCCCGTCGGGCTCTCCAGTAGGTTAATGACGCGAATCGGCCTATCGGCGTTAACGTCGAGGCTCCACTTGCCCGCACCGTCACCGAGCGCGCCGCGAAGATCGTCGGCACCCGCCTCCAACGCCTGGGCCGATACGGCACGGACCCCGCCAGCAGGAACGGACAGGCCAACGCTGCCGGCGGACGGGCGACCACGATCATCGACGCCTGCAATCGTCACCTCGGCGGCGGTCTCCCCGGCGTTGACCAGCAACAGCTTACTCACCTGGTTGCGGTTGCTGCCCGGGTTGAAGATCGGCACCCGGTGGACGCCGTCCACGGCGGGAACGATGTCGTGCATGCTGGTGAGGAAGCCGTCTTCAGTGCGGCGGATGTAGGCCAGGACATCGAGATCCAGGGCGCTGGTAAGTTCCAGGCGCCAGTCGCCTTCGCCTGCGCCGACACCCAGGGGCAACCCCTTCCCCTCGGCACCCGCTTCGAGGTCACGAGAGTTGAAATGCACGGTCTCGTTGGCGTCGAGAGTCAGGGTGACCGGCTGACGGTCGGTATCCGTGCCGTCATACGCCTTAATGCTCACCGAACCCGCCTCGCCCCGGTTGATGACCCGGACGAACCCTTGCCGTGCGTCCGGATCGGCCGCGGACGGAAAGAGATAGACGTGGTGGGTGGTTTCGTCACCGGCTGCAACCTGGTTGTCCGCAACGGTGGAGAGATTCGTCAAATGCCCGGTGGGAGTCTGCATGAGGCTCGACACGAGAACCGGTTGATCGGATTGCACCGAGAGCCGCCATTTGCCGGTTCCGGTCCCCAGCATTCCGTCTAGACCGGTTCCTTTTTCGAGGTCCGCCGCCGACAGGGTCCGCGCTTCCCCGGCGGCGAGCACAACGGTCGCCTCGCCGGACGACGCTCCCGCGTCGTCGATGCCGGTGATGGTCACCGTGGCATCGGTTTCACCGTCGTTGATCAGGCGGAGCAGGCTCTCCTGGTCGGTGTTTTTGCCCGGGTTGAAGATCGGCACCGAATGGCCGCCGCTACCCGCCGGCACGACATCGTGGAGACTTGTCAGGAAGCCGTCGTTGGTGCGCATGTAGGTGAGCACGTCGACGTCGTTGCCGCTCAGCGCCAGCCGCCAGTCACCCGCGCCGGCTTCGACTCCCCGAGACAGGCCCTTGCCGATGTTGCCGCCCTCGAGGTCGTTGGAGTTGAAATGCACTGTCTCGCCGGCCTCCATCGCCAACGTCGTGGTGTGCCGGTTGCCGGTGTCGTCCGCGGCGACGATATGCACGACGTTGCGCTCGCCGTGGTTTATCACCCGCACTACGCCCTGGCGGGTGTGGTCGCTGGGGGCGGCTATGAGCGGCACGTCCTCGGTGGTCCCTTCGGGGTCGACGATAAGGCCGAGCGCCGTGGCGCGGAGGTCATCGCCGTCCTCCTCAACCTCCCCCGCAAGGCCAACCCCGTCCGGGAAGGCGACCCCTTCGGTCAGGTGGACCTCGATCAGCTCGTGCCGTTCGCGTTCCGCATCCTCGGTGGTCGCCACGGTGAAGGTGCCCTGCGTGTCGCCGGCCGCAATATCGACGCGGTCCGACTGGCTCATCGGAAAGTCATCGCCCGCCGACGCCGAAAGCCCCGCCACCGCCCAGTTCACGGCGACATCCTCCGCCGCCGCCGGCGAGACCCGCACGACGAACTCCATCTCGCTGCCTTCGAGGGCGGATCCGGCGGCGACCGATACGCCGATGTAGGTCAGTTCGACGCCGCGTTCCAAGAGTGCCGGGACATGGACGCTTAACGAGGTATCGGTCAACGGATTGCCCTGGATATGAACGTTGTCGCCGTTGCCCAATCGGGAGTTGGACACCAGCGGTTCGATATCCCGTATATCGTTGTTCGAAAGGTCGAGGTAGCCCAGCCGCCGCAGATTCGCGAGCGGCGAGACGTCGCGAACCCTATTGTTCTGCAAATGCACTTCCTGCAGCAGCGAGAAGCCCGCCAACACCGAGATGTCGGCAACATCGTTGTTCCCGACGTCCAGCAACTCCAACTGATCGAGCTTTGCCAACGGCGAAAGGTCGGAAATCGAGTTCTCGCCCAGCCAAAGCAGGCGGAGACGTTCCAGATTCCGGAGTGCGCCAATGTCGCTGATGCCGTTGCCGTTCAAGCCGAGGGTGTCGAGGTTGTCTAACCCGGCCAGGGGCGAGATATCCCCAACGGCATTGCCGTTCAGGTGAAGGGCCTGGAGGATGGACAGGTTGGCAAGCGGCCCGACGTCGGTGATCTCGTTGTCGTCGAGATCCATCCAGAACAGGTTCACCAGATCCTCTAGCGGGGAAAGATCGTGGATCTCGTTACCCCAGAGGTCCAGATAATTCAGACGCGTCAGCTTCGCGAGCGGTCGAATGTCGACAACGTTGTTGAAGTTGAGGTCGAGGGTGTGGAGGTCCGTCAGTTCGGCCAGGGCCGAGATGTCGGTGAGCGACTCCTCCTCGCATTGGGCTCGGCCCGGGAAATCGGCCCGGTCCGCACAACGGAGCGTCAACACCTGCAGCGTCGTAAGATCGGCGAGCGGTGCGATGTCCAACACGGGATTTCCGGTGAGACTCAGGGTGGTGAGTCCCCCGATCGACGCCAACGCGGCGAGATCCGTCAATCCGTTGTAGTCGAGGTCTAGCTCGGTCAGGCGGCTGAGATGACCCAAGGGCGTGAGATCCGCCACCTCGTTGTTGGGTAGCTGCAGGGCCTCCAAGCCCGTGGCGGCCTCCAAGCCGGTGAGGTCGTCGATCTTCTCGTCGGCCGTGCCCGGCGCGTCCAAAACCTGCAACGAGGCCAGATCCTCCACCGTGATCTCGCCATCCGACGGTTTGTTCAATGCCAGCAGCACCGCCGCCCGCAGCGTCGAGTCCGCGAACTGCGGATCGCCGTCGTCGTTCAAGATCGTTCCCGTCGCCTCGGCCCCATCGAAGCTCAGGACGACGCCTGCGGGCGGGGCCGGCGTCGTCTTGGTCAACGCGACCGTGAACGTGTCGTCGGCCTCCGGTACGTCGTCGTCGATGGTCTCGACCGAAATCGATGCCGTCGTCTGGTTCGCCGGAATGGTCACGGTGCCGTTGACGTCGGCGAAGTCGACCCCGGTCACTGCGGTGTCGCGAGTCAACTCCCATTCAACATCGACCGCAGTGTCCCGGGCTTCGGAGAGACTCACGGCGAATGACAGGGTCTCACCCTCGTTCGTCTCCGAATCCGCGACCGAAACCGTGGGTCCCACCGTCACGTACAAGCCGGCCGAACAGTTCTCGGTGTCGGTCTCGCCGTCCACGGGGTCGACGCACATGCCGTAGTAGTAGGCTCCCGCTTCCGGCGCGGTTTCGAGCAGAACCGGCTCATACGACTCCTTGCCCCCCAGGGGCGCCACCTCGTAGCTCGCCAGTTCGACGTCGTCCGCCGTTATCGTCGGGTCGGGGGACCGGTAGAACTTCGCCACGGTCGGCGTCGACTCGATCCGGCCTTCGTTCCGAACCACGCCGATCACGATGATGTTCGACTGCCCGACATCCCACGACCGGTCGGTGATCAGCGGCGTGGCGGTGAGATCGGGCCCTGCCACGCGGTAGCCTGCCACCAATCGGCGGCTGTCGTTCAGGCCGCGTCGGGCGTCGGCGGCCTCGTCGCCCTCGGCGATCCCCATGGGATCGCCTTCGTACTCCTGTTCGGCATTGGAGAAGCGGAGCAGCTCCTCGCAGACGATGCCGGCGTCCTGGCACTCGTTCGGATAGGACATCAGGGTCCGCCATCGCGATGTCTCCGGCGAGCCGACCTCGAGGCCGACCCGGTTGACGTAGCCGTGACCGTA
>CAZJRX010000187.1:0-1377 GCA_964548145.1 uncultured Pseudomonadales bacterium | reverse complement strand
CCCCATGTTGTGGCCCAGTTCATGGGCGAACGTAATGCCGCCGCAGCCGTAGTTGGTGACCCCGAATCCAAGTGTCTCGAACTCGGGTCTAACGGCCAGCAGGAGATAGGCGATGCCGCACAAGCCGCGCGCATCGGCGACCAGGTGGACAAGATCGGACCCGGTCTTCTCGCGCAGTTCGTGGACGATGTCCATGTGGCCATCGGACGGATTCTGTAGCTGAAAGAGGTCAAGCCCGCCGTTTTGCGCCTCCTGGTAGTCCACCTCCACCGCCCGGGTGAGAAAGACCTGCAGGTCCACGTCGCTGTCCGTGTACGCCTGGTTGGTCTCCGCCACGAACAGGTCCACCAAGGCGATGGCGGGCAATACCCCGCCGACCGCTTCCCTCACAGCCGGCGTATAGACAACGAGCACATCGACAATCGACCCCTCCTCGTCATCCGCACCGGCACTGCTCGTCGGCAGTGCGGCATCGCCGGCCGATGTGCGCCCCGGACTCAGCATCGACGCAGGTGGCAGCAGTGGTTCCCCTCGGGGCGGCAGGGACGAGGCGTCGACTCGGCGGATGTGGCAGACGCTCCCGTTGGCGTCGATGGTGTACGTCCCTGTTGGCGTACGGATGCTGCCAATGACGATCTCCCCGTTGACGACGAGCGTCGCCGTGCCCAAGGGCACGCCCTCGATGTGTCCCGAAAGGGAGTAGCCGCCGGACGACGTCGGTGCCATGCGCAGGTCGACCGCCTTGAAGACAACGTCGTCGAACAGGTTGAGGTCGAGGTGGGCGGACCTTCCCGACTCGAGACTGGCCCGGACTGCGGCGAGGCGGGAGAAATCGACGCGCATCGCCCGGTGGCGAATGGTGTCGCCGCCACGCGTCGGTATCCTGGCTGTCGTTGCCAACGTCGGCCCATCCTCCTCGGCAGCTCGGCCTTCGGTTTCCGGTTCGACGGGCTGGAACAGGGCGTTCTCCTGGGCGGCGGTCCCAGCTGCGGCAAACGCTATCGCGATCGCCAACGCAGCGACGTGTCGTCGGCGCGTGTTAGTGTCGTGCAAAATCGCAGCTCTCATACGAATCGACCTCTATAGCGCTGACCGTGCGGGTAGCCGGGTATATCGACAAGCCTGCTACCTATCCCGCAGCTTTTCAAATCGAATTACGGTCGCTGTCTCCGCTGCCGCACAGCCTCGCGGGTGACAGTGAAGCGCCGCGTGGGGTACGCTGACGCCTTGGTGCGGCCGGCGAACAAAACACCGTTTCCGCTCCTCGCGGTACAACCATTCCGGGTGACGAGACAACTACGAGAGAAGACTTCCAATGGGTAACGGAACTGCAGTCCTGCTTCGCACCGCGTCCAAGCGCGGCGAGTCCACCGAGCA
>CAZJRX010000186.1:0-7530 GCA_964548145.1 uncultured Pseudomonadales bacterium | reverse complement strand
GCCCCTTCTCTCTCGTGGAGCTTGGCATGGAAACGAGCGAATTCCTCGCTGAGTTGCTTGGCATCGGACCCGAACCCAAATATGCCTTGGTCTTGAAACGACTGCCCCTGAATCTTCTCCATGTAGAACCCGAAACGATCGTTCAATTCGATGACATCGCCATACACAACGGGACATGGTAGCCCTGCTTCAGCGGCTGCCTTGGACATCCTGACTTCCTTCTCTACTTCAGATCTCTTGTACGAGTTGAAGAGTTTCAGGACCTTGCCGGGATCCTCCGGGACGTCGTAGATAGCGGCTTCCCACCCTGCATTGATTGGAGTTTCTTCCATTACACGAACTCAAGATTGCCTATCAAGTTCAAGGGTCAGATCCGGACACGAGACAACCGTTACCATGTCGGAGGCCAGGTGAGAAGAGCGGTTGATGGCGTTGCGGCGGGACGACGGCCTGCGGTGATGCGCGGCCTGCCCTGACCGTGCGAACTCAGTCACGCTCTATTCGTCGGGCGGTTCGTCCATCAGCCACCAGGGGATGGCCAGCAACTGCGCCGCCTCCTCTTCCGGGATGAAGCTGTGTCCGTCGCTCCGCCAGTAGGCCCAGAACTCTGCCATGGTCACGTACCGCATGGCTCCTCTTCGGCGCTGATTTCGATTCTTGGATGGTGGCACCGACATTAGTGCCTATCAAGCGCACCGGTAGTTGTCTGGGGCTCCCGGCGCCGGCTTGACTTGCGGCCCGCAACCGTTCGAAATTAACTGCTTCACCGGAAGACACGGCGCTCTCGTCGACTTACCTGAGAGTGGCCGACCGCCCCGCGCAAGGAGACCTGATGCCTGACCACGACCAAGCCATGCGGAACTTCGTGGCGAACCTGCCCGTGCCGGAGTTCGCCGAGACGGCGTTCAGTCCGCCGCCGCCCCTTGAGGACGCGCGCGTCGCCATCGTTACCAGCGCGGCGCTTTACCGCGAGGGAGACGATCCGTTCGCGGCCGAGGACATCCACTTCGAGACCATCCCGGACAGTGCGCGCGACCTGAAGCTGGGTCACTTCAGCCCGAACTTCGATCGCGCCGGCTTCGCGGCCGACCTGAATGTCGTCTATCCCGTCGACCGTCTGCACGAACTGGCCGAGCGGGGCGCCATCGGCAGCGTCGCCGACTTCCACTACGCGTTTGCCGGCAGCCAGCCCGACACGGTGTCCGAGGTTCGCCTGGACACGGGCCCCGCGTGCGCGCGGAAGCTGCTGGCAGACGGGGTGGACGTCGTCGTCCTGACACCGGTCTGACCCCTGTGTCCGCGTACGGTCTGTACGCTGGCGCACGTGTTCGAGGCCGCCGGGCTGTCCACCGTCGCGATCGTCCCCATCCGGAACGTCGCGGAACGCATCCGGCCGCCGCGGGCGCTGGCTGTCGAGTTTCCGCTGGGCCTGCCGCTCGGCAAGCCGGGCGATGCCGACTTTCAGCATCGGGTGCTGGACGCGGCCTTCGCGCTGTTCGAGAAACCGACACCTCCCGTCCTCGAGGACTTCCCGGAAGCGATCCGATCCGGGGATTCGGAGCCGCTTCTCTGTGCGTTGCCGCCCCGGTACGACCCGGAGTTGCACCCTGCGGTCGACGAGGCCCAGGGGTTGCGCGCGGCATACGACCGGGCCGTCGCCAGGCACGGACGCACCACGGTGGGCGCCCACGCAAGCGCGGACGACATCCCGGACGCGATCGGGAAGTTCGCCAGGATTGCGGCGGGAGAACCCTGGGACCAAGTGGGCCTCGACGCCTCGGCCGGCCGGATCGGGGAGGAGATCAGGACGTACTACGAGGAACTCGCCTGCGAACTGACGGACACACCCGCCGGACCCTGGGCGGTCGAGCGCTGGCTCTACGAGCGCACGGAGACGGGCAAGGTGTTGCTGGAAGCGCGGCGCAAGATGCGTGAAGCGGGTGCCCCGCAGTCGGCCTGGTTCCTGTTGTCGCCGTCTTCGCGGGGATAGGTCGCTTCGTCACTACGCTCGGCCCGCAACTGCTCGAGCTGGGGAGTCGCCTCTAAGACGGGCGAGTCAAGCTTGCAACGGGCGTGCTTTGCCCTAACACTGCCGCCTCTTTGTTGAGGCGAGGTCGACGTGGGCCGAGGGCGAATCCCGGCGTTGCTCCTGGCGCTGTTCCTAACAGGCTGCTACACCGGCGAGGGTTCGGGTCGGGTCGTTGTCGAGCGGTTCGATGTCGACGGTTTCTCGGCGGTCGTCCTGAGCGGCGACGGCAAGGTGATCATCGTGCCGGGGGAACACGCCGTATCGGTCTCGGCGGAAGACGACGTGCTTCCCGCAATCGACGTGACCGTGCGGGGCAGGACGCTCTACCTGCAACGCGAGGTGGACTGGATAGACGGGGTGCGCCCGACGGTGCCGATCGAGTTTCGCGTATCCGTGCCCACGCTGGCGTCGGTTGAGGTGTCGGGCAGTGGCATCGCGGCCATCCGGGAAGCGCAGTTCGAACCGGAGGTCTCGTTTTCCACATCGGGTGCGGGATCGATCGACGCCGCGTCGGTGTCGTGTCGGCGTTTGAATCTGCGTGTCGGCGGGTCGGGCGACGTTACCGTCACGGGACTGGTGGCGGACTCTTTCGAAGGCGTTGTCGGTGGCACGGGCCGTGTGACTGCGGCGGGAGCGGCCCACGAGGTGGATGTCGAGGTGTCCGGCTCGGGCCTGTTCCGTGGCGGCGATCTGCGCGGATCGACGGCGAGCGTGCGGGTACGTGGCGTGGGCCAGGCCTTCGTGTGGGCGGACCAGCGCCTCGATGTCGACGTGGGCGGCGACGGCCGCGTCGTCTACCGGGGCGAACCCGCCGTCGACAAGCGCCTTCGCCAGGACCATCAGCTGGTGGCCATGCAGACGCGGGAAGCAGCGGACGGTGACTGAGTGCGCCGGTCTGACTTCAGCTTCGACCTGCCTGGGTCGCTGATCGCAGAGCGCCCGCTGGCGGTGCGTTCCGCCAGTCGGCTGCTCGTTTTGGCGGACGATTCCGTGCGACACCGACAGTTCGCCGAACTGGTGGATTTGCTTAGGCCCGGCGACCTGCTCGTTGTCAACGACAGTCGGGTCATCAAGGCGCGCCTCGTCGCCCGCAAAGACTCGGGCGGTCGAGCGGAGGTGCTCGTCGAACGGGTCTTGGACGGCAACCGTGCGCTATGCCAGGTGCACGTCAGCAAGCCCCTTAAGCCCAACCGGTGTCTCTATGACGGTGAGCATCGAATCGATGTCGTTCGGCGGCAGGGCGAGTTCTACCTGCTCGATTTCAACGTCCCGGTCGTCGACTACCTGGAACGGCACGGCGACGTGCCGCTGCCGCCCTATATCCAGCGTCCGCCCGAGGCGGCTGACGAGGAGCGATACCAGACGGTGTACGCGTCGGCGCCCGGGGCCGTGGCGGCGCCAACGGCCGGCCTGCACTTCGACGACGAACTGTTGGGCCGCGTACGGGACAAGGGCGTGGCCGTGACGCCGGTAACGCTGCACGTCGGCGCGGGTACGTTCCAGCCGGTGCGCGAGGAGGATCTCCACCGGCATCGCATGCATGCGGAGCGATATGCGATCCCACCGGCTACGCGCCGGGCAGTGGATGGATGCGCAGGACGCGTAGTTGCGGTGGGGACGACGGTCGTGCGGGCGCTGGAGTCGGCGGCGTCAAGTAGTCGGGATTGCGGCGAGACCAGCCTGTTCATCGTGCCCGGCTACCGTTTTCGAGCCGTGGACGCCCTGGTTACGAACTTCCACCTGCCGGAGTCCACGTTGTTGATGCTGGTGTCGGCGTTCGCCGGCATCGAACGGGTCCGCCGGGCCTACGAGGAAGCGGTGCGGCGGCGCTACCGGTTCTTCAGCTATGGCGATGCCATGTTCTGCGAACGGGACGACGGCGGACGTGTTTGAGTTGCTGTCAACACACGGCGCGGCACGCCGAGGCCGGCTCACGACGCGTCACGGGGTGGTCGAGACGCCGGTGTTCATGCCGTGCGGCACGTACGGAACCGTCAAGGGCATGACACCCCGGGCTTTGCGGGACTCGGGCACCACGATCCTTCTCGGCAACACGTTCCATCTCATGTTGCGGCCCGGCGACGACGTCATTCGCGACCTTGGGGGTTTGCATGCGTTCATGCAATGGGACGGACCGATTCTCACCGACTCCGGCGGCTATCAGGTGTTCAGCCTCGGCAAGGAACGCGGTGGCACATCGACGTCGCCCAAGGTCAAGGTGGACGAGACGGGGGCGACATTCCGTTCGCCCGTCAACGGCGACCTGGTGGAACTCACGCCGGAGCGCTCCATCGAGGTGCAGCACAACCTAGGCGCCGACATCGTCATGTCCTTCGACGAGTGTACGGACTATCCGGCGACCGAGGCCGAAGCGTCGTCGTCGATGCGCCTGTCCATGCGCTGGGCCCGCCGCGGGTGGCAAAGACACGTGGCTATGGGCGATAGGGACACCCACCGCAATAGGGACACCCACCCCGCGATACCGAGCCTGCTATTCGGCATCGTCCAAGGGGGCATGTACCCGCACCTCAGGGCGGAGAGCCTGGCGGAACTCGCGGACATCGGTTTCGACGGCTACGCGATTGGTGGCCTGTCGGTCGGTGAGCCGAAGGCGGAAATGAACGCCATCGTGGACCAGGTCGCGCCGACGCTGCCGGTGGACAAGCCGCGCTACCTGATGGGGGTCGGGACGCCCGAAGACCTCGTTCGCGGCGTTTGCGCCGGCATCGATATGTTCGACTGCGTGCTGCCGACCCGGAACGCCCGAAACGGCCACCTGTTCACGTCCCGGGGGGTGGTCAGGATCCGCAACGCCGTGCACCGGACGGACCCCGGCCCGGTTGACGAGAACTGTCACTGCTACACCTGCGGGAACTTCTCGCGGGCGTACCTGCACCACCTTGACCGGTGCGGCGAGATCCTGGGTGCGGTACTCATGACCATCCACAACTTGAGCTACTACCAGACGCTCATGGCGCAATTGCGTGCCGCCATCGAAGCGGGTACATTGCCGGGTCTTGCGAGCAGCCTGCTCGCCGGCCAAGGGGACTCCATTCAATGATCGACATGCCTGAATTCGCGTACGCCACCGGTGGTGCCGGGGGCGGCAGTTCCTTGTCGTTGTTCCTGCTACTCGGCGGCATGTTCGTGATCATGTATTTCCTGATGATCCGCCCCCAGAGTAAGCGCCGCAAAGAGCACCAGGCGTTGATCTCCGGGCTGTCGAAGGGCGACGAGGTGGTCACCATCGGCGGTATCACGGGCCACATCACCAAGGTCGAGGAGGGTTTCGTCAAGGTCAAAGTGGCGAACAACGTCGAACTCAGAATGCAGAAGAGTTCGGTGAACGCGTCGCTGCCCAAGGGAACGCTCAAGTCCCTGGAGGACGACTAGCGTTCTTGACGAGCGCCCATCTGCACACTTGAACCAAGTTTTGCGGAAGCTGCTGCGAGTCGCTCTTGGACGGCTCGGGTACTCCCGAGACGCGCTCGGGTACTCCCGAGACGCGCTAGCGAAAAGAGCCGCGATTGGGCGGCAGGTCCCGGGGGTTGATTTCTCGACACCGGGACACCATTAACGACAGATCGTGTTTAACCCGCGCAACCAGTCTAGCGGTCTAGGAATGCCGGGCTTCGGCCTTCCGGGTCGGCCGCGAGGGGGTGCCCCCAGCGGGCGTCTGGCACCGTGGCGCTACGTTCTGTTCGCCCTGGTGGTCGTGCTTGGTTGCCTGTACGCGGCGCCGAACCTGTTCCCGCCCGATTTCGCGCTGCAGATCAGCGTCGACAACAGCGACCGTGTCGTCGACCGCGACTTTCTCGACGAACTGGCGGATCGGCTTGAGATCGAGGGCATCGCGACCACCGGCACCGAATTGATGGACCAGGGGGCCTTGATCCGGGTGGCCGACGCCAACGACCAGCTTCGCGCCGGTGCGTTGCTGCAAGAGCATTTGAATCCGCTAGGCGAGGAACGGCAATTTGTCGTTGCGTTCAATCTTGCGCCGACCTCGCCCGACTGGCTGCGCAACCTCGGTGCGCAGCCCATGACGCTTGGTCTCGACCTGAAGGGAGGCGCGCACTTCCTGCTCCAGGTCGACATGGAGCAGGCGTTGCAGAAACGCCTCGCCGACGAGGTCGACAAGATCAAGGACATGCTCCGCGAGGAGCGTATCCGCTATCGCAGTACCGACGACGCCGTCCAGGGGGAAACGCTGACCGTCAGTTTCGCCACGCCGCAGTTGCGCGACCGGGCGATCGCGGTGATCGAGGACGAGTTCCGGCAACCGGACTACCTGCTGGAAACCGTCGAGTCCGGCGGTCGGGCGGGATTCGCCATCACGGTTCAGGACGCCAAGCTGCGCGAGATCGAGGACAGCGCGGTGGAGCAGAACCTGACGGCGTTGCGAAACCGCATCAACCAGCTTGGCGTCGCCGAGCCGTTGGTTCAGAAACTGGGCCGGGCGCGCATCGTGATCGACCTGCCGGGGGTGCAGGACAGCGCCGAGGCGAAGAGCAAGATCGACAAGTTCGCGAACCTGGAGTTTCGCCTGGAAGCGAAGGCCAACGACCGGGCGTCGGAGATCGAGCAGTGGCCCTACGAGGGCCGCGGCGTCGAGCTCAACAAGCGCGTCATCCTCACCGGCGACCACGTGATTCACGCCGCGCAGGGGCGGGATCCCGATACCGGCCTGCCACAGGTGGACATCAAGCTCGACAGCGGGGGCGGGGAGATGTTCCACGACGCGACGGCGCCGAACATCGGGCGTCGCATGGCGGTCATCTTCATCGAATACAAACCCATCGTCACCACCGAAGTCGTCGACGGGGAACGCCAGGAGGTGCCGAGCACCCGGATCGACAAGCGCGTCATCAGCCTGGCCACCATTCAGGCCGCACTTGGCTACAACTTCCGAATCACCGGGTTGACGGTGCGTGAAGCGCAGGAACTCGCCTTTCTGCTCCGCGCGGGTGCGTATGCGGCACCCATGTATATCGTCGAGGAACGGACGGTGGGCGCATCGCTGGGCGAAGAGAACATCGATCGGGGCATGATCGCGGTCATGACCGGCTTCGCGCTGGTGCTGCTATTCATGGTCGTCTACTACAAGGTGTTCGGCCTCATCGCCAATGTCGCGCTCACTCTGAACCTGGTGATTCTCGTTGCCGTGATGTCCGTGCTGGAGGCGACGCTAACGCTGCCGGGGATTGCCGGCATCGTGCTTACCGTCGGCATGGCGGTGGATGCCAACGTGCTCATATTCTCCCGGATACGGGAGGAGCTGAAGTCGAGTCCGCCGGCGCAGGCGATTCAGGCGGGCTACGACCGGGCCTTTCTCACCATCCTGGATGCCAACGTCACGACGCTGTTCGTGGCGTTGATCCTGCTGACCATCGGCAGCGGCCCAATCGCCGGATTCGCGGTGACGCTGTCGATCGGCATACTCACCTCGATGTTCACCGCGATCTTCGGCTCGCGCCTTTTGGTGCACCTTATCTACGGTC
>CAZJRX010000185.1:0-7531 GCA_964548145.1 uncultured Pseudomonadales bacterium | reverse complement strand
GCCGACCATGACGCCCAGTTCGGGACGGGTGCAGACCAGGGGTTCGACCGTATAGCCGAAGCCGCGCCGGTGCGCTGCGACGACCTCCAACGCGTTGCAGACGGTGGGCGTGTCGATGGTGGCGAGTTGGTCAAGCAACTCGGCGGGGTGTTCGGCCATTTGGGATCCTCTAACGCTTGGGCGGAAAACGTGCAGTGTAAACCGACAGTCCGTGAAGCGGGAAACCCGGCGGCGGCGCGCACTCCGCCGTGGATACTCCGGATGTTCCCGGGGGGCGATTGCTGACCTGCCGGTTCGCCGTCGAGGCCAACCACATGGACGTCAACGTCGCGGTCCTCGAAGGCGAGTCAGCGGTCTTGACGCCCCCCAATCCCTACCGGGCCGGTTGTTAGGAGTGCGCCGCAACGCCTAGCGGACGCTCCGCCGGCGCGCATCGCCGGGCCGTTTTGGCTACACCCACCCACGGGCCGGTCCGTTCGCTGGGTTAGTATCGCCGCTCCCGTGGATCTGCGCTGATGTAGTGCGCCGAGAGCCGATCGAGGCAAGGCAACCGATGCTCAAACCGACGCCACCCGTTCCTCTCCTCGTGGCCTTTGTCTGGGCGTTGTCGGCTGCTGGCGGGGAAGACCGGCCCGAGCGTCGCCCAGACGACGAACCTGTCCAGGTCGTGCAGGACGACGCAACGGCGCCCGAGGAAGTGATCGTAATCGGCGAGCCGGACGATCCTTTCAAACCCCACAACTTCGAATACATGCAGAGCACCTACGACGCCCGGGGCAGGGGAAGTTGCCTCTACCGACGCGGCGACTACGCGGAGTCGTTCCCCTACCTGCTCGCCGCCGCCAAGCGCGGCTTCAAGCACGCCCAGGCGCGGGTCAGTTTTCTCTACCAGCAAGGCCTCGGTACGGCGCGCGATGCCGAGGCGTCCATCGGTTGGCTCTCGGTCGCCGCCATGGGCACGACCCACCCGGAGATCCGCAACCGGTTCCTCGAGGTCTGGCGACAGGTGCCGGACCAGCAACGCCCCTACTACCAAGGCGTCGTTGACGACTACCGGGCCAAGTACGCCGCCGGACGGCACCGCGTCACCTGCGACTTCGCCCCCAAGGCCGGCAGCCACATCTCGTCCTTGACTTGCCGGTTCGCCGACGAGGCGAACTACCTGGACATCAACGCGATCCTCGAAGGCCGGGCACCCATTTCGACGCCTCCCAATCCGTACGGCGCCGGCTGCTAGCAAGCGCGGCATGACGGTGAGGCGATGGGGGCGGCCCCCGTTTGGGCGGCTACCGGGCTTTTGGCGTGTCGACCCGCAACTGCGCGTCCAACGAACAGCTGGCCATGAACCGCATCATCTCGGTGCCGTCCCGGCCGTCATAGAAGCGGATCATCGCCTCGTTGAACTCGAGCCGGCGGCGTGCGGGTACGGAGATCGCGTCCTCACCGGCGCTGAGCAGCATGCCGTTCATCATGAGCCGGGCCGTGCGCTTGTTGCCGTCGTAGAAAAACTGGTTGAGGGCGCCGAACAGAAACATGGCGATGGCGCGCTCGTGGACGTTGTCGATCTCCCGAAGCGTTTCGAGTCCCCCCTCGAACTGTGCCGGGAGTGATTCCCAGGGCGGTGGCTGGTGACTCGTTCCGGCGATGGTAACCGCGCCGCGGCGGAAGGCACCCCATTCTGCGGCCTCTTCACGAGCGACCAGGGCGTGCAGTTCGCAGAACGCCGTTTTGTCGAGTTCGAACTTTCCGTGCTCCACTCGCGCGAGCAGTTCTTTCCAGCTCGCCGCTTGGTTCAGTACCTGCCGCTGGTCTTCGAGGTGGTGACCGCCGACCGTAACACCCTCGAGCAGCGTCTTGACTTCCGGCAGCGTGAACGGGTTGCCCTCCAGCGCGACGGTGTCGTGGACCACTCCTTCCAAGATCTTTCGGACCCGAAAGCACGCGCGACGCACATCGCGGACTAGATCCGTCCGGAATGTCAGCGGGGCATAGGCGAAGCCCAGATTGCCCGAGTTCGCAGCTTCCATGGTTCTCTCTCCGCAGGTCGGGGTATTGTCGCGGAAGCGATACGCAAGTTGAACGAGCTTCTTGTCCTTAAGCGCGGCAGGTCGTTCGCGTATAGTGAACCGCCGCATCGCAGGGGAGAGACTGGATGGTCGACGTCGCGCACGTCGAAGCGAAGCTCAACAGCCTGTTCGAACCGGGGTTCGTTGCCCGGGAACGCGTCTTGATGGACGCCAACGGTGTCGAATCCACGCCGGGTGTCCTACGCGAGGCTCCGGCGGTGACGATCCGCAATGCGCGCGAACTGCAAAGTCGGGCGAGGGCGGACGAATCGTTCACCGAGGCCGGTTTCTTCGACGAGCACAGCTTCGTCCTCCTCGAGCACTCCTCGAACGTCCGGAACTGGGACAGCCACCCGGCGGTAGCACCCGAGGACACGGACATCGCCAGGATCTACTACCCGGAGATCAGCAAGATCATCCGCGAACGGCTTTTCCCTGGGCACCGGCTGGAGATTCCCGAGGAGCGGTACCTGCTACGCCGGGGCCCGGACACACCCAATCCGTTCTACGGTAGCGTCGTGCACCAGGACTTCGGCTTGAGCGCCGACGACTACGAAGAGAACGTCGCCGCCTACGGAACGGACGAGTCGGCCCAAGCCTGGCGGCGGCAATACGATCGGGACGAAGTGGCGGGCTTCCTCGTCATCAACTTCTGGCGGACGGTCTACATGGACGAACCGCTGCGTCATCTGCCGCTGACGATCTGCGACCCCTGCTCGGTCGAGCCGGACGACGTCCTGTCGACCGGACTCGTCAACTTCACCCCAACCGGCCGACCGTCGAATCAACTTGGGATGCGCTTCAACCCGGAACAGCGCTGGTACTACTACCCACGAATGACCACGGACGAAGTGCTCGCCTTCAAAAACTTCCAATGCTGGAAGGACGAGCCGCCGACGCTCAGAACCTGCTTCCACTCGGCCTTCGACGAGCCCGACCCGCCGGAGCAGGCGAGCGAACGGCAGAGCTGCGAGTACCGGATCGGCGTCTTCTTCCTCAACCACTAAAAGGACCGCCATGGCATACGACTTGGTCATCCGAAACGGCACCTTGGTGGACGGCACCGGTGCACCTCGCCGCCCTGGCGATATCGCCGTGCAAGGCGACCGCATCGTCGCCGTCGGCGAGGTCGACGGGAAGGGCAGCCGCGAGATCGACGCCGCGGGCAAGGTCGTGACACCCGGGTTCGTGGACATCCACACCCACCTAGACGCCCAGATCGCCTGGGATCCCATCGCCTCGTCGTCGTGCTACCACGGCGTCACCTCCGTCGTCATCGGCAACTGCGGCGTCACCTTCGCGCCCTGCAAACCCGAGGACCGCGGCTACCTAGCAGAGATGATGGAGTCCGTCGAGGACATCCCGAAGGAGTCCATCAACGCCGGACTGCCCTGGGACTGGGAGACCTACGGCGAGTACCTCGAATCCATCGACCGCATGGACAAGGGCGTCAACGTCGGCGGCATGGTCGGCCACTGCGCGGTGCGCATCCACGCCATGGGCAAGCGCAGCCTGGACGAGACCCCGGCAACCGACGACGACGTCGCCAAGATGTGCGATCTGGTCGACGAAGCCATCGGCGCCGGCGCATTGGGTTTCTCGACCTCGCGAACGTTCCTGCACAAGGTGCCGGACGGTCGCTACGTCCCCGGCACCCACGCCGACCCCAGCGAGCTATTGGCAATCGGCCGCGTGCTCGGCCGTCGCGGCAAGGGCATCTTCGAGGGCGCACTGCGCATCGGCGAACGCGACCGCGAGGAACACCTGCCGAAAACCCGCGCCGAGATCGGCTGGGTGGGCCAACTGTCCCGGGAAAACAACGTCCGCGTCACCTTCGGCATCGCGCAAAGCTACCGCCGTCCGGATCTGTACCGGCGGACCATCGGCTTCGCGGAGGAAGAGAACGCCAAGGGCGCCCAACTTCGCCCGCAGACCAGTTCCCGCGGCATCGGCGGCCTGTTCGGCCTCGACCACCGCACACCCTTCAACGGCACCACGGCCTGGCGCGAACTCACCGCACTCCCATTCGACCAACGCGTCGCGGCCTTGGAGGACGAGTCGCTCCGTACCCGCCTGCTCGAACTCGAAGCACCACCCGCCATCGACCTCACGAACGCCTACATCCTGACCGCCGACGATCTGGACTACGTCCACGACCCCTCCCGGACGCTCGCCGCCTACGCCGAACGCACCGGCCAGACCGAGGTCGCCGCGTTCATCGAACTCAACCGCAAGCACCGGGGCCGCGTCCAGATCTGGCATCCGGGCCTCAACCAGTCGATGGACGCCATCGAGGAGATGATCACCAACCCCACCGTCGCCATGGGCCTCGGCGACTCCGGCGCCCACGTCGGCCAGATCATGGACGCCAGTTCCCCGACCTGGCTGCTCACGTACTGGGTCAAGACCCGCGGCGTGATGAGCCTGGAGGAGGCCATCCGGGGCTGGACCAGCGACACCGCCGCCATCTTCGGCATCGAGGACCGCGGCGTACTGCGCGAAGGCGCCTATGCCGACATCAACGTCATCGACCTCGACAACCTGGCCATGGAACTGCCGGAGTATAAGCACGACTTCCCCGCCGGCGCCGGCCGATTCGTGCAACGCGGCCGCGGCTACGAGCAGGTGATCGTCAACGGCCAGGTGTTCATGGAACACGGCGAGCACACGGGGGCGCTGGCGGGAGTGACGTTACGCAGTTGAGAGCCTGCGGACGGCGAAGCACGGCTGGGTATTCGCTCCGGAGTAGAACGTCACGGGCGCATTGAGCTAGTCCGGTAGGGCGACGCGCGACCGACGCGCGAACCCCGCGTCACGGCCGGTTCGACATCGCGGTCCGAATACCCGGATCCGAAGTCCACGGCATCGTCGACGTCAAGGAGGCGGGGTTCGTGACCGCGTGTTGGTGGAGCTTCCGGTCAGTGGGCACAATGAGTACCGGCGCTATCGCCAACGGCATCCGGAGGAGAGCAACGCCATGCCAGGAGTCATACAGAGGGCCCGCGACGAGGCCATGGAGCGGGGGCGCGTCGAGGGAGAGCGGGCGGTTCTCGAACGTCTGCTGCGCCGCCGGTTCGGTGAACTGCCGCACGCGACCGCAGAGCGGCTGGGGCGCGCGTCCGCCGCCGACCTGGAGACGTGGGCCGAGAACGTGCTCGGTGCCGAGAGGCTGGCCGACGTGTTCGACTAACCCCGCGAGGTGATCGCTCGCCTTGGTGAGGCCGGCGTCGTGTGCGGCTGCGCCGTAAGACCTGGCCGGTTCGATGTAGTGGGGCAATAGACGCCATCGAGGAGATGGTCGCCAACGACACCGCCGCCATCTTCGGCATCGAGGCCCGCAGCGTCCTGCGCGAATGCGCCTACGCCGACATCAACGTCATCGACTTCGACAACCCGGCGATGGAACTACCGGAGTGGCCTGCCGTCCGAAGCAATCCGTTGTGTGAGAATAACCGGTTCGAACTCCAGCGCCCCGACTCCGCGTCGACCGATGTAGCAGAGCCGGTCCACGGGATTGAAGTCCTCGACGGTGCGTCCCGTCTCCGCCAGCCAGACGTCGATCAGGGCGTTGCCGTAGCGATCCGGCAATGCGTCGGCCAAGAGGCCCGGTAGCCCCTTGAAGGCATCCACATCGAGCGCCGGGAACGTGTAGGACGCTTCCCTCACGGGCATGGCGATGGGCGAGGCCTCGATGCCGGCCGCTGCGAATTGCGGGTCGTACTGGAAGACCCGAGGCCGCCCCGTCTTGGCGAATCGACGCAGTAGTGGCCTGCAACACGGGGCACGCCCGTCAAACTGTCGACGCTCGCGATCAGGAAGTCGGTGAGAATGGCACCGAGGACGCCTTCTTCGAGCAGGTGCCCCAACACGACGCGAAGCTTGGTCAGGCCTTCGGCTAGATGCTCGGGCCCGAACTTGCGAAACGATACGGCGAGACCGGCGACGAAGGCCTCGCGGTGAAGCCTATTGGCGTGCACGTCGGCACGGCCGATGTCGATCTCGCCCTCCACGCCGAAGCGCTCGGGGACGGTGAGTACGCCCGCCTCGTCGACATGCTCCGGAGTCATGGCTATCGCCAGAGCCCCAACCTGCGCCGGTTCCAGCTCGCCCGCACGTTGGCCGCGAACGCCAGCGGACCTTCCATCGAGGTCATTGTCGACTTCTTGATGCCAAGGGAAGCCATCATCGCGAAAAAACAATCCGCCCTGGTCGACGACTTCGCCGTGCAGCGCGCAGATGGAGCCGAGTTGGCGCTGAAGTTCTACAAGATGGTCCCCGTCGAGGGCGGCATGCCGGACGGCGGCCGCAACCGAGTGTCCATTGCCGTCGCGGACATCCCCGCCCTCCTCGCGATGAAGGGCTACGCGATTGCCAAGCCAAAAGGCCAAAGACGCCTACGACATCTACTACTGCGCGCGCAACTACCCCGGCGGCGTCAGTCGACTGGTCACCGCCACGATGGCTTGCCTTGAGGTCGAGTCCGCCGTGACGGGACATCGCAACATCGCCGGCAAGTTTCGCAGCGTCGACGACTACGGACCGATTTCCGTACGCCGATTCGTGGACCGCTCCCCACTTCTCGGCGAGCGCACCCCCGAGCAATGGCAGCAGGACGCTTTCGGCCAGGTCCACGCTTGGCTCGTCGGGCTCGGCTTGAGCTGACCCAGCGCCCGCCGAGACACACCCGAACAACTTGGTCACCGGCAGCTCGCGAGAGCTACTGGAGGAACGCCTGGACGAGGTCAACGGGGAGGGACGCGAACGATCACCACCGTCGGACTTGGGGGGATGTGAGAGTTGGGACGAGTGTCCTCGATAGTCACTGTGCAAATTGGGGGCTGAAAAAATCCCGCACGAAATGGCCGGTTTCGGCACGGGTCCGCAGGAGGTCGCGGGGACGTTTTGACGAGGCCGGTGACGCGGCCTTGGGATTCTCGGTGGCGGACGCGAGTCAGACGGGTTCTGGGCGTAGGGGCCTACGGGGACGTACCGCACCCCCGCGACCGCCAATCCCTTGAAGCTCGTGTCAGTCCAAAGCCAGCAGCGCGTGAAGACGACGTTGCGTCACGTTCGGCCTTGCCCAGAGCTATCGCCGACCGGATCTGTGCCGCCGGACCATCGGCTTCGCGGAGGAAGAGAACGCCAAGGGCGCGCCCAACTTCGCCCGCACACCAGTTCCCGCAGCATCGGCGGCCTCTTCGGCCTCGACCACCGCACACCATTCAACGGCACCTCGGCCTGGCGCGAACTCACCGCACTCCCGTTCGACCAGCGGGTGGCGGCCTTGGAGGACGAGTCGCTTCGCTCGCGCCTGCTCGAACTCGAAGCGCCACCCGCCATCGACCTCACGAACGCCTACATCCTGACCGACGACGATCTCGACTACGTCCACGACCACTCCCGGACGTTGGCCGCCTACGCCGAACGCACCGGCCAGACCGAGGTCGCCGCGTTCATCGAACTCA
>CAZJRX010000184.1:0-7538 GCA_964548145.1 uncultured Pseudomonadales bacterium | reverse complement strand
GATGGAAGCGTGGCCTTCTCCGACTCGTCGGCCTACGCGATCAAGATTGCGCGACGGTCGTGGCGCGGGCGTGGACCGACCCGGCGTTCAAGGCAAGGCTTCTCGGTGATGCCCGGCCAGCGGTCGCCGAACTCGGCTATCAACTTAGCCACGATGCCGAGTTGGCCGTCGTCGAGAACACGCCCGACGTGCACCACCTGGTGGTTTGTACGCTCTGTTCGTGCTATCCCACAGCCCTGCTCGGACCACCACCGGACTGGTACAAGAGCTTCGCCTACCGGCAGCGCGCCGTTGTTGAACCTCGTGCCGTGATGCGCGAGTTCGGCTTGGTGCTCGACGACAGCACTGCCGTCCGTGTTGTGGATAGCACGGCGGATCTGCGCTACTTGGTTCTACCGATGCGCCCGGCAGGATCCGAGGGCATGTCGGACGTCGAACTTGCCGAGCTTGTCACGCGCGACAGCATGATCGGCGTCGGCGAAGCGAAGGTCGCCTAGCCCGGCTAGGGAGGTTGGGGACGGTCTGATCATGACCTTCCCTAGCCCGCATTTCTCACCAGCCGCTCAATTCGATGACGAAACTCTTTGCATATCAGATGGCTGCGGATTAGGCCCATGGCTTTGAGCGATCACAGGCTGCGACGTCGCCGGGCTATCGAGCTGTCGCTTCCCCGATGAGGCCGACCGCCTCGTCCAACTGGGCGTCGGTGACGTAGGGCGCCGGTCCAATCCGGAGCACGGCGCCCCGGTGGTCGGTGAACACCCCGCGACGGCGCAGCCGCAGGGCAAACTCGCTGGCCTGGGGGGCGTCTAGCGCCAGGAAACCGCCACGTCTTTCCAAGGGCAGATTGCGGTTCCAAGTCAGTACGGCCGGGTCCACGTTCAAGGCATCGATGCCGTAGGCGAGCCTCGCGAGCTGTGCCTGACTGACCGCACGGAGGAGCGGTACGTCCATCGCCTCGCGCCGGAAAAAGGCGAGCACCGCCCGCGCTCGGTAGTGGCCCACCGGATCATAGGTCGAACCGGCGAAGCGGAGCGGTCCTTCGCCGTAGGCGACACGGTCGGCGGCCGCGGTATCGCCCAGGTCTTCGAACTCGCTGTACCAGCCAGTCAGGATCGGCCGCATTGAACAGTCGGCGGGAATGCGAAGAAAACAGACCCCTTCGCCGAACTGGCAATACTTGTAGCCGCCGCCGACGACAAAGGCATGTTCAAGTCCCATGCCCGATACCGAGAACGGGACGACGTTGATGGCGTGGTAGGCGTCGACAAGCAGGCTTGCACCGACGCGATCACAGGCCTTGGCCACCTCGTCCAAGCCATCCACGATCAGGCCGTTTTGGAACAGGACGGCGGACATCAACACCGCAGCCGTGCGGTCGTCCACCGTATCGACGATCGCTTGGGCAATGGCCCCCGGGACGTCGAGTGCCGCGCCCGACGTACCCACCCGGACGACTTCCAGGCCCTCCTCCTGCATCCGTGCCAGTTGACGCCGCACGGTGTGGAACTCCCCGTCGCTAGTAACCAGACGCGGCCTCTCCCGCAACGGCAGCGCGGACAGGTACCGGGTGACGAGCTCGTGGGTGTTCTGGCCTAAGGCGACATGCCCGTCGGGATCGTCGAGGAGACGGCGGTAGCCTTCACGGACCTCGTCGGCTACCGCCAGCGCCACGTCCCACTTGCCGTCGACCATCTCGGCGGCGTCGTGCCAAGCCTGCATCTGGGCGTCGAATGCGACATCGGGCCATGCCTGGTGGGAGTGCCCGGTCAGCAGTATCCGTTCCGCCACCCGGAAGCGCGAGTAGTGTCCTGCGAAGCGGTGCGCATCGTGCCTTCGGGTATCTGTCACGTGGGTCACGGCCGGGATCCTGAGTTGCCGATCAGAAGCGATCCCTGATCTCCCACAGGTCGGGGAAGAACGGGCCGGCCAAGACGGTGGACAGCAGGTACTCGGCGCCGGACGAACCGCCCGTGCCGGTCTTGGTGCCAATGGTGCGCTGCACCATCCTGAGGTGCCGGTAGCGCCACTCCTGCATGCCTTCGTCGAGGTCCACCAGGCTCTCGCAGAACGCGCTCAACTTGGGGTCTTCCCGATAGACGCGGATCAATGCGGCCTGTATCGCCGCATCGGTGCCGACGGGACGGCGCGCCCACTTTCCAAGCGTCGCGTCGGGAATCGGATAACCCGACCGCGCCAGCAATCCGACGAATTCGTCCCAAAGGGTCGGCGACTCAAGCCGCGCAGCCAACCGCCGACGTTCCGCCGACTGCTCCGGAAACAGGTCCAGCATCGATGGTCGCTTGTAGCCGAGGATGAACTCGATCTCGCGGAACTGCGCGGACTGGAACCCGCTTGATGCGCCGAGCCGTTCGCGGAAGGCGCCGAACTCGAGGGGTGTCATGGTCTCCATGATGTCGAGTTGGCTTACGAGCACCTTGACGATCTTGAGAGCGCGCTTGAGTGTCGACGCTGCACGGTCGGGCTGGTCCCCGGAAAGAAGGTCGGCGCCGTGTTCGAGCTCATGCAGCATGGACTTGAACCACAGTTCATAGACCTGGTGCACGATGATGAACAGCGTTTCGTCGTGGGCCCGGGACAAGGGCTGCTGCAACGACAGAAGCTCGCCTATCTTCAGATAGCCTTGATAGTTCTGGAAGCTCGGATTCGTGCTCATCGGCACCCTGACACAGATCGTCGGCCGGCGTTTGCGCCGCATACAACTACCGGAAGACCTTGGATCGGCATTGCAGCGACGGGCGAGCAGGTGTGAGCGACCATAGCCTTGGCCATGAAACCCGTCAACGTCGGCGGCGGCGGGTTCGGTCACATCCGCGGCATGACTTCGTCGGTTAGGAGCATGAAGGTCTGGTGGCTAAGGACCGAGGCGAGCAGGTAGTCGAGAGGGATCTCTTCCTCGAGGCGTTTGAGTTGGTCGACCACCCTCGCCGGCGAACCGTGGATGATCACCTCGTCGACGTAGCGTTCGACACGCGCCTCCTTCGTGTCACCGTCCCGAACGCCGACATAGGAATCGACCGTCCATCGTGCGCCTTCCCGGGCTACCGCCTCTGCTGCTTCGTCGGTCGGGGCGATGGCGATGAACCGGGCCATTGGCGTCGGGCGCCGCCTGCCGTCGCATTGTTCCGGAAGCGTCGCCCGGTAGCGGGCGAATTTTCGGCCAATCTCGTCGTGCGTGGCGTGCGGATCCATGAGGATCGCCAGGCCTTGGCGTGCGGCCCAGTCGATCGCGTCCTGCGAACTCGCGCCAATCCACGTGGGCAGGGGATCCTGCAGCGGCTTCGGGAGCACCTCGACGTCGCGGTAGGTGTTGAATTGTCCTTCGTAGGTCAGCCGCTCGCACGACCATGCCTGCCGGACGATGTCGACGTTCTCGCGGAACCGGGCGTAGGACTCGTCGCGCTCGACCCCGAAGACACGCATTTCGGTGGCATCGAAGCCCCGTCCCGCGCCCCAGTTCACCCGCCCACCGGATAGGTTGTCGAGCAGCGCCACCTCTTCCGCGAGCCGCAAAGGGTGGTAGAAGGCCGCTAGGCTGACGCCGGTGCCGATCCGCAGCCTACGGGTGATATCGGCAGCGTGCATGGCCATGATGTGCACCGAAGGGCAGACGCTGTACGTCGAGAAATGGTGTTCGGCGAGCCACACGGCATCGTATCCCGCGCCGTCCATGATGCGAATTCGGTCGAGAGCGCGCTGGTAGACGCAGGCCAGCGGAACCCGGCGGCCAGGCCAACTGAAGAACTGGAGTACGGAGAATCTCATGGTGGTTCAGAGTTTGTCGGAGACGCTGTGGCGCGGGCAAGCGCGGGTGTTGGGATTTGCAGTTATCAACTGGCACGGTCGCGTTTATCGTGTTGTTTACATTGCTAAAAGGATCTGCTTCGCTCGGCAGACGCTCGTTTGCGTCCACACGTTGGGCACACGGGCGTGTCGACTTATGCACACGATATCCACCGTACCTTGCATCTGTTTCATCGAAAACCGGCGGTCAACGTCTTGCACGGGGGGCCGGTAGGAGTAAATTGGGGATCACGGACTTGGATACGGCGCAGACCTAAACGGCGTTTCGGCGCGGGGCGGGTAGGCAAACCGGACCGGGATCCGATAGCCCTCCTAGCCAGAGGGCGCCGGGGTCTCCAAGGCTTGGAGGTCCAACGGCGAGGCGGCAACCGGGAAGCGGTGTCGAGCAATCGGCGGCGTGGTACCGGAGGCCGGAGCAAGTCGGCCCCGAGCCGATGAGCGACGGGTGATCGCCTCACCTAAACCTCGTGGCGCAGGACGCGACTGCGTAGCGGGGCGACGTAGAAAGGCGTCGTAAAATAACGACTTATGAGTCTGCTGTGCTCCGCGCACTGACGGGTGAGCGAAGAGGCAGCGAACCAGGGCCATCATCGGGGGGAACCCGGATCCTGACCTTGATTCAGCGAAGCCCCGTCGCAAGACGGGGCTTCTTTTTGTGCGTCACCCAGGCGGGCGAACATGCGTTCCGGCGTGGGTCCGCCCTCCTTGCAGGCGTCATAGCATCGTAGAAAACGCGAACGGGAGTCGCCGCCATTTATGGCGAGACTGTAAGATGGCGGGCCATGCTCCAGTCCTTCCGATCGACTGATCCGGGCTCTTGCGCCCCGCCGAGTCGATTGGCTGCTAGTCGATGGGGCTCGCTGCTCGGGTTGCTGTTGGTTCTTCCTGCCGGGGTCGCGCTTGCCAGTCCGGACCTCCTCGTGCCTGCCATGGAATATGGTGCCAAGGACTGCAGCTTCTGCCATTTGACGCCACAGGGTGGCGAAGCCCATGCCGAGAGGGGCCTGTGGCTTGTTTCGGAAAAGGAGCGACGCGGTGCGGAAGCGGTCGACGTGGCCTGGCTTGCCGCCCGCGAGACGCGCGTCGCGAGGACCGCACCGACGCCGCGAACGACAGTGGCGGTTGCGGACCTGCCGGCGATCAAGCCGCTGTCCGCCGACGGCAAGCGGACCGTGGACTACACGACGGCGCACGGCGACTGGCCGGCGTACGGCGGCGGTTTGCGGGCGCAGAAATACTCGCCACTCGATCAGGTGACGGCGGATAACGTCGACGGATTGGCCATCGCCTGGATCTGGGAGGCGTTCGACAACCACCGCTACACCGGTTTCTTCAACCGGCGGAAGACCCCGGACGGCTTCAAGAGCACACCGATCGCAGTGGGCGGACGGCTGTTCGTGCGGACGGCGTTCTCTGCGGTGGCGGCCATTGATCCGATTACCGGCGAGACCCTCTGGACCTACGATCCAGGCACCGGGGACGGTCCGCGGCCGCCGGTGTTCGGATTCTCGACGCGTGGCCTCGCCTACCACCGGGACGAGGCGGGGGACCGGGTGCTGTTGGCGACGAGCGACGGTTGGCTGATCGCGCTGTCGGCCGAGACGGGCAAGCCACTATCCAACTTCGGTGCGGATGGCCGGGTAGACCTGACACAGGGCCTGCGACGCCCGTTGTCCCGCAGGACCAACACGTGGAACTACGCGCCCGCCCTTTGCGGTGATGTCGTCGTGTTGGGCAACCAGACCCACGACGGCTCGCACATGCTTCGCAATTGGCGAGACAACGTACCGCTCGGCGACGTCCGAGGTTTCGACGTCAGGACTGGACGCCAGCTATGGGTATTCAAGACGATTCCGCAGGCCGGCGAGTACGGCAACGACACCTGGGGTGAGGAGTCCTGGCGCTGGATGGGCAACACCAACGTCTGGTCGATGATGAGCTGCGACCCGGACCTCGGCATCGTGTACCTGCCGGTCACGGCCCCGTCCAGCCACTTCTACGGTGGTCTCCGGCCCGGCGACAACCTGTTCGGTACCTCGTTGGTTGCGGTCGACGCACGCACCGGCAAGCGCCAGTGGCATTTCCAGACCGTGCACCATGACATCTGGGACTACGATCTGCCCGCGCCGCCGGTGGTGGCCGACATCGTCATGGACGGGAAGCCGGTCAAGGCGGTGGCGCAGGTCAGCAAGGTCGGTTTCCTGTACGTCTTCAACCGGGTTACCGGCGAGCCGCTTTGGCCCATCGAGGAGCGGGCCGTACCGGCAAGCACGCTGAAAGGCGAGAGCGCCGCTCGTACCCAACCCTTCCCCACCTGGCCGCCAGCTTTCGAGATGCAGGGATTGAGCGAGGACGACCTGATTGATTTCACGCCGGAGCTTCGCCGCCGGGCGCAGAAGGAACTCGAGGGCATTCGCACCGGCGGCTTGTTCCTGCCGCCATCCACCGAGGGTAGCTTGGCCGTCCCGGGGTGGGGCGGTGGTGCCAATTGGGGCGGCGCGGCATATGATCCCGAGAATCGCATGCTGTTCGTGGCATCGCGGCGCGAACCGTTGTTGATGGAGGCGCGCGAGCAGCCGCTATCGCGGAACGGCATGCCGTATCGAATCCGGCCATCCGGCGTCGACTTGGATGGACTGCCGGTGGTCAAGCCGCCTTGGGCCAGCATCACCGCCTACCGACTCGACACGGGCGAAGTCGCTTGGAAGGTGGCCAACGGTCGAGGACCTAAGGACCACCCTCTGCTAAAGGGCCTCGACCTGCCGGACCTTGGCGACCGTTGGAATGCGCCGGGGTTGTTGGTAACCAGGCACTTGATCTTCCACGGTCACCGGCGGGGCGATGGCTCGACCCTGCGGGCTCTCGACAAGGCCAACGGCGCGCTGGTCTGGGAGCACGCCCTGAACGGAACGCACGAGACGGCGCCACCCATGACCTACAAGGCCGGTGGTCGGCAGTTCGTGGTCATTGCCACCGGTGCCAACGTCCAACCGGCGCGGCTCACCGCGTTCCGCCTGCCCTGACGCCCAATGCAGGCGATCGCGGAGTTCGATGTCGTCGCGGACTACCGTCCCGCGGGCGACCAGCCGACCGCCATAGCCGAATTGGTGGATGGCCTGGAGTCCGGGCTCGCGCACCAGACGCTGCTGGGGGTCACCGGCTCCGGCAAGACGTTTGCGGTTGCCAACGTCATCGAGCAGGTGAAACGACCGACCGATACCTATATCGAGAAAGACGCCTCGGTGAATGCGCATATCGAGCAGATGCGCCTGTCCGCCACCAAGGCGCTCCTCGAACGGCGCGACACGATCATCGTGGCGTCGGTCTCGGCGATTTACGGTCTCGGCGATCCGCAGTCCTACCTGCAGATGGTGTTGCATCTCGACCGCGGCGACCGGGTCGACCAGCGCTATGTCATTCGGCGGCTTGCCGAACTGCAGTACACCCGCAACGACATGGCATTCCAGCGTGGCACCTACCGGGTGCGGGGCGACGTCATCGACGTCTTTCCCGCCGAGTCGGAGAAGGAAGCGGTCCGGGTCGAGCTGTTCGACGACGAGATCGACAACATCGCGACCTTCGACCCGCTCACCGGGGAGGTCCTGGCACGGGTACCCCGTTACACGGTCTTTCCGAAGACCCACTATGTGACCCCTAGGGACCGGATCCTGGCAGTGCTCGACGAGATCCGCGAAGAGTTGGCAGAACGCCTG
>CAZJRX010000183.1:0-7552 GCA_964548145.1 uncultured Pseudomonadales bacterium | reverse complement strand
CTGGACGCTTGCGGACGCGCTGACGCCAAGATTAGGGGTTGACGGAGCACTAGGGCTCGGCCCCTACCCGCTGGTGACGCTTGGCGAGGCCCGCCAGACGGCCTACGACAACCGCAAGCTGGCGCTCGCTGGCGGCGATCCGCGGGAGATGCGAGCCAAGCGGCTCATTCCGACGTTCCAGGAAGCAGCGGCCGCCATGATCGAGATGCACAACCCCAACTGGCGAAACGCCAAGTCGGTGACGTCCTGGGAGTCGACGCTCAAGTCCTATGCCTATCCGAAGATCGGCAGCATGCCGGTGGACGCCATCGAGCCCGCCGACGTCATGCGTTGCCTGCTGCCGATCTGGAACACTGCTGTGCCGCATGGGTTCCGTTCGACGTTCCGCGACTGGTGCGGCGAGATGACCAACGCGCCGCGCGAGGTGGCGGAGGCAGCCCTGGGCCACAAGGTGGGCAACGTAGTGGAGCAGGCGTATGCCCGCTCTGACCTGTTCGAAAAGCGCCGGGCGCTGATGGAATCCTGGGCGCGGTACCTCGGTCGCGAGGCCGGAGACGTGATCCAACTGCCCCGTATGGCATGATGGGCAGTCAGGGTAGGGCCACGAGGCGGCGACGGAGAACGTGATGCAACGTTGCTTCGAAACCATGTCAGGAAGGATCGGCGCGATCACGAGTGCTGTCACGGCGAGTACGGATTCTCTCGCGGGGAGAGAGGCAGGCATCACGACGCGTACCATGGGGGCACGAGTGTGACGGCGCTCGGACTCGAAGCGCCCGAGACGCGACTATCGACGGCGAAAGCCGCACCGGAGGGCGGGAAGCGCTCCGGCGAAGGTGTGCAGGCCGATCCTCGCTGCGCCGATGTGGCAGATTGGACGTGCGAGGCCCAGTTGCCTGCACCGAACACCGATTCAGGATGAACGCTTCCGATGGACCGGCCTGAACGGCTCCTGCAGACTATTCTCGGCGGCAGATCAGATGCCAACATTCGCTTTGCCGACCTGCGGAGGCTGCTCTTCCATCTCGGATTCGTCGAGCGTGTCCGTGGCAGCCACCATCTCTTCTACAAGCAGGGCGTCGTGGAGATCATCAACATTCAGAGCCGCGGCGGCCAAGCTAAACCGTATCAGGTTAGACAGGTACGGAACGTCATTTTGAAGTACAAGCTAGGAGGAGACGACTGATGCATCGTTACGAGATCATCCTCTATTGGAGCAACGAGGATCAGGCGTTCATCGCGGAAGCGCCCGAACTGCCAGGCTGCATGGCGCACGGCGACGATCAGGAAGAGGCGTTGAAGAATATCAAGGACGCAATGCAGTTCTGGATCGACACTGCAGGAGAACTGGGACGACCGGTCCCGGAACCTAAGGGCGAGCGCCTGATGTATGCCTGACACAGGTTGCCCCGCCAGCGATCAATGTCGAAATACCACTGTTGACTCACCTCGGATCCGACGCGTGGTGACCAACCCGCCAACTGAATGACGTCGAGCAGTCTTTGTACTCGTCGGGGTTGCTCATCTCATCGGGAGAGAGGCAGGAACGCGCGACCATGTCCCTGCTCCGCCGCTTGAAAGACACCGCATGCGGCGACAGCGTTTGACTATGCCCACTGGCGCGACAACGAACTGCATCGAGTATCTCCACGAGGTCGCCTACGGGACAAGTAGTCGTAGCGTCCCTTGTAGTCAGATTGTCGCCGTCGAGGTTCGTGAGGACTCGTCGAGCGTGGCGAAGGGAAAGCGGGCCAGGTGCGTATTGGAGCCGAGGGCTTGACCGTGCCTCAGGCGGTGCGAAGTATCGTGACCGGGTGTCACGCGTCAGACTCCGGTTGCTGCTCGCGACTGGCAAGAACCCTCAGTGCAGGCCAGCACGTGTCCGCGACAGGGCAGTCGCCGGAGCAGTAGGTTCTCCCGGTTCGGGATGCGCTTCCCGTGTCCGGGCCAAGCACCGCGATCAAATCCGCTGTTTCAGGTCACGGGCCCGTTGGCTTGCCCTTATCTCGCTGATCGTCCTCCCAAGCCTTTGCAGCGTCGCGAGTGGTACCTGCGCGGTCCTACGTTGTCGTAGACGTTAGCATTCGTCCGCGCACTGTAACGGCGCTCTCCGGTTCCCCTTCACTAGACCTTGGCCAGCCAAAATCCGTCAGTTGTCGTCTTTTCGGGAGCGAGTTGGTTACTTCCGAGAGGGCGGCATGGCCCAATCATTGCTCAAACGGTCTAGTTTCCTCCGTAGCTTCCCTGCCTTGGCCCTAAGCGCCTTCAGTTGTTTGCGCCAAGATGTTGGCGTCCCCTAGGGGACTCGAACCCCTGTTGCCGGGATGAAAACCCGGAGTCCTAGGCCACTAGACGAAGGGGACCTGCGGGAAGGGCGCGGATTCTAGGGTGTCAGCTGTTCCTCCGCAATAGGCCGCACCGGCCAATGCGAAGTAACGGTGAAGCCAACCGTCGATTCCAACGCGAAGTGAGGGTGAAACGGCTGTCCGGCGCATCATCCGGGGATGATCGTTGACATCCAATCGCGGCGGCTACGCACGATGGGGCGGCTTCGCGCCGGGTACGGCGGATATGGTCTCGCTTGGCTCGACGTACTCATGGCGATCGCGGTTCCGTCGACGCGAACCGATTGAAGAACACCTTGCCGGCCGCGCGCTTGAGTAGACCACGGGTGCGGAGCGCGAGTTCCAGGCCCCCGGCTAGCGGAAGGTTGTCGTAGCACCACCGGGCACCATGCTTCCACGGTGCGGTGCGGTAGGACGCCTTCACCGTCTCGCCCGGATTCGGTGCATCGCCCGCAAGATAGGCGGCAATCGCCTCGCCGGCAAGCCTGCCAACGCGATAGGCGCTGTGGATGCCGCCTGCGGTCAACGGCGAGACCATGCCTGCTGCGTCACCAATGAGTAGGGTCCGCTCGTCGTGGAATCGTCTTAACAGACCGTTTACGGGGATCAAACCGCCGCGCCGGGCAAGCACGCGCCTCCCGCGGAGTCCAAATATCGGATCAAGGCGAGCGATGAATGCGTCAATGCTCAACCTTGTGCCGTGACGAGCGGCGAGTCCCACTTGCGTGACGCCAACGCCGGGGACGACCCAGCCGATGTAGCCTGGCGCCAGGACCGGGTCGACGAAGCAGTGCAGGCAATCGCCGACGCCCTCGATCGGCTCGAACTCCCACTCCACACCCTTGAGCAACCGCGTATTGCCGTCGAGACCCGTGGCTTGCGCCACCCTGGATCGGACCCCGTCGGCACCCACCAGAAAGCGCCCGGCCATGCCGTGACCGTTGATGACGATGCGGTCGCGTTCCCGGGTGGCACCGGTGAAGCGCCGGTCGAAGCGGATGTCCGCACCGGCGCCGCGTGCTTCGTCGACGAGGTGCGCCATCAGCTTCCGGGTGTCCGTGGCCAGGAAGTAGTAGCCGTCGCAGCGCAGGTCCACATGACGTCCGCTGGGCGCGTAGAGCCGAACGCGCTGCAGTTTGCGCACCAGGTGTGGCGGGGCCGGCCATTCCTCCTGGGCTTCCCTGACGAAAATGCCGGTGGTATGGACATGCCGGCCCGGTGCCGGCTGGCGGTCGACCACGGTGACCGAGAGGCCCCGTTCCGCCGCCCGCTTGGCGCAGGCGAGACCCGCGAAACCGGCACCGATGACGACGAGATCGCGGGTGTCCTTCATGACCGCCTTTCGGTGACTACGTTCGTTTGCGCCAGCCACAACCCGTCAACCCAGTAGCGACTACCTGACTCCTTCCCCGCCATCCGCCAGGCCCGCAAGAGCCACGGCACCGACCCGCTGTCGCGCGAAATGGTAGGCGGTGCGACCGCTCCGCACGCCCCTCGCCAAGGCCCACCGCAGTGCTTTCTGGCGGACGTCGTCGTCCCAGGTCAGAGCAACGCCCTGCTCAACCGAAAGCCGTTCGACCCAATGCCGGGCGACGCGCAGATAGTCGTCCTGCCGGAACGGATAGAACGAGAGCCACAGCCCGAAACGGTCCGATAGGGAGATTTTCTCTTCGACGGCTTCGGCCTCGTGCAGTTCGCCCTCCACGAAGCGGGCGCTGGTGTTGTCCGACATGTGTTCCGGGAGGAGGTGCCGCCGGTTCGAGGTCGCGTAGAGGATCACGTTCTCGGACTGTTTGAATACCGAGCCCTCGAGAGCGCTCTTCAGCGCCTTGTAGGAGGCGTCGTCGGCCTCGAATGACAGGTCGTCGCAAACCAATACGAACCGGTACGGCTCGCTATCGAGGCGCGCGACGATCGCCACCACGTCGCACAGCGCTTCCTTGTCGACCTCCACCAGGCGAAGTCCTTCAGCCGCATACCGGTTCAGCACGGCGTGGATGAGGGACGACTTGCCGGTCCCGCGCGCGCCCCACAGCAAGGCGTTGTTGGCCGGGAAGCCGTGTACGAACTGCTCGGTGTTGGCGACCAGTTGCGCCTTCTGGTCGTCTACGCCGAGGAGGTCCGACAGCTCGATCGTGTCGATGTTTCCGAGCGGCGACAGTGCACCGCCCAAGGGGCCGTTGCGCCACCGGGCCGCCCAGTGTCTCGACCAATCCATGCTATCGGTGCCCGGCAGGAAGCCTAGGAGCCGCTGCAAGGCGTCCCGGGCCAGGTCGGCCAGCACGCCCGCGTTCTTGGTGGGTGGTTCCATTGGCCAGAATTCTGCCAGTAAACTAGCTACTGCGGTTTCGCCGAATCCGCGCAATTGGCGGGAGAGCCATGGCCATCGGTTTCGTGGCGTACCTCGCGGTGATCGCGATCATCGCCGGCTACGCGCTAATGCGCACCAAGACCGCCGGCGACTACGTCATCGGCGGTCGTTCCCTGCCGGCGTCGGTGGCCGGTCTATCTGCCGGCGCGTCCGACATGAGCGGCTGGCTGCTTCTGGGCTTGCCCGGCGCGGTATTCGTCGCCGGACTCGGCGAAGGCTGGATCGTCCTTGGCCTCGCCTGCGGCGCATGGGGCAGTTGGCGGCTAATCGCCCCTCGGCTGCGTGGATTCACCGAGCGCCTCGACGGCGCCGTGACATTGCCCCAGTTCTTCTCCCGCCGGGTCGGTTCCAGCACCGGGTTGCCGGGAATCGTGGCGACCCTGATCGTGCTCTTCTTCTTTTCGATCTACACCGCCGCAAGCTTCGTGGCCGGTGCCAGATTGTTTGAAAGCACCATTGGGATGGACTACGAACTCGCACTCCTGATCGGGGTCGGTGTGGTTCTCGCCTACACCATGCTGGGCGGCTTTCTCGCCGTGAGCTTCACGGATTTCTTCCAGGCGCTGCTGATGATGGCCGCCCTGGTCGTGGTGGCGACCTTGGCGTTCGTCAACGTACCGAGTCTCGAGGGCACCGTGAAGCCCATCGGGGTGATCGCCGTCGTCAGCGCCTTGGCGTGGGGTCTTGGCTACTTCGGCCAGCCGCACTTCCTTGCCCGTTTCATGGCCATCGACCGTGTTGAGTCGGTACCCCGGGCACGACGGATCAACCTTGTCTGGATGATCATCGCCAGCAGTGCCGCGGTTGCCGTCGGTGCCGGCGGCGAAGCCTATTTCGGCGGCACCCTCGAAGACCCCGAGACGGTGTTCATCGAGCTGTCGACCGCGTTGCTCGCGCCCTGGATCGCGGGCATCGTCGTCGCCGGGATTCTCGCCGCGGTCATGAGTACCGTGGACTCGCAACTCCTGGTCGCATCCACGGCACTGGTGGAAGACGTGGTCCGGCCGATCTGGCGCGGGCTCGACGATCGTTGGACGTTGACATTGAGCCGGATCGCCGTGGTCGTGGTAGCCGTCGTCGGGGCGTGGATCGCTACCGACCCGACAAGCCGGGTATTCGAACTCGCCGCCTATGCCTGGGCCGGGCTCGGCGCCAGTTTCGGACCGGCGGTGCTCGCCTGCATCCTGTGGCGTCGAACCACCGAAGCGGGGGTTGTTGCCGGCATGTTGGTCGGTGGCATCGTGACCGTCGTGTGGAAAGGCTTGGGCGGCGGACCGTGGGGGCTCTACGATCTCTACGAGATCGTGCCGGCCTTCGTCGCCAGCGGCATCGCGATCGTCCTCGTGAGCCTCTGCGGCAATGCCGCCGCCGAGCGTGCCGCGGCGGTCTACGACGGCCTCACCGGCTCACGTTCTTGATTCCGGCCATCCTTACCGTCGAGCCAAGTTCTGACGCCGCGCCGGTCCACGACTCGTAGGGAAAAGGCTTGTCCTCGCCCGCGCCGGTCTGATGGCCTCGGTTCGATCAGCGCGGGACGCCACGAGGGCGTCCCCTACGGGCTCGTCGGTCTGCGGCGAAGCCTCGCTTCATTCCTTGAACGGCCTTGCTGTTTGACGCAGGTTTGGCACAGCGCATCGAAATGCTCATGCACCCCTCGCGTACTCGGGAGACGCTAGCCAAGGATGTCTTCCTCCTCCTCCTCGATCAGCGGTGGCAGACCGCGTTCGCCGAAACTCCCGAGTATCGGGTTGATCACGCCATGCTTGACCGCCAGCAAGGCAAGCTCGACATCGCTCGAGACGCGCATTTTCTCGAAGATTCGGTACCGGTAGCTATTCACGGTCTTAGGCGAGAGGTGCAGGTTCGCGGAGATGTCGTTTACCCGCTGACAGTTGATGACCATGAGCGTGATCTGCAGTTCGCGGCTCGAGAGGTTGTCGAACGGCGAATCGATCGGATCGTCCAATGACCGGAACGCCAGGTGCTGGGCAATGTCCGAACTGACGAAACGTTTGCCGGCATAGGCACGCTTGATCGCCGCCACGACCTCCTGTGGCGATCCGCGTTTGGTCACGAAGCCACACGCGCCAGCTCGAAGCGCCTGGGTCGGATACGGCGCGTCCCACGCCGCCGAGAGCATGACGATCTGGGTGCCGGTCTCCATCTTGAGGATTCGCCGGGCCGCCTCCAGGCCGCCGATTCCCGGCATCGTGATCTCAAGCGAAACGACGTGGGGGTTTAGCTTCATGGCTAGGTCGACCGCTTCCTCGCCACTGTCCGCCTCGGCGACAACGTCGATGGATCGCACGTCGCGCAACAGCCGCTTGATGCCTTCACGGAACAGACGCTGGTCGTCGGCAAGTATGGTTCTTATCATCGTACTGCGTGGGGATTCACTGGCGATAGAACATAGAAAGCGAGCCAGTACCGCGCAAGGTCGCGAGTTACTTTCCGCCGTCAATCACCGAGTAATCCCCTCGGTGATATCACGATGGTAGCACCCAATTCCGGTATCCGTCCCCGTAAAGTCTGGTAGCCGACCACCGACGACGTTCACTACGATAGCCCCGTAACCCCTCGCGGTAAGAGTGCAATGGCTAAACGACTGCTCGGCAAACGGGTCCTGGTCACCCAGGCATCGGACTACATGGGGCCCGCCACCGTCGAACTGTTCGAGGCGGAGGGTGCCTCGCTCTTCGCGGACGACGGCCCACTCGACGACGCCGAAGCCTGTCGCGAGTTGGTGGCGCGAGTCGGACGCGTGGATGTCCTCATCGCCAATCTCGCCGCCCCCAACTTCAGCGGCACCCCGGTCACGGACCTTCACGATGCCGAT
>CAZJRX010000182.1:0-7604 GCA_964548145.1 uncultured Pseudomonadales bacterium | reverse complement strand
CGGCGGCATGTCGCCGATCTCGTCGAGGAACAGCGTGCCGCCGTCGGCCTGCTCGAAACGACCCATGCGCTGGTCCTTGGCCCCGGTAAACGCACCGCGTTCGTGGCCAAACAGCTCCGACTCGATCAACTCGCTCGGTATCGCCGCCATGTTCAGGGCGACCATGGCGTTCGCAGCGCGCGGACTGTGCCGATGCAACGCCCGGGCCACCAGCTCCTTGCCGGTACCGGACGCGCCCTCGATCATGACCGTGATGTTCGACTGGGCGAGTCGACCGATAGCCCGGAAGACTTCCTGCATCGCGCCCGCCTGGCCGATGATGTCCGGGACGGCCCCGACCTGCTCCGCCGCCACGTCCGCGGTCTCCCGGTTCACGAGCACCGCCCGGGAGACGGTGGCAACCGCTTCGTCGATGTCGAAGGGCTTCGGCAGGTATTCGAACGCGCCCGCCTGGTAGGAACTGACCGCACTGTCGAGATCTGAATGGGCGGTCATGATGATCACCGGCAGATCGGGATGCCGGTCGGCTAGGACTGACAGCAGTTCCAACCCGTCGCGGCCCGGCATGCGGATATCGGAAACCACCGCATCGGGGGTCTCGTAGTCCATGCGCTCGAGCAGATCGTCCGCGCGCTCGAACGACTCGGTGCCATAGCCCGCCTGGGACAGCGCCCGTTCGAGGACCCACCGGATCGAACTGTCGTCGTCGACGATCCAAACCCGCTCATGGGCCATGGCTTCCCTCCTCGATTACCGCGGCGTCGTTGCCGACGGTCGCCGCCGGCGCGGTTCCGTTGGCCGCCACGGCTGGTTGCTGTTGGCTGATGGGCAGGTAGAACGAAAACACCGTCCGACCGGGTTCGCTTTCGCATTCGATCAGCCCGTTATGCTGGGCGATGATGGTCTGTGTGATGGCGAGACCCAAGCCGGAACCCTCCGGCCGGCCACTGATCATCGGGTAGAAGATCCGGTCGGCGATGTCCGCCGGCACGCCCGGACCGTTGTCGATGAAGTCGACATTCGCCACCAGCCGGTGACGCGTGGTACCGATGGTGAACTGCCGGACCACACGGGTCTCGAGCCGGATACATGGATTCGGGGTGTCCTTCAAGGCGAGAGCGGCATTGGTCAGGACGTTGAGCGTTGCCTGGACAAGCCTCTCGAAGTCCGCCTCCACTTCCGGAAGGCTCGGATCGTAGGATCTTTCGAACTTGATTCGCGAGGGGTTCTCGGCGTCCAGCAACTTGACGACGCGTTCTATCACGTGATGGACGTTGACGGGTTCGAAGGACACCTCGCCGTTGGGGCCCAGTATGCGATCCACCAGATTCCTCAGCCGATCCGCCTCGGACATGATCACCGACGTGTATTCCCGTTGTTCATCGTGGACCAACTGCCGGTCGAGCAACTGCGCTGCGCCGCGCAATCCACCGAGCGGATTCTTGATCTCGTGGGCAAGCCCCCGGGCCAGCTTGCGCACGGTGTCCTGCAGGGAGAGGTGGCGCTCGTCCCGGTCGATGCGGATGAAGCGGTCGAGCCGGTCGAACTCGAGGAGCAGTTCCGTCTCCGACAACGGCGAGATCGAGTAGTTGACGCGAACCAGTCCGTCGACGACGTACAGTGGCACTTCCCGCTTGGTGAACGGTTGCCCGGTGTCTAGTACGCCCTGGAGCACCGTCGGTGCAGCGTGCGAGTCCCGCATCAGCTTTGCGAGGGGCAGCCCGAGTGTGCGGCTGTCGCTTCGCCCGAACAGCGCTTGCGCGGATTGATTGAGGTAGGAGATCCGAAACGACCGGTCACTCGCGGCGTCGACCACGACAACCGCCGTGGTGAGTTGATCGAGAATGTCCCGATACGTCGCCACGACTGATCTTTCAGCAAGAAACGTTCCACGCATCGAGGCATCTCTCAGCCGGGAGGAAACGAGGACGCACACCCGATTCAGCAGGGCGGCGCAAACCAGTGCTGCACCAACTTAGTGCATTACACCGTGATTGGTCAATCTTGGTGCGTTTGTATCACCTCGATACGGAATCGGTATTCGTCGCCCCGTTCTTCGGTGAGGTGCAGCCGGTGACCATGAACGCGGCACCAGGCGGGAATGTCGTGCAGCGTGCCCGGGTCCGTCGCCACGACCTCCAGCGTATCGCCATCCTTGAGTGTGCCGATCTTGTCCTGCGTGCGAATCACGGGCAGCGGGCAAAGCAGGCCACGTGCATCCAGCGTGATCAGGGTGTCCATGGCGGATCCGACGCGGCCACCGTCGCCCTCGATTGGCGACAATCAGCCAACGTGCCAAGCGGGCTGGAGTTCGGTTGGGGGCAACGGCTCGACACACAGACTCTCGGTGGCGCCCGACGGATGATGGACGGCGACGCTTACTTCCTTCGCCGCGCGGCCCTGGGAATAGCGCGCGGCGATACGGGCGGCGAGGACCAGGTCGGCGTCGGTGGGTTCGCCGTCGACCAAGGTGAGCGGCCCGGTGTGGCTGACGGTATCCAGATGGACGAATTGCCGCCGGTAGCCCGCGAGGAAGTTGTTCTCGCCCTGCTCCCGACCGACGATGAGTTTGTAGTGCGGCGCGGGACGGATGTGCCGGCCGACCTTGAGCAGCATGATGTCGTCGAAGTCGTAGTCCCGCACGCCGCGCGCCTCCCACAGGTCCGCGAGCTTGCCGCTGTAGCGTTCGTCGGTCAGAAAGCAGCAGCCGCCGGCCGGCTGTGCGTAGTCGCGGAACCCGAAGGCCTCGGCCAAGGCGATCTGCGGTTTGCGGTCCCTGCCGTGGAAACCGAACAGTTTGTCGCGATCCACCCAGCCTTCCCGCTCGGGCAGCGTCGGCGGCAGGTTTCGCGCGCACAACGGCCGCAGCAGGCGGTCCCCTGCACCGGATTCCCGGGCGATCACCGGCATGGTGTCGGCGCGTTGCGACTTCGGTCGCTGGCCGATGACCTCCCCGGTGATCACGAAGTCGAAACCCCGGTCGAGGACGTCCTGGGCGAGCGCCTTGTTGACCATGAAGATCTTGCAGTCGAGGCACGGGTTCAGGTTGGCACCGTAGCCGTGTTTCGGATTCAGGACGATGTCCTTGTACTCCTCGATGACATCGACGATGTGCAGCTTGATGCCGAGTTGCTCGGCCACCCACAGTGCGTTGTTGCGCTTTTGCCGGTCCCGGTCCTTCCGGCGGATGGCATGGGTATGGCCCTCCACGCAGAATCCCGTGAAGAAGTTGATCCCTTCCACCACCACGCCCTGGTCGAGAACCACCTTGGCGGCCAGCATGGAGTCGAGACCACCGGAAATCAGCGCGGCTGCCCGCTTCGGCACCGTGGCTTTTTCGTCTAGCATCGTCATGGGGCTATCTTACTCGCGTTCGGGCATGGGGGTTTCGTTGCGGGCGTTGCTGCAGAGGGTGAGCGAGGCGTCGGTGACCGTCTCGGGCCGTGAGATCGCCCGCATCGGTCGCGGGCTTCTCGTGTTCGTCGCCGTGTATCGCGAGGACGATGTGGCGGCGGCCCGGCGGTTGGCCGAGCGCACCCTCGCCGCGCGCATCTTTCCCGACGCGGGCAAACCGATGAACACCTCCGTGCTCGACGCGGGCGGCGCCGTCCTCGTGGTGTCGCAATTCACGCTGGCCGCCGATACGAGTCGCGGCAATCGACCGAGTTTCGGACCGGCTGCCGTGCCCACCGAGGCGAAACGGCTGTATGACGCCTACGTGGAAGCCCTCGGCAACCGGTGCGGCGGGGTGGCGACCGGGGAGTTCGGCGCCGACATGCAGGTGTCGCTGGTCAACGACGGCCCCGTGACGATTCTGCTCGACGTCCCCTGAGCGTCGCGCCAGTCTTGCGTGGGACTCTCACGGGACTCAGTCTGCGGCGTCGTCCTCCTCTTCAGGCTTCTCGACCATGCGCGCCAGCACGATCCCGATCTCGAACAGAATCCACGCCGGAATCGCCAGCAGGATCTGGCTGATCACGTCCGGCGGCGTCAGCAACATGCCGACGAAGAAGCAGCCGACGATCACGTACGGGCGTTTCTTCGCCATACTGCGCGCCGATGTCAGACCGGTCTTGGCGAGCAGCACCGTGGCGACGGGAATCTCGAACGCCACACCGAAAGCGAAGAACATCTTAAGCACGAAGTCGAGGTACGCGTTGATGTCCGTGGTCGGCGTAACCCCGGTGAGTCCCTGGCCCGTGAAAAACCCGAAAATCAGCGGAAACAGCACGTAGTAGGCGAACGCCATCCCGAGGTAGAAGAGCACCGTGCTCGACACGACCAGCGGGATGGCAAAGCGTTTTTCGCGCAGGTACAACCCGGGCCTGACGAATCCCCACACCTGGTGCAGCACGTAGGGGATGGTGATGAACACGGTTACGTACAAGCACAGCTTGAGGGGCGTCAGAAAGGGCGATGCGACCTGCGTCGCGATCATGTCCCCGGGTAGGGCGTCGCGCATGGGCCCGGTGACGAAATCGAAGATCTCGTCACTGAAGTAGTACACGGGAAAGAACGAAACGAACACGACCACGATGCTGCGCAGGATCCGCGTCCGCAGTTCGAGAAGGTGCGACAGGAACGGCTGCTCGTCCGCATCCACGCGCTCGTCGTGGCTGCGTTCGGGATCGGATTCGGACTCGGCGGCCGTCTCGACGGACTCGGCTTTCGGGTCTCCCTCGGCGTCGTTCGACACCGTCGGCGTTGCGCCGTCCGATTGCCTACGCCGCCAAAGGCGGGCAAGACCGCTAGGTCTTTGCGTCGGGGGTTGCGGCTTCGCCGTCTTCGGCGTGCGGCGCCACCGGTTCCTCAGTAGCTTGTGCCATAGGTTCTTCAATGCGGTTGATTTCCTCGCCCATGGCCTGAACCTCTCGTTCGACGCGTTTCACGTCGGCCATGACCTGCTCGTTGTGAAGTTGCCGGCGAACCTCGTCCATGCCGATCTCGCGTTCGATCTCGGTCTTGACGTTGTAGTAGTTGCGCCGCAGCCGGCCAATCCACAACCCCAGGGTCCGAAGTGCACCTGGCAACCGCGACGGACCCAGGATGACAAGGGCCACCACCGCCGCTAGAAAGAACTCCGGGAAGGAGAGATCAAACATTCTGCGGCTTGTCGGCGGCGCGCGTGGCCCCCGAATCAGCCGTGGTCCCTTCCGTTTCGTGCTCGACGGCTTTCGCCTCGTTGCCCGCGTCGTTCTCGCGTACCGCCTTGCGGAATCCCTTGATGGCGTTGCCGAGCTCGGAACCGAGGCTCTTGATGCGCTTGGGACCGAATACCAGGAACACGATCACGAGCACCACCAGGATGACCAGGATTTCCTTGGGGCCACCAAACATGGCACCTCCTTGACGAGTAGTGCGAACCGGAGGGAGTCTGTCGGAATTGGGGTCGAGCGGCAAGTGCGCGCCGTTCGGGGGTTTGTCGGGGGTGCGTGCCCACAGCGGCGGTGGTCAGACCGTGGGATACCCGGCTCTCGGCCAATAGCCCTGCGACCTTGCGTCAACGGTACGGCGCCCAGCCGAACATCGCCCTAATCAAACCCCGGGGCCCGTTCGCGTTGACCACCCTTCGACCGCCGCGACTTTCGTTGTGCCGGGGACCGTCGTCGTGGACGAAGCGTGGACAACGCGCTGGCGATGTCATTCGATCCGCCGTGGTCGCCGTTTCCCAAGGGGGCGCCGCACAAGCAGGTAGGCGAGGGGATGGCGATCCACCGGCTGTCGACGGTCAGCCCGGCTGCAACGGTCAGCGGAGCAGGTAGCGGAGCGGCCAGTCCTTGGCGCGGCTGATGCCGATCCGTGGGGTTGTCACAACGTTCGTCGCATCCCCGAGACCGGCGCATATCGTCAATCTGCCGCCGCCACAGAGATCCTCGCCGTAGTGGTGCATGTCGATGGCCATGGCCTGGCACAGTTTTCCCGGCCCGTCGGCAAGGCGGGAATCCGGCACGCCACCCCGTCGCCGACGCATCAGGTCGATGCCGGCGAGGGGTTCGAGTGCCCGGATCAACACGCATCCGGGGACGCCGGCCTCCTGTACCACGACGTTGAGGCACCGATGCTGTCGCGTGCGATAGACGTAGGCGTGGCCAGGTGGCCCGAACAGCACCTCGGTGCGTTTCGTGCGTCCCCGGTAGGCGTGGGCTGCCGGGTCTCCGGCACCGAGGTACGCTTCGGTCTCGACGATTCGGCCTGTCGTCCGACCATGTGCGAGCAAGGCGCCAAGTAGCGCCGCTGCCACGCATTCGGGCTCACGGTCGTAGAATGCCCGCTCGAGCGGCTGTCCGTCTTGCCGGGTCACCAAATTCTCGGTCACGTTGGGAGGCCAGCGTACAACAGCCGCGCCGGGGCTATACTCCACCCATGGATCGCCGATCCCGCACTGCAACTGCCCCAATCGAACGACGCCGGGGAACGCAGATTGCACCCAGACCGCCAAGGTAGTACGCGAAGCCAGCGAGGAGCGCCCCGTCCACCCCCACGCCGACGAGCACGATCATCAGGGCATGCTAGCTCGTGCCTTCGCGCTGATTGCCGCGTTTATGCTGGTCGAGGTGATCGGCGCGTGGATCGGCAACTCGCTGACCCTTGCTGCGGACGCCGGCCACATGTTCCTGGACGCTTCCGCGTTGGGATTGGCCTGGTTCGCCATGCGCCTATCCCGGCGAGCGCACGATGACAAGCTGACCTACGGCTATCACCGCTTCCAGGTACTCGCCGCCTTCGTGAACGCCCTGGCTCTCTTCGGTCTTTGCACCTGGATTCTCATCGAGGCCGTCGGGCGCATCCGCTCCCCGGAGGCAATCGCCCCGATCCCCGTCCTCGGCGTCGCCACGGTTGGCCTCGTCGTCAACGTCGTGGCGTACCGCATTCTGCACCGTTCCGACAATCTCAATGTCCAAGGTGCCGCCCTGCACGTGCTTGGCGACCTCTTGGGATCGATCGCCGCGATCCTCTCCGCCTTGGCGGTGCTGTGGTTCGGATGGGGCTATGCCGATCCGGCCCTCGCATTGCTAGTGGTGGCCATCCTGGTCCGCGGTGCGTGGCGGGTGCTACGCGACGCCGCAAGCATCCTGTTGGAGGCCACTCCCAAGGGTATCGACATCGACGCGGTGCGCACGGCGTTGACGCAGGTGACCGGTGTGCTCGAGGTTCACCACGTCCATGTCTGGGCGTTGACCGGGGAGAAACCGATGATGACGCTGCACGCGCGGGTTGCGGAGGACACCAACGAGGAATCCACCGTCAGCCGGCTGAAGACGGTGCTGAGCAGCACTTTCGGAATCGATCACTCAACGGTTCAACTCGAGCGGGGCGACTGCCCCGACGAGCAAGTGACACGCTAACGTGTCGCGCGAGTACGCGAGCGCGCCTCGCGGATACGCGAGGCGTCCAAGAGCCATTCTCTTCGGCATGTTCGAGACCGACGTCTCGGCTGGCGGCTGCCGCCGGACCCGTCTCTCGGACCCTCGCGATGACGGCGGCTTTGAAACGGGCGATGTTTGACGTACGCGGCACGACGACCTGCTGGTCCCAGGGAGTTCGGGGCGCCGTCCTGGCCGACCGGCGCGGCGGGGGGCGGATGAGGTGTCGGCGCCGGCGCG
>CAZJRX010000181.1:5655-7614 GCA_964548145.1 uncultured Pseudomonadales bacterium | reverse complement strand
GACGCCCCGGAAGGCGACAGCCGATTCACCCGATGCGCTCACGGATCGGGCTCGTAGGCCGCCAGTTCGGTTAGGACGTGGCGACGCGCGGGATCGGTCTCCTCGGCAAGCAGCTCTGCGGTTTCGGCACGAAAGGCCGCAAGTGAGGGCCGGTTCCCGAATCCGTCGTCCATGCACTGCCGAATGTGCTCGAGCCAACGGTTTCGCTCGCCCGCGGAGAGTTCGTCAGGCCGAAGCCGCGCCTTGAGGCGTTCGGCGAGCACCGTCAGACGTTTGTCGCGCGGCTGGAAGTCAGGCCATGGTTCGTCGCCTTCGAGCACCCGGCACAGGCGCTTCATGGCGAATCGATCCGCATCGCCGGAGAAGCCGTCGTAGAGCGCGAATTCCGGATCCTCCGCTGGCGCCCTTTCTTCCCGGGGTCGGTAGACGTCGGCGATCTTGGTGGCGAGTTCCGGTTGGCGGGCCGCCAGAACGCGACGCTTGTCTTCCACCTCGTCGAGGTCGATCTGCAGGCGCCGCGCCTCCCCCGCCCGAACGACGTTGATCGGCGCAAGGAACGGGCAGCGATTCATGACGACGACCTTGAGCGGGGGGCGCTCCTCACCCGCCGGGAGTTCCTCGGCGAACAGCCGCTCGGCGATTTCCGCCGCACTCCAATCCAGGAGCGGCGCGATGTCCCCCGCGAGGTCCGCGACGATCATCCGGGTGTCGATTTCCGGGTGCGGCGCCACCGAGGCGATTGGCGCAGCACAGAACCGCGAGTTGGGGAAGCGGTTCGAGACGTGAACGCACGTGTTTTTCCCGAGCGGCAGCAGCAACGCGCCTGCGGCATTCTTGAACCGCCGCCCGATGGCGTAGTCCCAGAGCTTCGGCTGCGCGTTGCGGATCAGGCGGGCGAGACCGATGGTGGCCTCGACATCCGACATGGCGTCATGGGCATTGTCGTGGGTGATGCCGTTCGCCACGCTGAGGCGGTCCAGCCCGAAGGTGACCACACCGTCTTCCTCTTCCGGCCAGACGATGCCGTCGGGCCGCAGGGCACAGGTGGCACGCACGAGGTCGATCAGATCCCATCGCGAATTGCCTTCCTGCCATTCCCGGGCATACGGATCCATGAGGTTGCGGTAAAGCGCATAGCGCAGGAACTCGTCGTCGAAACGCAGGTTGTTGTAGCCGGCGACGCAGGTACCGGGCACGCGCATGATTTCATCGATCCGGCGAATCGCCTGCCACTCGTCGATCCCCTCGCTGTTGGCGCGTTGCGGGGTGACGCCCGTGACCAGGCAGGCTTCGGGGCTCGGCAGGACGTCGGGTGCAAGGCGAACGTAGGTCACGTAGGGTTCGTCGACAACGTTCAACTCGGCATCGGTGCGACACCCGGCGAACTGCATGATGCGATCGCTCGCGGGGTGCGTGCCGGTCGTCTCCAAGTCGTACCAATAAATGCTCGTCGGCGCGCGTGCAAGTTGGCTGGTTGCTTGCGAACGCTGCAACACCGAAGCCACGGCTAGCACCTAGCCACTGCACTGCTGGCGACTTGATAAATCAGGAGCCAGTCGGGCGAGATGTGGGCCTCGCGATAGCCGCGCCACCTGCCTCGGAGCGGGTGGTCCAGATAGGCCGGGTCAAGCTGCTCCTCGGCCGCGAGCGTGTCGATGAGTGTGCGACGCCAGTCCAGCGGAAGCTGCCGCCGCTGTGCACGTGTCACATCTCGTTTGAACTGACGGGATCGAACCGGACGGAGCAAGTCAAATGCCTAGATCTTCGAATAGCGCTTCGGTGCTGTCGAAGCGTTCGCCACGTCCACCCTCCAACTCCTCCATGGCAGCGAGAGTCGTTTCGTTGGGCTCGCTGATCGGCACCATCCAAAAACCGCGTATTTGGTCTAGCCCTTTCTGACGGAATGCGGCTCTGCCGGACAGGCACTCGTCACTTGTGCTGCCATCCTCCGCCAGGTAC
>CAZJRX010000181.1:0-5645 GCA_964548145.1 uncultured Pseudomonadales bacterium | reverse complement strand
CGTAAGCCACTTCGAAAAGAGGATCGGCCATCCCTAGATTCTCCCATTCGCCGCATATAGCCCAAGTACGTTCAGAACCGCCGTACCTGGATTTGACGAGGGCAAATCTGAACGGTCGAGGTTCAGACTCGCCAGTCTGGACGCCTCCAAGTCCGCCAGCTTGGAGGCCGTTTCTCGACTCATATGGACCTCCACAGTCACCTCGGACTTCGAGGTCGCGCCGAGGTTAACCTCCCAAGAATCCACCGAATGCTGTCTAAGGCTTGCCATCTTCCGAACCTGTTCCTGCTGCCACGAGCATAGGGAGGCCGTCCGGGGTGTCAATACCGGGTGCTTCACCGAGAGTCGTCTGCACACCGCCGTCGACCGTTTCCCCCCGAAAGTGCGCCGCAGCCAAGGCGAACGCATCGCGCCCAATCTCGATACCCATCGCCCGGCCGGGTATGTCGTCGATCGGCGGATGGATGCCGCCCCAGATGCGCGACAGGCTGCACTGGTCCGCGGCGTCTCGATAGGTGGCCCACTGCAGCGTCATGTCGACGCTGGGTCCGTCTTCGAACACGAGGAACTCGTTCGCTGCGATTTCGAAACCGCTCATGCCGCCGGGGAAGTACTCGTCGCCGGTCAAGGCCGTCAACACCTCCGCGGCGGCACGCGAGTAGGTCGAATGACCCGAGACATAGCCGGCGAACGGCGGCGTGACGAACGTGGGACGCTGGTAGGGCCACCAGTTTTCGGCGAGGATCCAGCCCACGCCTGCGGTGTCGGTTTCTTCGTCGTCGATGAAGTCCGGTCCGCGCCAGGCGCGGAACTTGATCTTGCCGACGTGCTCGCCGTCCTCGCCGGCAAGCGCGTCGCCGGCTTCGACGAGTTCGATGACGCCGTCGGTGAGCGGAATGCCGTCGGCGTGGTAGGAGTCGGCGTCGGCATCGCTGCTCTGGCCCCGGTCCGCCATGGCCCGCAGCGACGAGATCGGGCGGATGTAGTCGTACCAGCCCTTCGCGCCCCAGGCTGCGATGGCGGCGTCGTGCATGGCACCGCCCAGCGCGAAATACGCCCTCACGTCCCATTCCAAGGTGCCGAGCTCGTCGCCCGTCCCCTCGAACCGGCGCGCCAGCAGAGGATGATCGTTGACCTCGTTCATGATCACGAACCAGTGCCCGGGCGGCGTTTCCGAGTCCGGTCCGTCGGCCCAGAACTCGGCCAGCACCCGGGTGTAGTCGCCCCGCGGCACGACCTGGGATGCATAGGGTTCGCCAGTGGTCGGGTTAAACTCGTAGCCGGTTCCCGGATCGCCGCCTTCGGCGGTGTCATAGAACGCCGGGTAGTCCTCGAACCCGGCCGGATAATCGACGATATTGCCGAGGCTTGCCGGCGAGATGTCCATCGTCACGCCGTCGGTCGGGTCCAGGTGCGACGACCAGATTGCGACCAGCGCATGGGCCCAGCGGTAGTTCTCCCCCAATGTGCCGCCGATGGTCGGCGGCATCCCGGGATCGTGGTACACGACGTAGTCGAAGTCGTCGCGGCGGTACACCGTTTTGTCCGCGTCGGCGAGCGCGAACGGGACCACGATGCCCCATTCCGGACTCAGGAACTCGGGATCCTCGGTGACCGGATTGCCGGCCTGGTCGATGAAGGACTCGAGCTTGAGGGGCTGCCAACGGTTCAGGTCGACGATGTCCGGATTGCCCGGCTTGCCGGGTTCCAGCGGCGGGTTGACAGGTTCGTAGCTGGTATTGGCGTAGTCGTCCGCCTCGTTCGCGCCATCGGCGAGACCGAAGTCGATGTAGCACTGCCCGACGTCGCGACCGAACTCGGCGGTCTCGTCGTCGGTATTCGTTTCGTACCCCAACGCGCCCATCAGCGCCTCGGCGTCCCGGCGAATCAGGCTGGCACGGGGCGACAAGGAGAAGCGGTGCCGGATCAGTCGATAGGCGGCAAAGCTCATGCCCCGTTCCCGGGCTGCCTCGATATCGTCCACCGTGGGCGTTTCGGCAGCGCACGCGACCCCGGCACGTTCGCCGCCTTGCAGCCACGGCAAGGCGGTTGCGTCGTACGCGGCCCAGACGTCGTACATCGCCGCGGCGACATGGAACAGGTTCCGGGCATGCACCGTGGGCCGCGCGTAGTCGTTGCGGATCGCCTGCAGGAGAACTTCGTTCCAGCGCCGGGCGACGGATGCCTCGTCGGTCATGGCAACGCCCGGCACGTAGTGGGCGATGACCGTGACCGCGTTGCCTGGAATGACGAATGTGGTGGCACTGGCCCGTGCATCGTCGAAGCTGCCGCCGCCGTCGCTCGTCCAGTGGCTGAAGTGGTAGTTCGCCTCCGGCGGCGATGCTTCGATGGCGACGCGGTCGCCTTCGGCGTAGTTGCCGCCACCCGAGCCTCGGGCGACGATCAGACGAATGCCGGTCGGCGGTGGTTGGTCGACGCGAAGCAACTGATCCGCCGCCACGTCGACCACCGCCGACGTCGAGCCGTTGGGCCAGCGCACCGTCACTTCGGCGGTGGTGGCCGCGCCGAGGCCGAAATGCACCTCCGTGGGATTCTGGGAGACGTAGTTGTTGCCTGCCCTGACTTCCCGGACCTGGGTTCCCGATACGGTCTCGACCGAAACCCGCGCGCCGACAGCGCGGCTGTTGGCACCGGTACCCGAGAGCACCACCCCGAGGTAGTGATTGTCGTTGTCGAGATCGTTGCGGTAGTAGACCAGTTGCGTCTCGTTGTTGTTGGTGAGGACGATGTCGATATCGCCGTCGCGCTCGGCGTCGAAGCAGGCGACACCGCGACCGAGGCCGCGGTCGCTCAAGGCCAATGCCGTGTCCCGACGGCGGAACGTACCATCGCCCTGGCCCATGAACAGCCGCACCCGGTCGTCCGTGAAGTCCCCGTTCTTGGAACCGTCGCCCCCGGTGCTACCTTTCCAGCCGTTGGTATGGAAGATGTCGAGCACGCCGTCATTGTCGAAATCGGCGAAGCAGCTGCCCCATGCCCAGCCACCCCGGGCGACGCCCGCCTCCTCCGTGGCGTCCTCGAACGTGCCGTCGCCCCGATTGCGGTAAAGCCGATTGCCGAAGAAGTTGCCCTCCTCGTGGATGGAGGTGACGAACCAGTCCATGTCGCCGTCGTTGTCGTAGTCGCCGACGGCAGCACCCATGCCAGCCTCGTCGGTGATCACACGCCGGTCGGTGATGCGCCGAAAGGTGCCGTCGCCGTTGTTCTCGTAGACCTGGGTCGTTTCGAAGTCCCCGGTGATCAGGAGATCCGGGTCGCCGTCGTCATCGATGTCGCTGAAGTTCGGGGTGAAGGTGCGGTCGAGCACCTGCGGGTCGCGCTCGATGAGGGTCGCCGAGATGCCCGACTCGATGCTCGCCGACTCGAAGACGCCGTGGCCGTCGTTGCGCCAAAGCGTCTCCGTGTCCGGCCGCTCGGGGTTTCCCCAGTGGGCGAGAACCAGATCGAGATCGCCGTCGAGGTCGTAGTCGCCGAAGGTCGCCGAGATCGTGTTGTCGGCCTCGATCGCGATACCCGACGACGAGGTCACATCGACGAAGGTGCCGTTGTTGTTCTCCATCAAGTAGACACGCTCGCCGTCGATGGCGCCGATGAACAGATCGAGGTCGCCATCGCCGTCGATGTCCGCGAACGTCGGCCCGCTGCCCTTGTGCTGCAAGGCGAGCCCGACCTCGCCAGCCACCTCGACGAAGGTCCCGTCCCCTTCGTTCCGGTAGAGATGATTGGGTTCCACGTTGCCGCCGGCGACGTACAGGTCGATGTCGCCGTCCGCATCGTAGTCGGCGGCCGCCAATCCGCTCGCGAACTCCTCGCCGAAGGTGCGTTGCGGTGCCACGATGCCGAACTCGCGCTCGAGCCCGGACTCCCGGGCGACCTCGGTGAACGTGCTGTCGGCGGGCGTCACTGTCGGAGGCGGCGGTGCCGGCGGAATGACAGGCGGTATCGGGTCGACGCGGTCGCTGCCGCCACCGCAGGCGGCAAGCAAAGGAAGGATCATGGCCCCGAACCCGACCGCGATGCACGGGCGGGCGCATCGGGGTCGGCTGAACGCCCACATGGATCTACCCGCGGGCCGATGCGTTAGTCGAAACCGATACAAAGTAACTATTCGTGCAATGCCGGTCAACGCTTCGCACCGAAACGGGCCGTGCGGCTCAAGCGTTCTGCAACTCGACGAATCGTCGATACGGACTGTTGGGATTCGCCATCAGCGCGTCGTGACCGCCGATGTCGGCGATCTGGCCTTGCTCGACGAACACGATTCGGTCGGCGCGACGGATCGTTGACAGGCGATGGGCGATGACGATGACCAGCCGATCGGCGCGGGCCGTCAGCAATGCTTGCACCAGCGCGTTTTCGGTCTGTGGATCCAGGGCCGCGGTGGGCTCGTCGAGAATCAGGATCTTGGTGTCGCGAACGAGGCCCCGGGCGATCGACAAGCGCTGTTGTTGGCCGACCGAGAGCGTATCCCCCGAACGCCCCAGCACGGTATCGATGCCGTCGGGAAGTTCCTCGATGAACGCCATGCAGCCAGCCGTGCCCAGCGCCGCAAGCATCTCGTTCTCGGTGGCATTGGGGTTGGCGATCCGTAGGTTGTCGCGGATGGACTCGGAGAACAGAAGGTGTTCCTGGAAGACGTAGGCGACCTGATCACGAAGCGAATCCAGGGACACTTCCTCCAGATCGTGCCCGTCAACCAGGACACGGCCCCTACTCGGGCGCAGGAACGCCGGCACGAGGTAGGCGAGACTGGTCTTGCCCGCGCCCGTGGGACCGACGAAGGCGACCAGCTCGCCAAGGGCCAACTCCAGGTTGACGCCGTAGAGAGCCTGCCGTCCGTCCGGATAGATGAAATCCACACCCTCCATGCGCACACCCCGGGCGATGGGCCCAAGCGTGCGTCCCCGGTAGCGCTCCTCGTCCGACTCGTGGTCGATGAAGAAGAACACCCGGCGGGCCGGCGCGATTCGGTCCTGGATGTTGATCCACAGGTCGCCGACCGCCGAGGCGGTCCCCGCGATGGACATGTAGAGGCCGAACAGGGCGACGAAGTCGCCGACGGTCAGCACCCCGGTGATCACCGCCTCGCTGACGAGGACCGCAATCACCACGGCGACCAGCGCACTCGCGCCGTTGATGAGGAACTCCATCAACGCATAGGTCAGGAGGTTGACCCGACCCCGCCAGAACGCCTGCGCGCTGCGCTCGGCGAAACGCTCCTTCTCCCGTCGCATGCCGCTCAAGGCCTGCACCGCACCGATGTTGGCCATGGTCTCTTCCATGGAGTTGGTGGTCGCCGCCCCCGCCGCGCGGGCGTTGTGCACCGTCCGGCGCATCAGGCGGGCGACCGGAAAGGTGACGCCGAAGACCACCGGCAGCATGATCCAGGCGATCCAGATCAGCTCGGGGGCAACGTCGCTATAGGTGTATTCGAGCTGGTAGAGGGTGAGCAGGTAGCCGACGACCGTGAAGAACGGGTACATGGTCGCGCTTCCGACCATGCCCCAGGCTATCACCGAGTCGTACATGACCCGGTAGAGCGAGTCGCCCACGCGATTCTCGTCGATGGTGGTCATCGGCGAATGCGTCAGCCGCTCGAAAAGCCGGGTGCGCAGCGCGTTGCC
>CAZJRX010000180.1:0-7616 GCA_964548145.1 uncultured Pseudomonadales bacterium | reverse complement strand
TTCAGGTGCTAGTGGGGGTAACCCCGTGGAGGTTCAAGTCCTCTCCTCGGCACCAGACCTTGGCTGAGCCCCACGCGACCACGGCACGTTGGGGACGGGCTTGTCGGCGACCACACCAGCCGCGACAAAGGCGGTCGCTACGGTTCCTAGAACGGCCGGTCGCCCTTCACCGTGATGCGCATGCCACTGCGCGTTTGCGGGTAGTAGTCCCACATCGCCAGATGCTGAACGCATCGGTTGTCCCACATGGCCACCGAGTTCTCGCGCCACCGGAAACGGCATTGGAACTGCGGCTTGGCGATGTGGGCGTACAGAAATGCCAGGACGGCTTCGCCTTCGTCCTTCGGCACGCCGCATAGCCGCGCGGATCCGCGCCGCGCTCCGATGGCGCCTCCCCATGCCGTCGTCTATGATCGTGCGGTCAAGCAACGTACATCAGGTGGGGGGAAACACCATGGGACACGACCTCGTTATCCGGGGCGGCAGCGTCGTTGACGGCACCGGCGCCGAACCGTACACGGCGGACATCGCAGTCGACGGCGACCAGATCGTCGAGATCGGCAAGGTCGACGCCAAGGGCAAGCGGGAAGTCGATGCGGCGGGTTTGAACGTCTCGCCTGGCTTCATCGACCTGCACACCCATATGGATGCCCAGATCGGCTGGGACCGGGATGTCACCTCCGTTAGCTGGCACGGGGTCACCACGGCGCTGTTCGGCAACTGCGGCGTCACCTTCGCGCCCTGCAAGCCCTCGGACCGGGAGTTCCTGGCGGGGATGATGGAGACCGTGGAGGACATCCCCAAACAGGCGATCCTGCACGGCCTGCCCTGGAACTGGGAGTCGTACGGCGGCTACCTCGACGCCCTCGAGAAGCTGGGTCCCTCGATCAACGTCTGCGGCCTCGTCGGGCACTGTGCGACGCGTTTCTACGTGATGGGCGAACGCGCCGTCGAAGAACCCGCCACCGAAGACGAGATTCGGCAGATCGCCGAGCTGGCTGGCCAGTCGGTCAAGGAGGGCGCGGTCGGCTTCTCCACCAACCGGCTGCCGCAGCACCGTCTGCCGGACGGCCGTTCCATCCCCGGCACCTTCGCGGACCGCGCCGAGTTGCGCGCCGTGGCCAAGGAGGTCGGCGCGCACGGCGGCATCATGCAGACCGTCTCGGACTTCCGCGAGTTCGACGAGGAGTGCGCCTTGATCGCCGACGAAGCGCGCATGGCCCGGGGCGCACTGTTTAGCTGCGCGGCGGAAATCGGCACCGAGCGCCTCGATGAGAAGGTGACGGCCATGCGAGCCGAGGGGTTGAACGTCACCTCGGTTACCGTGCCCCGCAGCGGCGGCGGCGTCGGCGGTTTGTCGACCAACAACTTCTTCCGTACGCCGGCCTGGATCGAATTGCGCAAGCACGACCTCGAGGGGCGCGTGAAGGCAATACGGGATCCCGAAACGCGGCGGCAATTGGTCGACGAGGTGAAGGCGCAGGGCGACGCCGTCATCAACGGCATGCAGCGTTGGTTCTACATGGGTGACCAGGCCCGGCCCTGCTACACGCAAGACCTGTCGGACAACCTGCCGGCCATGGCGAAAGCCGCCGGGGAACATCCGGTGGAAACCTGGCTGCGGCTCACCGACGAGACCGACGGCAAAGCGCTCTTCCACATGCGCGGCTTCAACGTGAACCTCGATCACTTGGAGAAGCTGATCACCACCGATTGGGCAATGCCGGGCCTAGGCGACGCCGGCGCGCACGTCAGCCAGATGATCGACTCGGGATGGTCGACCTTCATACTGTCCCATTGGCACCGCGACTCGGGCGTCTATTCCATCCAGGAAGCCGTGCGGCGGATCAGCGCCGTTCCCGCCCACGTACTGGGGCTCGAAGACCGTGGCACCTTGGCGGTCGGCAAACGGGCGGACATCAACGTGTTCGACATCGACCGGCTCGAGGAGCGGATGCCGGAGATCGTCCACGACTTCCCGTTCGGCGCGCCGCGCTTTATCCAACGGGCAGCGGGGTATCACGCGACCGTGTGCAACGGCAGCGTGATCCTGAGCGACGACGAGTTGACCGGCGAGTACGCCGGGCGGGTGTTGCGTAGCGGCACGTAACAGTGCGACGTTAGCGGTGCCTAGACGCCTTAGACGGCTAGGCCCACGCCGTTGAACGTCTTGGAGGGTAGTGTGACCAGACGTGCCTTCAGACCATCCTCGAACGTCGGCTCGCCGTTGTTGCTCTCTATCGCGCTGCTTCTGTTTGGGCTGGCCGCCGCCAGCGCCGAGGACGACGAGTCGGTCACCGACGCCACCGAGTTGGCTCCGCTATTCAACGATGTCCACTTCCATCTGTTGAACTACGTCCAGCACGGCATCACCGCGAAGCAGTACTTCAAGATCGTCGGCGACCGCGTCGGGCGGGTGGCGATGTTCGGCATTCCGTTGCAGCAGAAGTGGGACTACTTCATCTCGGGCGACCGGGCGCCGAACTACTACCTGCTCTCGGACGCTTCGCTCTACTACTACTCGTTCGTCGACGCGGCGATCGCCATGCAGTACCGCTCCTTGAGCGATGAGCAGAAGGCGCGGGTCGATCCGATGATCACGGGTTTCAATCCCACCGACATGTACGCGGCCGACCACATCCGCCGCGTTCTGCTCACCTTCCCGGGCGTGTTCTCGGGCATCGGCGAGTTCAGCGTCCACAAGGAGTTCGTGTCCTCGAAGATCGCCGGCCATGCCGCCAGCCTGCGCAACCCGGCGCTGGACCGCATCCTCGAGGCCGTCGGCGAAATCGGCCTGGTGGCGATCCTGCATTGCGACATCGACACGGTCCGCGCCGGCGAGCGGCCGAACCACTACGACAACCTGCTGCGCCTGCTCGAAGCGCATCCGGACGCGTCCGTGATCTGGGCGCACACCGGTCTTGGCCGCTTCGTCGGACCCGCCGACGAGCACCTGAAACTCCTCGACGAGATGCTCGGCGACGAACGCTTCGACCACGTCGTCATGGACATCTCCTGGGACGAGGTGGCGAAATACGCTGTTGCGACCGACGAAACGACGGCGGCCTGGGCCGCGCTGATCGAAAAACACCCGACTCGGTTCCTGTTTGGCACGGACTCGGTGGCGCCGTTGAACTGGGACCGCTACGCCAAGACCTACGTCGACTACGGGCCGCTATGGCAGCGTCTGAGCGCCGAGACACGGGCCCAGGTCGAACGACTCAACTACGAACGGGTTTTCGACGCCGCCATCCCCAAGGTGAGGGCCTGGGAACGGGATCAACTCGCTGCCGCGTCTCCCTGACTCCTGCTCAGGGTCGCGAACCAGAGGATCAGCACGGGGATAAACCACGGTACGACGCGTTCGAACGGATCCCCCGGCATGTGTGCGGCTTGGGACAGCATCGAGTCGGCGGGCGGGGCCGAGCCGAGACTGAAGAACAGCACCGTGACGGCGAATCCCGACAACATCGCGGCCAGTGCCGGACCGGCGGCGACGGCGTGTCCCATCACCCGGAACAGCACGATCGGCCCGAACGCCGCGCCCAATGCCGACCAGGCGAACAACACCCGGTTGAAGATCGTATCCGGCATGCTGAGGGCGAGTGCCACGGCCAAGGCGGCCACCGCGAACATCGCCGCCCGGGACGCCCACGCCTCGTGGCCGGGGAAATGCCGATTGATCCCCATGTCGTGCGCGACGGCGCCGGCCGCGGCCAAGAGCAGCGAATCCACCGTGGACATGACCGCCGACAGCGTCGCCGCGGTCGCAATACCCGCGAGGACAAGCGGCAGGAAGTCGCTGGCCGCCCGGTAGAAGAGCGCCTCCACGTTGCCGATCTCGGGCACCAGCACCCGGCCCGACAAACCGAGCGCGACCATGCCGGTGAACACCACCAGACCCCATCCGAAGACGATCCCGAACGCCTGCCGGCGCTCGGCTTCGCCTTTGACTGCCATCAGCCGAGCCAGCAGGTGCGGTTGGCCCAAAGCACCGAGGGACATTCCGACGAGACCGACCGTGAAGCCCACCAGCACGAATCCCGCGTGTCCCCCGCCGAAACTCAGGTAGTCCGCCGGCATCGAAGCCGAGAGCGCGGTCCAGACCTCCACGGGACCGCCGGCCGCCACCAGCGCCGCGACGGGGACACCCACGGACACCACCATCATGATCGCCGCCTGCACGGTGTCGGTGACGGAAACCGCCCAGAACCCGCCGACCAGCGAATAGAACACCACGATGACCGCGCCGATGATGATGGCGGAGGTGGTGTTGACCGCGAAATGCTCGGTCAACGCATTGCCCGCCGCGTCCAGTTGGGCGGCGACATAGAAGACGAAGCAGAAGAACACCAAGACACCGGCCGCGACGGTGGCCACGCGCTTCCAGTCCCCGTGACCGTCCTGGACCAGGAAGTCGGTCAAGGTAACCTGTTGATGCACGATCGACTCTTCCCGCACGCGCCGCCCGAAATAGAGCCACACCACGGCGTAGGCACCCAGGATTCCGGGGATCATCCACAGGGCGCTCAAGCCCACGGCGTAGACGAATCCCGAGAAGCCGAGGATGACCCACGCCGACGACGTGCTCGCCGCGTAGGAAAGTCCGGCGACGAAGGGGCCGAGGCCGCGGCCGCCGAGGAAGAAGTCGGCCTCGCTGCGATTGCGCGACGCCGCCCAAAGGCCGATGAGGATCATCATCACCTTATAGGCGACCAGGGTGATGAGGATGACGGTGGCTTCGGTCATGTGCTTACCGCCGTTGGTCGATACATCTTAGAACGCGTCGGCGATCGCGAAGATCTCGCGGACGTCTGCGACGACCGTTTCAGCGGTCGCGTGATCAACGTCCGTATCCAGCTCGTAGTCCGCCTTCCGCCGGCGATGCCGGCATTGGTCCAAGATCACTCCGGCCTTCCTCAAGGGGGCCGCATTCCCCATATCCTGCAACCCCTCGACCAATGCCGCGTGTTCCGAGACGCTCGGCACTACCCTGACGCGCTCCGCCCGGGCCAACTCCACGCACCTATGGAACCCGGCGTAGTAGGCGCGGCTCACGGCGTTCCGCCAGTCAACCTCCCGGGCACCCTCCGAATACTCCTCCGCAACATCGAGGATTTGCTCAGGAGTTGCCGACATCCGCTGCACCTATGAACGCTACGGAGAAAGTCCTGCCTGGGTCGCATGAAAGGTCCGTCCTCTCGACAACCTCTCCAGCAACCCGCCAGTTCATCTCGGAAGCCTTCTGTGGAGTACAGCGCAGCGTGCGATCGTAGAGGAAGCCCTCCTCGCCGCCCATCACCTCCGCACTGACCGAACGAATTCCTTCTTCGCGCTGGATTGCCGTCAGAACTTCTATCATCGCCCGGGCGCCGCCCTCGGTCATCAGCCCTTCACGGACTGCCTTCGCCAGCTCGGCCACTCGGACACGCATCCGTGACGGCTTGTCGGGAACCATTTTCTCCCACTGCTGACAGAACTTCTCCGCCGCCACGAAGTTCGCCGACTCGACTCCGGAATCCACCGCACGTCGGAGGAGCAACAAATTGTCGGGATACATCGCTGCCCCTTCCTGCGCGACATCGAACGATTCCTCGTGCTCGTCGAGCAAGGCCAGAGACATCGAATAGTTGAACCACGACGTAACTCCGCGGTCGAGATTCAAGACGATTCCGTAACGCCTCTTCGTTTCAGCCAAGTCGCCGTCCACCGCCGCGAGCGTCCCTAGGACCGCGTTCGCACCCGCTGCGTCCACGTCCATCAGCTTCCTCGCTTCGGCGGCGATCCTGCGCAGCTCAAGTTCGTCCAAGACGACCGCCCTGCCTAGCCGCTCCACGCGGTTGAGCAATTCATCGGATTTCGGCTGGGCGACCGGCCCGGTTGCCATTCGACTGCCCATTCATTCTCAGCGGTTGCGAGCCTACCACAGCCATCTAGCCGCTTTCCCCGCGCTCAAACAGCGTTTTCGAACCCGAGAAACGATGACCTAGGCCGACGACGTGCTGGTCGCATCGGACAATGCGACGAACGGCGGAGACCACTGTGCGCCACGAAGAAGCCAGCCTCGCTGCGATTGCGCGGGGCCGCGCAGAGGCCGATGAGGATGACGGTCACTTCGGTCATTGCTCCGCCGACCCCGACCGCGACGAACCCACAGCACGTTGCGATGGCGTTAGGACACGCTAAGGTCTGCCGGCCTCCGAATGCACGAACGCGTTATGCGGACAGTTTCGTTGCCGATCCGACAGCGTCGTAGGGGCGACCCTTGTGTTGCGCCAGGCAAAGCTTGGTGAAGGAGGAAGGCATGTAGAGCATTCATGACGGAAACCTTCTATGCGACCCCGCAGGCGAGAGTCCTGTCCGGCCAAGGTTGGCCAGCCAGCCGGGACCGAGTGTTGCGTGGTTCGGGGGCGACCCCGGCTGCGAAGCGTACACAGGAAGCCCTGCAGGCCGCGTGATTGAGCCACGAAAATGCGTATACGTCGCGGAGGCCGACGCTGTCACAAGAGCGGAAGGCACCACCGGCGCGCCGAGAAGGTCTGGCGTGTCCGGCTCCGCCGGGGTCCGAGAGCGGGGCATGCGGGCAAGGGTCGCCCAGGAACCTGGGAGGTCTCGTCGTCTCCACCGGCGATGCGGCATGGGCGGCCGCGATAAACAGCAGTCCCGGCCCGCTGGCACGGTCCGCTCCGGGCGGGAGCGAACAGGGCAGACGGTGGTACCGCCAAGCGAAGGGAACGAAGCGCGGCGGGACGGGCGGCGAGAAGTCGGAGTCCGCTGATGGTACCGGCGATGTCGGGGAACCCGCCCCAGGGGACCCGGCGGAGGGAAGCGGCGGGCCGGGCTGTGGGGCTTTCGGAGGGAAAGATGGACGGGACACCGGGACCGGTGCGAGTTGCGCACGTCCGGATCTGTGGGAGCCGGGGGTGGGTGACCACCCTCGGCCACCCGGCGTCGCCCGCGTGGCATGGCCAACGCCTGTGTTCGCCGGCACGGGACGCCACAAGGGCGTCCCCTACGGTGGTTCGGCGATGGGTGCCGTTAGTGGCCACTCACCAAGGATTCGTCGTACACCCAGTGAGTGATAGCCCGACGTGGGCTGCCGCGTCAGGACTTTGTTAGAATCCGTCACGACTCTTTTGGTCGTCCACCACTCTAACTCCTGCGAGTTCAGCGGCTTGTTTGATGAGCCTCATTTTCTTGCCGGAAGTCGTATTCTGTGAAAGCCACCATCCGCCGGATCCGAGTCGCTTAGGGTGTATTCCTTTGTCGGGCTCTTGAAAGACACTGCTCCTGTCTCGCGACAACAGAGGGATTTCGTTCCTACCCCTATGAAAGGTCTTCGTCCTTGCCAGCTCCTCAAGGAACTCGTCGTCGCAACCGTTTCGGCTCAGTTCTTCAAGCACGAACCGGAGTGCCCCTGCGTGCGACTCATAGGAGTGAGCCATTCTCCCACCGTCGGCGTAGATCAGGATGCATTTCCCGGGGTACCGTCTGTCAGCACCTTGACCGTGCGATTTAAAGATCACCTTTGCAGGCGTCTTACTCGAGGGGGGCTGAGTCTGATCTAGCGCCGGACTCGGCGGGTCTTGTTTGTATCGCTCACGGTATTCCCCAAG
>CAZJRX010000179.1:0-7623 GCA_964548145.1 uncultured Pseudomonadales bacterium | reverse complement strand
CCTTCATGGCAAAAGTCCACAACCCATTGAATTCATGGACGAATCGTAGGGGCGACTCTTGTCCCCGCCCGTCTCTTTGTAACGCACGCTGTCGGTTCGCCAGCACGGTCGGGGACAAGCCCCGCCCCTACGATCACGCCGCTTGGACCGCCCGCGTATCCCACGTTGTTCGCCAACGTTCAAGTTTGTCTCTCCAGGTACGCGACAATTGCGGCATCGTAGGCGGCCGTGTGGCGAAAGGCCTTGACTGCCATCTCTCGACGATAGGCCAGCGTCGTGCCACCGGCGCTGAGGCGGTCGACCACGTTCGTGTAGTCGGCGGGATCGACCACCACCAGCACGTCCTTGTGGTTCTTCGACGCGGCGCGAAGCATCGCGGGACCGCCGACGTCGATGTTCTCGACGGCCAGATCCAGCGTGCAGTCCGGTCGCGCCACCGTTGCCTCGAAGGGATAGAGGTTCACCGCCACCAGGTCGATGGGAGCAATGGCGTGCTCGGCAAGGGTGGCGGCATCCAAATCACGACGCGCGAGAATGCCGCCGTGGATCCGCGGGTGCAGCGTCTTGACGCGACCGTCCATCATCTCGGGGAACCCGGTGACCGACGCGACCTCGGTGACCGGCACGCCCGCTTCGGCTAGTGCGGCGAACGTGCCCCCGGTGGAGACGACCTCGGCGCCTACATCCGCGAGTGCCCGACCGAGCGCGACGATGCCCGCCTTGTCGGAGACGCTCAGCAGCGCCCGTCGGACCGTGACCAGGTGCTCGGCACTGTTCGTCATAGCAGTGAAATCGAATAGCTGGCCGCGTCCGGCCCGGGATCGTCGAGGCGCAGCGTGACCGGGGTGCTCCTTGCCGGCGTCATCCGCCGCGACTGGCCCGGGCTCGCAAGGTAGGCCGCAGGTTCGATGCGCCGCTGTTCGCCCAGCAAGACGCCATCCTCGCCATGGAACCGCACCCCGATCATCGGGAAGCGTTGATAGCGCGTTGCCGAGTTCGTGAGATCCATACGGATGATCAACGCCTGCGGATCCCCGACTCGCTCATCCACCGTGGCATTGGTCATGCGGATGGCATCAAGCGCCCGGTAGGGCGGCACGTCGACGCCGACGATCTCGTAGGCGTCCCGGAGCCCCGGGTGCTGGACGTAGACCTCGTACTGCAGCACCAGGATGCCGGCGACGAGAAGTGCCAGCGCCGCTGCGATGGCCGTGGCGAAAACCACCGGGTGCGTCGACTTGGTCGACGAGACCGGGGATGGCCGGCGGCCAGCCGCCGAGCTCGACGACCTGGCGTCCCCGTGCGCGCCCGCCGAATCCGCTTCCGAGAGTGGGGTCTGTGTGGGCGAGCCCAGGAGCACATCGACCGGATCGTCGGCCAGCTCGGGCGCCTTCGACGTCACCATTGCTTCACGGCCATCGAAGACCGCGAGACAGGCACCGCATCGCACTCGTCCTTCAGCGACCGAAAGCTGTTCCGGAGTAACACGGAAACGCGTTTGGCAACTGGGGCACTCGGTCACGAGTGGGCCACTATCGACCATCAACGCCCCGCAGCATCGCCCAACCGTCCCGGAAGGACGGCTCCTCGAACCGGAATCCCGCCACGTCGGAAAACGCGTCCATCACCCACCGCACCTGCGCCCCTAGTATGCCCGAAAGCACCAATTCCCCGCCCGGTGCCAGACGCGCCATCAAGGTCTCCCCGAGGTTACGTATAGTGGCGGCCAACAGGTTCGCAATGACGAGATCGAACGACGCGTCAACGCCGTTGAGACTGTCTTCGATGGCGATGTCGACGCCGTTCCGCCGACCGTTGTCGAGGGTTGCGCGGCGTGCCTGCGGGTCGTGGTCCACGGCCACAACCGTGGCACCCAAGCGGGCTGCGGCGATGGCGAGTATCCCGGACCCGGAACCAACGTCCAGCACCCGACGACCGCCGAGTTGCAGGGTGGCCAATCGGTCGAGACACAGTGCCGTTGTCGCATGTGTACCGCTGCCGAAGGCGAGTCCCGGATCGAGACGCACGACGACGTCACCGGGATCGGAAACGGTCTCGGCTGACGTCGGCATCACGACAAGCCGCCCGAACCGCAGCGGCACCAACCCTTCCCGCCAGGTGGCCGACCAATCCCGATCCGCGACGAACTCGATATCGAAGTCGATCCCTGCCAGGGCCGACAGATCCGCATCGACACCGAACAGCCCTTCGACGCGTACCGCATCCCACACGGGGGTTGCACCCGGCGCGGGCTCCAGCACGTCGGTCGCGGAGTCGTCGGCCGGCGTCAGGGTGACCGCCACGGCACCCGCTGCCGTCAAACGTGCCGCCATCTCATCGGCCGAACCAACAGCCGGACCTGCGCTGACGCGCATCCAAGCCACGCAGCCTAAACCCCGTTTTTCACAGAGCGCTTGGAGACGGGGTCAACGAATCCGGAACAACGCCGCCCCGGACTCGATGGGTTTGCCGTTGTCCACCAGCACGTCCGTTATCTGTCCGGCATATTCGCTCTGTACCTTGTTCATCATCTTCATGCTCTCGATGATGCACAGCACGTCGCCGACGGCCACGCTGTCGCCGACATCGACGAACGGCGCTTCGCCCGGCGCCGGCGCGCGGTAGAACGTCCCGGCCATGGGTGCGGGCATGACCGAACCCGGGACACTCGACTCGGTCGGCGCCTGCGGCTCCTCCGGCTGGCCGACCTGAACGGAAGACGCGACGGTTCCCGGCGACGCGAACTGTGCAACCCGGATCTTCTCGTCGCCGTCGCGCACCTCGAGCTCGGCGATGCCAGTCTCCTTGACCAGTTCGATCAGCTTCTTGATCTTCCGCATATCCATTGTTGTTCCCTCAGTGTGCGCCGTCCCTCGAGAGCCAGGCCAAGGCCGCCCCGAGCGCGTATTCGTAGCCCTTGGCGCCGAGGCCCGCAATCACGCCTTCGGCGATGTCGGAGAAATACGAGTGGTGCCGGAAGGGCTCGCGAGCGTGCACATTGGACAGGTGGACCTCGATGAACGGAATTCCCACCGCAAGCATGGCGTCACGCAACGCTACGCTGGTGTGGGTGAAAGCAGCCGGATTCATGACGATGAAACGAACGTCTTCGGCCTTGGCCCGGTGCACGGCCTCGACGAGTTCGTGCTCGGCGTTGCTCTGCACCGACTCGAGGTCGTAGCCGGCGGCACCCGCCAGGACCGTCAACCTCGCTTCGATATCCTGAAGCGTCTCCGCCCCGTAGAGGTCGGGCTCACGTGTTCCCAGTAGGTTCAGGTTCGGCCCGTTGAGGACCAGGATCTTCGCCACGACCAACCTTCGCAAGCGTTGTTGAACGCCCGATTATCGCATGCCGCGGTGGGTCCGCATCGTCCTGCGTGCCCACGCGACCGCCAGCAGCGCGGCGATTCCGGCAACCAGGATGCCCACCCGCCAAAGGTCGGGATCGGGCGTCGGCTCGCTGAACAGGAACATAGTCGTGCGCACCTCGGGGGGGTAGCAAAACCCTTGCTCGGCACAGCCCTGGTAGCCGAAGCGAACGGTCGCGGCAGCCACGGTCCTAGCTTGTACCGGGACCACGACCTCGACACTGCCGAAGTAGACCTCCGACTCGCCGAAGTACTCGTCGGTGCGCGTCTCCCCCGCCGGGATGGACGGTTCGCCCAAGGTGACCCCCCGGTCGGCATCGACGACGAAGCCATGGCGGTAGAGGTAGTAGCCGTTCGGCATGTCCCAGCGGGCGACGAGCCGCTCGGCACCGCCATCCCCGACTTCCAGTCGCGACGAAAAAACGAAAGCCTCGCCGACGGGCAGGAAAGCCGGTGGTTCGGCCAACGGATCGTCGACGGCGTCGAAGTCGATGACCGTTGTTTCGGCGGCGTGCATGGCCCCGGCCAAGGCACCCGCGACGCAGAGCACGACGATTTGCCGGGAACCCCAAAGCAGCGTTGGCCACATCGTCGCCAGCGCACCGTCGCATTCTCGGCGTGCCCCGGCCACACCACGTCGACCGTGGGAACGCCACCGTCTGAGGTCAACCTCGGGGGTCTGTTCCAGCCGAAGCACGTGGATACGATCCTTGCACGACCAACCGGGATTGTCGCACGATCCGCTTTGCGCCCCGCTTTCTGACCAATAGGGCAACCCATGTCCAGCACCGCTCATCGCCGATCCTCGCTCACGGGCGCCATCGCCCTGCTCCTCTTGAGTGCCTGTACCGCCCCGCCGCCGAGCCAACCAGCCGCGCCCGTCGTAACACCCGTCCCACCCCCCGACATCGCAACGCCCGACCCGGGCGACTCGGAGGAGTTCCTCGCGTTGGTCGATGCGGCGGATCGGGCGCTGGCAGACGATCGCCTCCTCACGCCCGCCGACGACAGCGCCTACTCCTACTATCGGCAGGCGTTGGCGATCGCGCCCAACCACCCCGTCGCGACGGTCGGTTTCGAGCGCATCGTCGAGCGCTACCTGCAACGGGCACACCAGGCAATGGAACGGGAGCAGTGGTCGCGCGCCGAAGCCATGCTCGACCGGGCGGAATACGTTGATCGCGCCCATACGGGGATTGCCGCCGTACGCCAGCAACTCGAGATGTTCACCAACGCCGAGCAGCTGGTACTTCGGCTGGATCGCAAAGCGCTACGCGACCGGACAACCGCCGTCGCCGCGGAGCTTGCCGAATTCGGCCGGCACGCACGCTCCCCGGACGCCCGCGTGTCCATTCGCGCCCCGAGCGACGCGGATGGGCGTTGGATCTACCGGCAGCTCAGCCGTTCCCCGGGTGATAAACGCATTCGCGGCGGCATCGAGATCGGACTGCCGCCGCAGGTTAAGGTGTTGATTCTGCCCCGGCGAAACTGAAATGCCGCCGCGCAGCGCCCACATCGCAGCGAGCATGCTCACCGCCTTCGCCATGACGTCCTGCGGCGGCGGCGAGGGGCCTCAGGGGTCGCTGCAATTCGACAATGCGTGGGTGCGACCGCCCATCGCGGGCCGAACCACGACGGCTGCCTACTGCGACGTGACCAATCGTACCGACGTCGCGGTCGTTATCACCGGCTTCGCCAGCGACAATCCAGGTATACGGGTCGAACTCCACGAAACCACCGACGACGGCGGTATGATGCGAATGCGCCCGCTGGCGCGTGTGACGATACCGCCAAGAGCGACCATTTCATTCGTGCCCGGCGGCAAGCACCTGATGCTGTTCGGGTTCGATGGCTCGGACGCCGAAGTGAAACTCGCGGCCACGCTGGACGGTGGCGAGTCGTTGCCCGTCGTGTTCACGACCCGAGTCGAGGCCAATCCATGAAGTTCAACTGGAAGTTCTGGCAAAAGAACCCCTACCTCACCCCTAGCGAATCCGGATGGGTGCATAAGCTCGGTAGGAGTGCCGGCATCGTTGCCGGCGCGATTGCCGGCATCTACCTGCTGGTGGTGGTGGCGCTATGGTGGTGGTGGTCCTACGAGCCCGACATGTTCGACCCGGTAGCCGTGGCGAGGGAGCGGGCAGCGCAAACGGGCGTCGAGCCGGTCACCGGCTACACGACCGCAAACACCGTCGTGGTACTCGCCGAGACGCTCCTCGAAAAGCGCGGCGGCTACCTTTCCAACGACATCTTCCCGCCCGGCGTCATCGTCGACAACGTGCCGAACTGGGAGTTCGGGGTACTGGTCCACCTGCGCGACGTCAGCCGGGCGCTTCGCAACGACTTGAGCCGCTCCCAAAGCCAGTCCGCCGAGGATCCCGACCTCGCCACGGCCCAGGGTCACTTTTTCTACGACAACGCGAGTTGGATCTTCCCGGCATCGGAGAACGAATACAGGAACGGTGCCAACCACGTCGCGGACTATGCCCGACGACTCGCCAGCCGCACCGCCGAAGACACCCAGTTCTACGCCCGGGCAGACAATCTCGCCCGCTGGCTCCAGGAGGTGGAGACCCGCCTCGGCGACATCTCTCAGCGCCTATCGCAGAGCGTCGGCAAGAAGCAACTCCATCTGGGGCTCGCCGGCGACCCCGCCGCGACCCAGGCAACCGACACGAGTCCGGACGCGCGGCAGAAAACCAGTTGGTTCGAGATCGACGACGTCTTCTACGAGGCGCGTGGCCAGACCTGGGCGCTCGTCCACCTTCTGAAGGCTGTGGATCACGACTTCGCCGCCGTCCTCGACGACAAGAACGCCCGGGTAAGCCTGCGCCAGATCATCCGCGAACTGGAAGCCACCCAGGAGGCCATCTGGAGCCCGATGATCCTGAACGGCGGCGGCTTCGGCTTCCTCGCCAACCACTCCCTGGTCATGGCGTCCTACGTGTCCCGGGTAAACGCGGCGTTGATCGACTTGCGGGATCTCTTGGACAAGGGATAGGCGGTCGAGGCTGACGTCGAGGACACGCTCGGTTCAGGGAATCCATCCTCAGCAGGCGAAGAGGATCTGTCGTGAATCAATCAGCGATGGGGTCGTTTGGAAAGATCTGATCAGCAAACTCCGAGCGTACGAGACGGGTCACCAGTACGTCGAGGCGTTCGGATTCGGCATGTCCCAGCCGAATACAACGCAGGCTGGCCAGGTCGGGTCAATCGCGATGGTCGTAGTGCTCTAGGAGCTCGACCGCCTTTTCTCGATCGCTAACGAGGTCTTGAGCTTCCGCCGGTGGCCACCCCTCCACTTCTACCAACCAGCGACGGAAGTTGTAGGAACTGAGATCGCCTTGAGCGTCGTGATCAGCGATCAGGAACCTGCGCCACCGTTCTGCGATTTGCCGGCGGCGGTGCGGTCCGCCCTCGATGCCTGGGATCCGGCAGGTTCGGCGGGCTTCATCTTCGCGAACGACCCGTTGGCGGCCTCGGGTATGCCAGCTCCCCGCAGGCCGTACGGCGCGCGGCCGGCCGCATGGGCGGCACTGGAGGACAAGGTGCAGGTCGTGGCTCGAGGTCGTGTTGTCCGCCGTCGCCGTCTCAGGTAGAGTCCCGGCGCTTTAGGCCTTGCGCCTTTGAGGGGCGGCGTCGGCCTTGGGCATCCGCTTTCCGCGACCCATGTCCTGCCAGCCGTACTTGCCAACTTGCCACGGATTGAATCTACATGAATGTCCTTAACCTCTCGCTCGTCTGCGGCGCACTCGCGCTGGTCTATGGAATCGTCGCCAGCCGCTCGGTGCTGTCCGCGAATGCCGGCAGCGACCGCATGCGCGAGATCGCGGAGGGTATCCAGGAGGGGGCGGCCGCCTATCTGAACCGGCAGTACACGACCATCGGCATCGTCGGGCTTGTCGTGGCCGTCGTGCTCTTGATCACGCTATCGTACTGGGTGGCCATCGGATTCCTGGTCGGTGCGGTGCTCTCCGGTGCGGCCGGATACATCGGCATGCACGTCTCGGTGCGCGCCAACGTACGCACCACCGAGGCTGCCAAGACCGGCCTCAAGCCGGCCCTTAGCATCGCGTTCCGATCCGGGGCGGTCACCGGCATGCTGGTGGTCGGTCTGGGTCTCTTGGGCGTCGCCGGCTACTACGGCATTCTCGGGGCCCTGGGCGTCGATGAACGCACCCTGATCGAGGCGCTCGTGGCGCTGTCCTTCGGCGGTTCGCTGATTTCCATCTTCGCCCGACTCGGCGGCGGCATC
>CAZJRX010000178.1:0-7637 GCA_964548145.1 uncultured Pseudomonadales bacterium | reverse complement strand
TGGCCATAATACGGCATCGCAATGCGACTCGAGTGAGAGCCTCTTTCCGCGTTCAGAAAACTAGCGCGTCTCCCGAGTTGGGGAGCCATCAGAAACCTAAGGCGGCACCTTCCTTGCGATGGTCGGACGCCGCGCAATAGGCGCCATCCGGCAATCGGTAGATTAACTGCGCGCCGCCGAACAGGTGGTGGTCGGCGACGACCTCGACGGCGTGCCCCCGTGCAGCGAGTTCGCCGGCGACGTCCGGTGCGTAACCGTCCTCAAGGGCCACGCTGAAGTCCGGTGCGACATGCCAACGAGGCGCGTCCGACGCCGCCTGGGGGTTTTCGCCGTGATCGAATACCCGGGTGACCATCTGCACGTGGCCTTGGTGTTGCATGTGGCCGCCCATGACGCCGAAGCTCATCGCGGGCAGGCGGCCGCGGGTCACGAAGCCCGGGATGATGGTGTGGTACGGACGCTTGTTTGGGCCGACAACGTTGGGGTGATCCGGGTCGAGCACGAATCCGGCACCCCGGTTCTGCATCGCGATTCCGGTTCCGGGCACGACGATACCGGAGCCGAAGCCCATGTAGTTGGATTGGATCATCGACACCATCATGCCGCTGGCGTCGGCTGCGGTGAGGTAGACGGTGTCGCTGCCGCCGGGAAGGGCAACCGGCGGTAGCGGTGCGGCGTGCTCGCCGATACGCCGGGCGGCACGGCCGATGGCATCGGGGGCCAACAGCGACGCCGGTGCCAGGCGCATGGCATCGGCGTCGGCGAAGTGTTCGAAAGCGGCCCGGATGGCGATTTTCATGGCTTCGAGGTGCCGATGCGTCCAGTCGACGGAACCGGGCGTGAGAGCGGACGTCCCGAGCCGTTCGAGAATGGCCAGGGCGATCTGCGCGGCGAGCCCTTGACCGTTTGGGGGTATCTCCGCCAAGGCTATCCCCCGATACGGCTGCACGATTGGCTCCACCCAGTCGGCCCGATGCACCGCAAGGTCGCGGCGCCGGAGCAAACCGCCTTCGTCCCGGGCCGTCGCCTCGATCCGTACGGCCAGATCGCCGTGGTAGAACGAGTGCCCGCCCGTCTCGGCAATCGACAGGAGCGTGTCCGCCAAGTCGGGGTTGCGGAAGACCTCCCCCGTACCGGGCGCCTTGCCGCCGGGAACGAAATGGTCGAGAAATGCCGGATAGGCGCTGTAGGACTCGGCAGCGCGCGCCCAGATCGAAGCCGTTTCGTGGCCGACGTGAAACCCCTCCCGGGCGTAGCCGATCGCACTGTCGAACAGGTCCGTGAAGGGTAGGGCGCCGAACCTTTCGGACAGGGCTACCCAGGCGCTTACCGCCCCGGGAACGGTTACGGTGTCCCAGCCTTTGCGGGGCATGGTGCCGTAGCTTGCGAAGCGATCCCGGGACCAGGCGGCTGGCGACCGGCCCGAACCGTTCAGACCCACCAGCCGGCTTCCGTCCCAAACGATGGCGAAGGCGTCGCTTCCCACACCGTTGTTGCACGGCTCGACCACCGTGAGCGCTATAGCGGCGGCGAGCGCGGCATCGACGGCATTCCCACCCCGTCGAAGGGCATCGATGCCCGCGTAGGACGCCAGCGGCTGCGATGTCGCAACCACGTTGCGTGCCAGAACCGGTGCCCGCCGGGAAGCATAGGGAAACGACCAGTCGAGGCCCATCACCGTCGCCGTAGCAGGTTGGCAGGCGAGTACTGGTCGGTGAGCGGTCGCTTGCTGAGATCCCAGTCGATCTTCGTGTCCAAGCGGCCAACATAGGACGTGATCGGCACGTCGAACGGTTTGAGCGGCTGCCGCCAGCGCCGTGCATTGGCACGAAGAGTGGCCTTGTTGGGCAACTGACCGTCCTTGGCGAGGATCACCCGGTTGTTGCTCGTCTTCACGCGCAAGTTAAAAAACTCTCCGAATACCGACCGGTAAGTGGCTGATTCATGGTCGTATAGACGAGACGTCGCAAACGTGTTTGCGGCTACCACCCCGCCCGGTGCCAAGAGCCGGCGGGTTTCGTCCAGGAATTCGGCAGTCATGAGGTGCTCGGGTATATAGTCGCCGCTGTAGGCGTCCAGGATGACGAGATCGTAGCGGTCGGTTTGCTGTAACGCTCTCTTCACGAAAACGCGAGCATCTTGGATGTGTACCCGCACGCCGGCGGTTTCCTGGAAGTCGAAGTACTTCTCGGCCGCCTTGACCACGGCGGGATCGATCTCGACGACGTCTATTCGAACCTCCGGCAGCAGTGTGGCGAGGGCGGTGGGTAACGTCCCGCCGCCGAGACCCGCGACGAGGACGGTCATCGGTTCCGGGACGAGGAGCAGCGCCGCCATGACCATTCGCGTGTAGCTGAACACCATGCGCTTGGGACGTCGCGGATCGACGCACGATTGGTTGCGGGCACCATCCCGGACGCTGAACTGCATACAAAGTCGCGACGGTTCGGCCACGATCAGAATCGTGTGGTAGAGCGACTGCTCCCGGTGCAATATCTGCCGGTCGGCAATGGCGTCGTGCGTGCCGGCCGACAGCAGAAGGCCGGCAAGCCAGGCGATCAGCTTTCCCGACCGCCGCCGCCGGTCGTCGGTCGAAGGAGATCCTGGATGCCCCGGCAGCGCATGCGGACCGCGATCGGCATGGCGCTGTTGCGCAAGGCCGGGACCGCCGCGATGATCGGCATCAAGGTTCTCAGGCATGCCGGTCAAGCCCCCGGCAAAGTATGCCAGCGGTACCTAGTATCAGAAGGGTCGACGCCAGGACCACCACGATGGTGTCCATCTCGAACCACAGCACGAAGTAGAAGCTTGTTGCCAGCGTACCCAACGCACTGCCCAGCGTAGACACGAAGTAGAGGGTTCCGGCGACCATCCCGGACTCCTCCCGGTTGCGTACGAGCAGTCGCACGGAGTAGGGCGAGATCGTGCCCAAGACCACTGTCGGTGCGACGAACAACGCCAGCGATGCCACCAGGCTGCCGTAGCGCGGATCTTCGATTTCGCCGAACACCCAGGTCATCACCGGCTCGGCGAGGTAGACCACCGGTACCAGGATCAAGGCGGCAAGTAGGAACAGGCACCCGAACTTGGCAAGCGACGGCGCGTGCAGGCTCAACCGGCCACCCACGAAGTAGCCGACGGCGAGCGAGAGCATGAACACCGTGATAACGCTCCCCCAGACATAGATGCTGCTGCCGAACCAGGGCGCGAGGATGCGACCACCCAACAGCTCCAGCGACATGATCGAGAAGCCGCCGCTGAAGGCGAGCGCGTTGATCAGCAGGAACCGGCGAGTGAAATGGCCGCCGGTTCGCGCTGTTGGGTTTGGAGCGTCTATTTGCCCTGCCAGTTGGGGGGGCGCTTCTCTGAGAAGGCGCGCGGTCCCTCGATGAAATCCTCGCTGGAGGAAAGGGTGGCCACCGATTCGTAGCGCACGGCCATCGACTCTTCGAGCGACCCCATGCTCATGCTCTGATAGACGACGTCCTTGCTGGCGCGTATCGACAGCGGCGCGCATTCGAGGGTCATCTGGACCCAGCGATGGGTCTCCTCCATCAGCTTGTCGCGGGGCACGACGGCATTCACGAATCCCAGCTCGTAGCCCTCCTGGGCGGGTACATGGCGACCGGTCAGGATCATTCCGAGGGCTCTCTTTACACCGATCTGCCGTGGCAGACGCTGCAATCCACCGGCTAGGGCGGCCAACCCGACCTTCGGCTCCGGAAGCGCGAACATGGCATTGTCCGAGGCAATGATGATGTCGCACGCTAGCGCGATCTCGAAGCCACCGCCCATGGCGACGCCGTTGACCGCCGCGTACACGGGCTTGGTCAGATCGAACCGCGACGTGAGACCGCCGAAGCCCCGTGGCATCGGTACCCGTTCGCCGCCCTCGGCCTGGTAGCGCAAGTCGTTGCCCGCGCTGAAACCCCGACCTTCGCCGGTGATGATCGCCACCCACATATCGGTGTCGGCGGCGTAGTCGTCGAACACCTCGCCGAGTTCGGCGTTGGCCGGCGGATGCAGGGCATTCAAGCGTTCAGGCCGGTTCAGGGTCACGGTCATGATGTGGTCGGATTTGTCGACCTTGCAGAATTCGGGCATCGGTTGGTCCTCAGCGGCTCGTGGTTGCGGTAGTGTCGCACCGACCCTTGAGTCCGGGCCGGGGCAACGGCACATCGGACAAGTGTGTCCATAGGGCCGGATTGTCGTCAAGAACGCATCGCGGCCCGATGCGGCGGCTGACCTCAAATGAGGAACTCGGTCCCGTGCACCGGCGGATGACCGTAGACTGGCGTCATGTCCGCACCGAGCGCAACCGGGGAAGGCCTACCCACGGCGGTTGGACTGTTCGCGGTTGCGTTGGTATTCGCCTCGGGATGCGGCTACGAGCACGCCTCGGGTGACGCGATGGGTACGACCTACGCGTTGCAGGGGAATTGCCCGGGAGATCTGCCGGCGCCTCGGATCGGTGCCGAGTTGGACCGGTTAAACGGACTCATGTCGACCTACGACAGGGATTCGGAACTGTCGCGCTTCAACCAGGGACCGACCGGGGTCGTCACCCCGGTTGCGCCTGATCTCGCCCGGGTTGTAGCGGTCGCAGGCCGTGTCGCAGACATGACGGGGGGCGCCTTCGATCCCACCGTTGCGCCGCTCGTGGCGTTGTGGGGTTTCGGTGCCGAGCCGGCGCCGGGCCCGCCGACACGGCAGGACGTTGCCGACGCGCGCCGGTTGGTCGACCACCGGCGCATCGGGATTCGGCTGGCGCCGCCAACGCTCGAGAAACTCGCGCCGGCAACCGTGGACCTTTCCGGTATCGCGAAAGGGTACGCGGTGGATCGAATCGCGGACATCCTCGATGCTCGCGGTTGTCGCGCGTACCTCATCGAACTCGGCGGCGAGATCCGGGCCTCGGGAAGGGCGCCGGGCGGCGGCGCGTGGCGGGTCGGTGTGGAGTCGCCGGCCGGGTTGAAGCTGGCGACGACCGTGAAACTCGAAGGCGGCGGGATGGCCACCTCCGGCGACTACCGGCAGTACCGGGAGGAAGCTGGCAACCGGGTATCGCACGTCATCGACCCTCGGTCCGGCTATCCGGTAGCGCATCGGCTGGCGTCCGTCACGGTGATCGCCGAGAACGCGATGCTCGCCGACGCCTACGCCACCGCATTGCTCGTGATGGGCGACGGCGAGGGCATGCGCTTCGCCGATACAGCGGACTTGGCGGCATTGTTCATCGTTCGCGACGATCACGGATTCCGACTCTCGTCGAGCCGCGCGATGGCCGGCTACCTGGCAGACCATTGAGAGACCGCCCGCGAGCGGAGCCTCGCTGGCGTTCTTGACGAGCGTTCATCTGCGCACTTGAACCAAGTTTTGCGGAAGCTGCTGCGAATCGTTCTTGGACGGCTCGGGTACTCCCGAGGCGCGCTAAACTCCTTGAACGCCCTTGATGTTCACACGCAGGTTGCATTTGGCACAGCGCGTCGAAATGCTCTTGAACGCCTCGCGTACTCGCGAGGCGCGCTAGCCTGTTCAGCGCGGGAAAAGAGCTCTCACTCGAGTCGGATTGCGATGCCGTATTATGGCCATCACTCGTCGGGCTGGCGTGCCCCCGCTGGGTATCCCTTACACTAGCGCGTCTCGCGAGACGCGCTAGCCACGTCACCTGGCTACTTGACGATGTTTCGACCACTTTTCCTCAACATTGGAACGCGCTACGCGCGCTCGCGTCGCAGCTTCATCTCGTTCGTCAGCGCCCTGGCGCTCGGCGGGCTGGCGGTTTCGGTCGCCATCCTCGTGTTCGTGCAGGCCGTCGTCGCTGGTTTCGAGACCGAGATGAACCAGCGGATCCTGGGCATCGTGCCCCATATACGGCTCGTATCCGCCACAGCGGCTGGCGACAACCGGGGCATTCTCGAGACCGTGCGGGGTGTCGAGGCGGTCGCCGGTGCATCGGCCGTGGTTCAGGGCCGCGCTCTGCTGGTCGCCCCCGGGCGCGTTGCGGGGGTCACTATGATCGGGGTGGACCCGGAGGACTACCCGGCCGTGTCCCGTATTGACGACTACCTTGCGGGCGCAGGCATGCCGGCGCCGGGCGGGTTCGAGGTTCTGCTCGGCGAACAGGTTGCCGAGCGGCTGGGGGTCGCCGTCGGGGACCATGTCAACGCCGTGCTCCCGACGACGTCCGTAACGCCGCTCGGCGTATTCCCGAGACAGAAGCGGCTGCGTGTGGTTGGCGTGTTGAACACGGGGACGCAACTGGATCGGACGTCCGCGTACCTCCATCGCCAGGACGCGGCAAGGCTCTTCCGCGCGGGGGTGCCGGCGCAGGAGTTCCACGTCAGGACCAAGGATGCCCTGGCGGCCGAGACCGTGCGTTCGCGAATCGTCGGCGCCCTTGCCGAAGAGCGCGTCCGCTCCATCAGTTGGATCGCGACCTACGGCAATCTGTATGCGGCGATTCGGTACACGAAGAACATGCTGTTCCTGCTGCTATCACTACTGGTGGCGGTAGCGGCGTTCAACCTGGTGTCGAGCCTCGTCATGATCGTCAACGAACGACGCAGCGACGTGGCCATCCTGCGCACGATGGGGAGTCGATCCAGCCTGGTGGTCGGCGCTTTCCTGGTGGTGGGCACGGCCATCGCCGTGGTGGGGATCGCGTTGGGCGTCGGCATCGGTATCGGCCTCGGCATCGTCGCCGAGGCGGGCTTTCCCTGGCTTGAAGACCTGCTCGGAACACGGTTGATGGGCGAGTACCTCATCACCTCGCTACCCGTGGAATACGTTGCCGGCGACATCGTCCGAGTCGGTGCCACCGCCCTCCTGTTGGGCGTTGCGGCCACCGTCTTTCCAGCCTGGCGGGCAGCGCGGCTGAACCCGGCGGAGCTATTGCAGCATGAGTGACATCGAATACGCGCTGTCGGCAAGGGGCGTACGCAAGGCGTTTGCCGAGGGCAATCAGCGTTTGGCCGTTCTGCGCGGGATCGATCTCGACGTTTCGCCGGGGGAATGGGTCGGCGTCGTCGGACGTTCAGGCGCCGGCAAGAGCACGCTCCTCCATGTCCTGGCGGGCCTGACCGACCCCGACGAAGGGACCGTCGAGATCATGGGCCGGCCGCTGACCGGTGCAAGCGCGGCGCAGCGAGCCCGAATCCGCAACAGCGGTATGGGGTTCGTCTACCAGTTCCATCACCTGCTACCGGAATTCTCGGCCCTCGAAAACGTCGCAGTGCCATTGCTCCTGGGCGGCGCCCGATTCGCAACGGCGGCGAAACGCGCGCGGGACCTGCTTGCCGAGGTGCACCTCGCAGAGCGACTGGATCACCGACCGCATCAACTCTCGGGCGGCGAACGCCAACGAGTGGCGGTGGCCCGCGCCCTGGCCACCGAACCGTCCGTTGTCCTCGCCGACGAGCCGACGGGGAATCTCGACCGCGAAAGCGCCGAGGGTGTGGTGGCGTTGATGGCGACGTTGGGAAAGACGACCGGTACGTCGTTCGTGGTGGTCACCCACGACCCGGCACTGGCGGGCCTCGGCGAGCGAACGTTCACGCTGCTCGATGGGGTTCTAAAACCCCGGGCTAGCCCGCATTTCTCACCAGCCGCTTGATGCCATGACGAAACTCTTTACA
>CAZJRX010000177.1:1503-7638 GCA_964548145.1 uncultured Pseudomonadales bacterium | reverse complement strand
CCTTGAACTTTGGGAAGGCGCGAAGAACCCGAAATCGCCGAAAAAGTGGAGGATGTGCCGCCTTCGTGGACCCCCAGCATGCGTTTTGGCGCGAACTCGCCCTGCGCAAACATCAACCTATTTCTGCCGCGGCACACTAGCGCCACCTTCTTCGGCGGACACTGGGCCACTGGCCCCCATCCCCAGCAGCGAGGCATATATGTTCGTGTAGCGCTCGCCCATCAGACGTCCGTTGAACAGCCGTTCGAACCGGCATCTTGCACCGGCGCCGAGCGTCTGCGCCAACTCGGGCTCGCGGTGCAGGGCATCCATGGCGTCTCGAAACGCCGCAACGGAGTTCGGCTCGACGACGAGGCCCGACTCGCCGTGGACATTCACATGACTCGTCCCGGAGCCGATCTCCGTGGTGATCAACGGCTTGCCGGCCATCGCGCCTTCGAGGAGCGAGACGCCGAAGGCCTCGGCGCGCAGGTAGGCCGGCGACACCACGCCTCGGCACAGTGCGAGCAACGCGACCTTCGTCGAATCCGGCAGGTATCCGGTGAAGGTGACGTTGGCGATGCCCAAGCGCCTGCAGTGATCCTTGAGCTCGCGCTCGAGGGGGCCCGTGCCGACTATCACCGCCCGGTAGGACGCACCGCGCATGGCGTCGAGGAGGATGTGCAGGCACTTGTAGTAGCGCAGGACGCCGATGAACAGGAAGAACGCCGACCCGTATCGGGCTTCGGCCTCATCGAATAGCGCGTCCGTCGCGTTTGGGTAGGACGCCTCATCGAGCCCTATCGGCACGATATCCACGCGGCCCCGGAAACGATCGAGCACCTTCGACGTCGCCAGGTAGTTCGGCGACGTGCAGACGATTCGATCCACGGATCCGAGGAAGCGCATCATGAGAGGGGAATACAGCCGTGCGAGCAAGCGCTGGCGGACGATATCCGAGTGGTAGGTGACGACGGCCGGCACGCCGACGCGTCCCGTGAGATGCAGGAGATCGGCGAGCGGCCAGGGGAAGTGGTAGTGCACGACGTCTGCCCAGGGGAGCAAGCGCCGGAATTGCGGGAATGCTTCGACCGACAGGCTGCAGGAGGCGATCTCGCCAGTTCGCTGGCACCGGTACACCGCAGCCTCGTCGCGTTGGACGACGCGTGGTTCGATGGCCCTGCTCGTGCAGAGAACCCGGCTCTCGACCCCTTGAGGTGCCGTGTTGATGCAGATCTGGCGAATTGTCTCCTCCAGTCCGCCCTGGGTCTCGGGGAAGTATGTACGGTACACGTGGAGTACACGCACGGTTCAGTCTTCCATTAGGGCTTGGTGCCGGGTCCGGCCGTGCTGGCGGGCAAGCTCCCGTTCCGCTTCGCCCTGATCTTCGCTGGGACGGGGGATCATTGCGAAGTGCCGGTAGCGGTCGGTTCCCTTGACGAGGATGGCCCGGTCGCCCTTCGCCTTGGTCTGCCGGACGTCCGTGGCGCAGAAGCGAAGCACCATGCCGATACGGCGGTCGTCGGTGAGGTTCGGCGCCGAGCCGTGGATGACGCGGACGTGGTGCAGGGACATTTCGCCGGCCGCCAGGGGCGCGAGTACGGTATTGGCCTCGTCCACATCGGTCTTCACGACCTGGCCGCGGCTTAGAAGGTTGTTCTCGCCGTAGGTCTCCTCCTGCTCGAGCAGGGGTCCCCTGTGGCTGCCGGGTACGAACCGCATCGGGCCGGTGCGGGGACCGGCGTCGGACAGCGCGATCCACGCCGTTGCCACGTGGTGCGGTTCGAGCCCCCAATAGGTGGCGTCCTGGTGGTACGAGACGAAGCCGGGGCCCGGTTCCTTGATGAACCAGTCCATCGACCAAAGCAGTACGTCGGGACCGAGCACCGCAGCGATCGGCTCGACGATGCGCGGATCGTGTACCAGGTCCCAGGCCCAGGCGTGGGTGATGGGGAGTCCGTGGCGTACCGCCCGTTCGGTTCCCGGCTTGGCCCGGGCCTCCGCCGACTCCAGACGACCCCGCAGCATACCGGTCTCGTCGGTGGAGAACGCTCGGAGCGGGAACAGGAAACCGTTGTCGTGGAACGAGTCGATCTGTGCCTGGCTCAACCCGGTCATGGGCGCTGCCCGAGTCCGTAGCGCCTGCCCCAGCTCAGGCCCTCGTCGGCGGTCGTCATGGGCCGGTACTCGCAGCCGATCCAGCCGTCGTAGCCGAGGCGATCGCAGACGTCGAAGAGGTGCGGCATGTTGACTTCCCCGTACTGGGGCTCGTGGCGACCCGGGACGCTCGAAAACTGGATGTGGCCGATGATATCGAGGTTGTCGGCGATGCCGCGCGCCAGGTTCCCCTCCATGATCTGGCGGTGGTAGAGATCGTATTGCAGGCCGACGTTGTCGCGGCCGATCGCCTCGATCAACCGGCGCGTATGGGCGGTCAGGGTGAGGAAGTAGCCGGGCGTGTCCTCGTGGTTCAAGGGTTCGAGCAGGATGCGGATGCCGAACGGTGCCGCGACATCGGCGGCATGGCGGATGTTCTCGACCAACACGTCTTCGGCGTCCTGGCATTGCTCTTCGGGGACGACCCCCGCCATGACATGGACCATGGGGACCCCCAGCGTTCGGGCGTAGTCCAGGGCCAACTCGAGGTGCCGATGGAAATCGGTCTCGCGGCCGGGCACGGCGGCCAGTCCGCGTTCGCCCCCTGCGGCATCGCCAAGCGGTGTGTTGAGCAGGATCATGCGCAGGTCGGCATCGCGCAGCCGACGTTTGATCTCGACCGGGCTGTCGCCGTACGGAAAGAGATACTCGACGGCTTCGAAGCCCGCAAACCGGGCGGCGGCAAAACGTTCGAGGACCGGGAGGTCGGGAAACATGGTCGAGACGTTTGCAGCGAAACGCGGCATTCGGTGCCTATGGGCGGGTGACGTCGGTCACGATCCGAACAGGTCATCGAGTTGCCGCCGTGCCTCGGCCTGCTTGTCATCGCCGGGTGGGACCGGGTCAGGGCTGTCGTCGGGCTCTGCCGCTTCGGCCGCCTCGTCGCCGCCGAACAACGCGTCGAGCTTGGCCTTGGCGCCGGCCTGGCGCTCCCGCGATCCGGCCCGGTAGGCGTTGGTCGGCCGGAAGTAGTCGCAGAAGTTGGCGTTCTCCTTGTTGACGGGCGGGTCGGTTCGTTCGTCGGTGCAGGTGATGGACGCGTCCGGTGCGTAGTTCCGGCACATCCGACAGCAGTGCAGGTCCTCGAAGCACTCGGGACAGTTCATGTGACGGGTGATGGGGCGCGGCAACTCGTCGAGGGATGCGCCGCAACTCCAGCATTCGAGTGTCGCCATCAGGGAATCCCGACCATCTCCGTATGGGCGCCGAGAATCAGCATGCGTTCCGGATCGATCCACTTCTCCATGCCATCGGCCTCAATGGTCTCCCGCCAGCGGATCGAGTCCCGCGGATCGTGGTAGTAGAGCTCCGCCATTCCGGCGTACGGCTCGTTCGTTGGATCGATGCTGTGGCTTACCACGTAACGGAAACCGCCCACGGCCTCCATGGTCGCCTTGACGTTTGGGACGTGAATGTCGAGCCAGTGCGCGAAGAACGCGTCGTAGTCGGTGTCGGGCTTCGCGGCTACGAGATAGGTCACCTTGTGGAAGCCGGACCGGGTCATGGGATAGGGCGCGTTGAGCGTCAGCGGGGCCGTGTCGAGATGTTCGGAACCGTCGATGACGACGTATTCCGTGGTCGCCCAAGGCATGTAGGGTTCAGCCTTCTGCTGGAAGGTATCGTGGGGCTCGGCACCGAAGCCCGTAGTGGGTCTCGGCAACGGCCGGGGCCACCAGAGTTGGGCGACACCGTCCCAAGGGTGCTCGCCGGACGCGTCGGCATCGTAGAGGGTGGCGAAGTAGCGCCGGGCGTGGGGACGGCCGCGCGCCGCGCCGTCCTTCTGGCTCTGGATGACGGCGGGCATGTGGTTGGCGAACCAGTGCGCCACCAGTTCCTCCCGAGATGTCTCGGGTTTGCGCTTGATGAGATACATCATCTTCGCGCCCGGGGTCTGGTCCATAGGGAGCGGCTCCCGTCCAGCGACATTGCCTATCTTACGCGAGATACCGTTTCGGGCCCCCCGTGAAGATCCCGGTACGGTTGGGCCAAGGCAAGGCGCGACTGCAGACCCTGATCGATGAGGCATCGCCGACCCGGCTTTTGGGCGTCGAACGAGGCTATCGAATTGGTTCGAAGTGCGGGAACGTCCTGCTTGCTTCTTCCAGACTGTCGAGAGACGGCAGGTCCGCGACTTGTCCATCGCGATTGGCTGACGGCGCGACCCACGGTGGTCGAGCACATCGGCGACTCGTTGACCGTAACCTCGCCCGGAGCATTCGTGGGCAGAGGGGGCGTCCCGGGCGTAGGGGTCGCGGTTTCTTCTATGTCCCCGCCGAGCGGGAGGCCAGCCTTGTTAGGCCACGTCCGAGCGCGTAGGCGAAGTGTCGTCACGCGTTCGGGGATCAGCACGTCCCGGTTCGCCTTGCGACGCCCTTCGCCTTGACTCCGGCAAGCGCCGCGCGTATTTTCGCGCGCCCTTCGACCCCGTCTGCCCCTTGGTCGCCGACCAACGCAGCGGCATGCCATGAGGACCGTCCGAATGCCGCAAATCGAAGTACGGGGTCTTGCCAAGACGTTCCGCGTGGCCGAGCGGCTGCCAGGACTCGCTGGCGCCTTCCGGGGGCTATTCCATCGCCGGATGCGCGACGTGCACGCTCTCGATGGCATCGACTTCGACATCGAGCGCGGCGAACTGGTGGGCTACATCGGCCCCAACGGCGCCGGCAAGTCGACGACCATCAAGATCCTCGCGGGAATCCTCAACCCCACGGCCGGCACGTGCCGGGTCGACGGTCTCACACCATGGCGTGACCGGCGCCGCCACGTTGCCCGCATCGGCGTCGTATTCGGCCAGCGCACGCAACTGTGGTGGGACCTTCCGGTCATCGAGAGCTTCGACCTCTTGCGCGACATCTACCGGGTGCCGCCAGCGACCTACCGCGACAATCGCGACCGGCTGATCGAACTCATGGACTTAGAGCCGCTGCTCGACGTGCCGGTGCGCCAGCTATCGCTCGGCCAGCGCATGCGTTCGGACCTGGCGGCTGCGCTGTTGCACGGTCCGAGCCTCCTCTTCCTGGACGAGCCGACCATTGGTCTCGATGCCGTCTCCAAGCTCGCGATCCGGGATTTCGTGCGCGAGTTGAACCGCGACCGGCAGGTCACGGTGCTGCTCACCACCCACGACATGGACGACATCGAGGCGCTGTGCGACCGGGTCATGGTCATCGGCAACGGGCGGATCCTCGCCGACGGCAGCGTCGACGGCCTGCGTCGGCGGGTACCCAACGAGCGCGTGCTGGTCGTCGACTACGACTCGGCAAGCGAAGCGGCGATGCTCGCGGGCGAAGGGGAGGGTGTTCGCGTCGTCGAACGCGACGCGTCGAGAGTTCGAATTGCGTTCGACCCGGAACGCCTTCCGGCGGCAACGCTCATCGGCAAGCTCCTGGCCCAGGGAACGCCCCACGATCTCTTCATCGAGCACCCGCCGATCGAACAGACCGTTGCCGAGTTGTACGCCGAACACGACATGCGCGAACGATGAGCGGGCGCCCCAAAGCCCGGCCGGCGCTCGCTGACGCTGTGCGCCGCCTTCGCCTTTGGCCCAGCCACCCCGACCCCGCATGAAACAATCCCCTCCCATCGCTTCGCTCGTTTCGGCGCTTGTTTCACGCTGGGACATCCGCCCCCTCGTGGCGGTAGTCAGCGCCCGTTATCGAACCCTGCTCCAGTACCGGGCGGCCGCGTTCGCGGGCTTTGCGACCCAGCTATTCTGGGGCGCGATCCGGCTCATGATCCTGGCGGCGTTCTTTGCCGCTGCCACCGAACCGCAGCCGATGAATCTCACCGAGGTCGTGGCCTATGTATGGCTCGGGCAAGCGTTGCTCGGCATGCTGCCCTGGAATGTCGATGCCGATTTCCGCGCCCAGGTCCGGGACGGCACGATCGCCTACGACCTGCTCCGGCCGCTGGATCTCTATTCCTACTGGTACGGGCGCACCTTGGCGTTCCGGGTCGCCGCACCGACGCTTCGCGGCATCCCGATGGTGCTGTTCGCCA
>CAZJRX010000177.1:0-1427 GCA_964548145.1 uncultured Pseudomonadales bacterium | reverse complement strand
CGTCGCCTTCGCGGGTTTCGTGGCATCGCTCGTGCTGGCGGCGATGCTGGCCACGGCGGTCACCTTGCTTGCCCACATCTCGCTGTTGTGGACGATCTCCGGGGTCGGCGTGGACCGCGTTCTGACGGTGCTGGTCACCATCTTCTCGGGACTCGTCGTGCCGCTGCCGCTGTTTCCCGACTGGCTGCAACCGTTTCTGAACTGGCAGCCGTTCCGGGGCCTCGCCGACGTGCCATACCGCATCTACAGCGGCAACATCCCGCCGGCCGAGATCGTGCCGGAGCTCGTCTTCACTCTGGTCTGGACTGTGGCGCTGGTCCTCTTGGGGCGGCTGATTCTGCTGCGGGGCGTCCGGCGCATGGTGGTGCAGGGCGGATGAACGCGGCGTCGTTGCTTTTTCGCTACCTTTCGATCTCGCTGCGTGGACAACTGCAGTACCGGGCGTCGTTCCTCATGGCTGCGCTCGGGAACCTGCTCAACTGCCTGATCGAACTTGCGGGCATCTGGGTGCTGTTCGATCGGTTCGGGAACCTCTCGGGCTGGAGCTTCGCCGAGGTCGCGTTGTTCTGCGGCACGATCAACGCCACCTACGCGATTGGCGAACTCCTGGCGACCGGGTTCGATCAGTTCGGCACGCTGTACGTCAAAACCGGCGACTTCGACCGGGTGCTGCTGCGCCCGCGCAGCACGGTGCTGCAGTTGGCGGGCCACGAGCTGTCGCTGCGCCGCCTGGGCAGACTGTTGCCGGGCCTCGTCATTGTCGGTGCCGCTTGGACGGCTCTCGGACTCCCGGTGGAAGCCGATCGAGTCGGGCTGCTCGCGTTCGCGATGGCGGGGGGTGTCGCGTTCTTCTTCGCGTTGATGGTGCTGCAGGCCACGATGTGCTTCTGGACCACCGAGTCGCTGGAACTGATGAACATCCTCACCTACGGCGGCGTCGAGACCGCATCCTACCCGCTGCCCATCTACCACCGGCTGTTCCGGCGTTTCTTCACTTACGTAGTGCCACTGGCGTGCATCGGCTACTTCCCCATCGTGGCCGTACTCGGGGTGGACGACCCGCTTGGAACCTCGCGGGTGTTCCAGGTGACGGCGCCCTTGGCGGGATTCGCCTTCCTCGGCGCGGCCATCGGCGTTTGGCAACTCGGCGTTCGGCGCTACACCTCCACGGGAAGCTGACGCACACCGGAGACCTACGGACCCGCTTGATTGCTGTCGTTTCAGTGCTGCGTTACTGTATTACCATAAAGTAAGGAATGCAGGACTAGGTAATGCAAGCGACAATAACCGCCAAAGGACAGGTGACCGTACCCAAGGTCATACGCGACAAACTACGGCTCAAACCCGGCGACAAGATCGACTTCGTACTCGAACCCTCCGGCGAGTTGAGAGTCACCCCGGTCACGGCATCCGTGAAGCAACTCAAG
>CAZJRX010000176.1:0-7643 GCA_964548145.1 uncultured Pseudomonadales bacterium | reverse complement strand
TCATCCCGGTCAGCAGCAGTCGAGCGGGATCGATGTTGAAGCGGTCGCGTATGCGCTGAACCATGCCCTCGATATTGGGACTGTCGATGTCCCGGCCCATCAGCGACCAGGTTCGGTCCCGGGCGGTCGGCGAGAGGACGATGGCACCGTGGGTGCGGGCATTGACCAGCCAGGTCATCAGGAAATCGCGGCCGTGGCCCGAGCCGCCGTGCAGGGCGACGACGAGGGGATAGGACTCGTCGGGGTCGTAGTACTCGGGCACGTAGAGCGAGAAGCCGCCGCGCTTGCCCTTGTCGTTGTCGGCGTGCATGACTCCCACCTCGTCACGCCTTGCGTCCGCGCTGGTCAATCGGCCAAGCAGCGAATCGTCGTTGCGAGCGTCGCGCTCTAAAAAGAACCGGCTGACCGGCGGCAGCATCGCCGCGACGGGGTACAGGGCATAGAGCGCACGCGTTTGGTGTCCCATGGCGCGATACGCCTTGATCGCGCCGTCAGGGTCGTTGGCGGCGGCGGCAAGGCCCTCGAACGCTTGGCAGACGTGGTCGCCGGTTTGCAGGACATCGTCCTTGAAGGTCGCAAGGTGCTCGGGAAAGGACGTCTTGCGGAATCGCTCGAGTCCAGTTTTGACTGGCAGGGCGGTGTCGGCCACCGCATCGACCACGGCGCCCAGATTCGGTGGATGCAGGTGGCGACCAGCCCAGGTGAGGGCATCCAATGCGGTCATGATGGGCGGCAGGGCGCCGCTGATTGCATCGAGCAGTTGCTCGTTGTCGTCGTCCATTCGTCATCCTGCGTCGAGTCGCCCCGACGCGGCGCTTGTGCGACCCGCTTGCCGGTCGCGCCACTATCGACGTTGTATTACCCTGCCGCAAGCAGGACACGAGACGGGAGACGACATGAAGGCGAAGCGGGTCTTCGACCGCGCCGAGGAGGACTTCGGCAACGTCCTTAACATGGAGCACATCAACCTGACCGTGCCGGACCAGCAGGTCGCGGCGCTGTTCTACGTCAGCGGTTTGGGCTTCACGCGGGACCCCTACATCGACTTCGGTACGTTCAACATGTGGATCAACGTCGGCGAGCAGCAGTTCCACCTGCCCAAACGCGACGCGCAGGTGTTCCGCGGTCACATCGGCGTCGTCGTTCCCGACCTCGACGACCTGAAGCGCCGCCTGGATTTCATCGACCGACCGATGCAGGGGACCGAGTATTCCCGCGAGGAGAAGAACGACCACATCGCGCTGCGGTGTCCGTGGGGCAACGACATCCGCGCCTATGGCCCCGGATTCGGGACGAGCCTCGGCATCCCGTTCGCCTCGATCGACGTGCCGTCGGACACGGCGGAAGGCATCGCCCGCTTCTACAACGAGATCCTCGACTGCCCGGCGTCCGCGATCGACGACGACGGGGGCAGGCGCGCGGAGGTCTCGATGGGCGCCAACCAGCGGCTGGTGTTCGCCGAGACCGACGACGACATTCCGGACTACGACGGCCACCACCTGGCGATCTACGTGTCGAATTTCTCGGGCCCCCACGCGGCACTTGAAGAGCGCGGACTCATCACCGAGGAGTCCGACCAGCACCAGTACCGCTTCCAGGCCATCGTGGACCCGGACGGCGGCGAACCCTTGACGGAGATCGAGCACGAGGTGCGCAGCCTCAAGCACCCGATGTTCAAGCGGAACCTGGTCAACAGGAACCCGGCCCAGTCGTTCATGAACTACGCCCAGGGCCGCGACGCCTTCGTGCCCGCGTGAGAAGTCATCCGGAGGCGGCGCTCGACGGGGTGCACCTCCCGACAAGCGAACCCTACTACCTGCCGCTCGCCGACGAGGTGGCGGAGTTCGAGGCGGCGTATTCGAGCCGTCTGCCGGTGCTGCTCAAGGGGCCCACGGGCTGCGGCAAAACCCGTTTCGTCGAGCATATGACCTGGCGGTTGTTCGGGGGCGGGAACATCGACGACCACCTGGTCACCGTTTCCTGCCACGAGGATCTGACCGGTACCGATCTCGTCGGTCGCTTCCTGCTGAAGGGCGATGAGACGCTCTGGCAGGACGGGCCGCTGACGCAGGCGGTGCGCGAAGGGACGATCTGCTATCTCGACGAGATCGTCGAGGCCCGCAAGGACACCACGGTGCTCATCCACTCGCTTACCGACCATCGGCGGGTGCTGCCCATCGACAAGACCGGGGAACTGCTGCACGCCCACGACGATTTCCTGCTGGTCATTTCCTACAACCCCGGTTACCAGAGCATCCTCAAGGATCTGAAGACGAGTACCCGGCAGCGTTTCGTGAGCCTCACGTTCGACTACCCGGACGAAACCAGGGAAGCCGAGATCGTCATCCACGAAAGCGGCGTCGACGCCGACGTCGCGGGTCGCCTGGCCGTGATCGGCGCCAAGGTTCGCAACCTGCGCGAGCACGGTTTCCGGGAAGGGGTCAGTACGCGGCTCCTAATCTACGCCGGCCAACTCATGCGCCACGGGATCGAACCCCGACGGGCGGCCCAGGTGGCCATCGTGGAAGCGGTGTCCGACGATCCCAATGTGCAGGAGGCCGTCGCCGGCATCGTCGACGTCGTCTGGCCCTGACCGCGCTCGCCGATATCGGCGGCGTGCTGGCGTTGTTCGCCGAGGGTATCGCGGGGCGGCCGATACACATCAAGTCCCTCGACGAGTGCCCACCGGTCGTTGCGGATTCCGGCGACCTCGGTGTCACCACCGGCGACGGGATCGGCGCACGCCACGACGGAAAAGCGGTCTACCTGCCGGAACGAATCGAGCACTTTCCGGACGACGCACTCAACGCGGCGCTTTTCCGGCTGGCGACGTTGGACGAACTCGGGTTTCGGGAGTTCGGCACCTACGCTTTTGCCATCGACGAAGCCCGGCGGCGTCTGCCACGGCTCGCCCCGGACCCGCCCCAGGCGCAGATCCCGCGCGAGTCCGATCTGGGAACTTTCTTCCATACCTTCGCCAGTCCGACCCTTGCGAGAGCGCTGTTCGGCGTCATCGAGGCGGCGCGTGTCCGTGCGGCGGTCGTTCGACGCTACCCCGGTACCCGCCGCTATCGGCGGGCACTCGCCGAACGCCTGGCCGAACGCCGGATTGCGGTCAGCGGGCCACGGGCGGAACTCGATGCGCTACGGGCCGCCTTTCTTGGCGTCGACGTCGAAGCGCGGCTGTTTCCCTTGGCAGCCGAGGTCCTTTCGGTCGAAGCCGATGTCTATACCTCCGCGGCGGCCACCATCGCCTGCTACCACGCGCTTGCCGTACCCCTCGAGGCGACGGTCGCGGGGTCGCGGGCCGACGAGACGACCTTGGAGTGGCTGCAGCGCGAGGCGCGACTGGAGGATTGGGAGGAGGAACTCGCCGATCGGGATGCCGAGATCGCGGCCATGGCATTCGCCGAGCTGGTGCCGGCGGAGGAGATCAAGGCGGAAAGCGCTTCCGGCGCGGCGGGGGAATTGCGCGACGTGGACGCCGACCTCGTCGCCGAGCGGGATCAGCTCAAACGCCGCATCGACATGGAGCGTTCATCGGTCAAACGCGCGCTAGGAGACCGTTTCGAACGGGCGGCGAGCTTTCGCTACGACGAGTGGGACTACCTCAACGGCGTCTATCTCAGGGGTTGGTGCCGGCTCTACGAGGAACGCCTCGAGGCCCACGACACCACCGCCACCCGCGCACTTCTCGACGCGGTACGCCTCCACGTGCGCGCCGCCCGCCGCCAGTTCGAACAGGTGCGGCCGACGGGCTACCAGCGTGTCAGGAAGACGCCGGACGGCGACGAAATAGATCTCGACGCGGTGGTCCAGGCGCGGGCCGACATCCGCACCGGCGCGTCGCCCGACGAACGGGTCTACAGCCGACGCGAACGCCTGCGCCGGGATGTCGGTGCGGTCCTGCTCGTGGACTTGTCCGCGTCCACGGACGACATCCTTCCCGAGGAACGGTTGACGAATACCACCGCTGCCGACGACCCCGCCAAGGCGCAGGACATCCGCGACCCGTATTTCGATCAGGACGAGGAATACGACTTCGCCGCCCGCATGGCCGAGGAAGCGGCGAAGCGGCGCATCATAGACATCCTGCGCGAATCGGTATTGCTGCTCGGCACGGCGCTCGAGAGCCTTGGCGACCGATATGCGATCTACGGCTTCTCGGGCTACGGTCGGGACTGCGTGGAGTTCTACGTGGCCAAGGAGTTCGACGATCCCCTGGACGATCAGGCTCTCGATGCCATCGCCGCCATGAAGCCGAAGCGGTCGACGCGCATGGGCCCGGCGATCCGCCATGCGGCGACCAAGCTGGCGTCGAGCGGCGCGGCGCTCAAGGTGCTGATGATCGTCAGCGACGGGTTTCCCCAGGACCACGACTACGGACCGGTCGGGCCACGACTACCTGCGTCGCATGTGCTCCGAGGACCGCTACCTGGTGATCGAGGAAACCGCAGAGCTACCCGAAGCGTTGCAGAAGACCTATCGACAGCTCACGCGGGTCTGAGCGCCCATACCTGGCCGGCGGACTGGTCAGGCGGCCCCCGGGCGGACCGTGCGGCGCGACCGTAGGGGCGGGGCTTGCCCCCGCCCGCATTTTGGAAAACCGACAGCGTGCGTTGCAGGCGCGGCGACGCAGGCGTGCCAGCCACCAGTCTATTGAACGCGGAACAAGGCCCTCACTCGAGTCGCATTTGCGATGCCGTATTATGGCCATCACTCGTCGGGCTGGGGTGCCCCGCTAGGGTTGGTTGCGAATGCGATCCTGCCGCCAACGGGTGCGCTGTACCTGATCATCCCGCCCATCAGGTACCGAACATCGCCCATTTCAAACCCGCGCCCGTTGGCGTTGCCCACCCTTCGGCCACCGCGACGTCACGGTTGGGCGAGCTGGTCGGCCAGGGCTTCGAGGGCCGCGGAATCGTGTCCGCGCAGGAGTTCAGCCAGTGCGCTCAGATCGTCTGCCGAGGCGGCGCTTCTGAATACGGCAATTCCCTTGGCATCGGCGAGTGCATCCTCGGCCAGGGCATCGGCGCTGGCAAGCCACGATGCGGGTTCGTCGACGGACGTGGTGGTGACGGGGGCGCGCGTCGAGTCCCGTGTGGTCAGGTCCTGGAGCGCTTCGTCAATGGTCTCCATACCGCAAATGGTGTGTACGAGTCCGGTTATCCGGATTCTCTCGGCGAGTATCTCGTAGAGGGCACCGTCGCACTCCTCGGCGAAGTACCTTGCTTCGAACTCCGGGGTCAGCAGTTCCAGCAGATCGCGGGTGTTCTGTTCGGGGACCAGGCGGTCGAAGGGCGAGTGGTAGAGGCGAATCCTGGTGTCGGGGATTGCAAACGCTGTCGCCGGTTCGACGAGATTGGTGAACGTGCTGAGCTGTAGCAAGGTCTTCAGGACGTCGAAGCGTGGTTCCCGGTCGAGCATCCCGGCGACGAAGTCGTCCGTGAGTCGTTCGCCGTCGACGATGTCGTCGATGTCGAGGCCGACATCGCCGTATGCCAGGAGCGGCGGCAGAATGCGTTTCGTCAGGTAGGGCATCACCGCGCTGAGGTGGACGTCACGACACCAGGGAGCACCGTCGCAACGCCCGTCCAGTCTGGTCAACGCGCCACGCAGCGTCGCGTAGAGGTTGTGGGGTGCACCCCCGCTGTAAAGCTCGCGCACCTCGAATCCCGCGTCGCCGACCTGCGCGGCCAACCAGAACGCGACCACGCTGTGCCCGCCCTGGGAATAGCCGATGGCTACCACGTCGGTTTCCGCGTCCGCGTCGTGGAACGCCTGGTAGTCGTCGCTGTCGAGCACGGCGGTCACCATGTCGAGCGAATTGGTGGCGACGCGACTGGCCATCAGGTAGGTCTCGTGCTGCGGCGTCCCGTCCACCGGGTCGGTGGCCGTGCCACCCCGACCGAAGTTGTCCGGCGCGATCACCAGGTGGCCGCGACCGGCGATGATGGTCGCTAGAACGTACCAGCCGTCGTCGGTGGCGAGCGAACTTGGCGTCGACCCGGTGGCGTGATTGAGGACGACGACCCGGTCCTTGTGGCGAAAATTCGCGTCGGCGGCGGTGTCGGGGAAGGCGACGAGACCGGTAAGGCTCGCGGGCTCGCCGGCGGGATCGCGTGATCCGTAGGCGATGCGTTGCGCGATGACGCCGTGGGTCGCACGGCGGGCGGTCAGTTCCCGCCAGGAAAGGTCGGCGAGCTTGCCGATCGTCACCCGGGCCAGCGCGCGCAGGATTCTCGAGTCGATGTCGTCGATCAGCGCCGCCTCGATGTAGCGGTCGAACAGGCGATTGACGTCCCGTGCCGATGCCGTGGTTTCTTCGAGCACGGCGAGTTCGCTGGACCCCTCGAAGTCGGTCGAAAACTCGAGCACGCCGCGGTAGCGTTGGTCATCCTCGTCCGTGGCATTCACCGCCACGGTGTACGCGCTGGCACCGGCGAGCGAGCAAGGCAGAATGTGTTCGACGAGTTCGTCCTCGGTGTCCTCGGACAGGTCCGTCAAAGAACGCCGTAACGCGATACCGCTGCCGGTGCAGGGTCCGGTGTACGTGAACTCGAGGCCCGATTTGCCCCGATGGGTGAGACCGACCGCGGCGGTCGACGGATCGACCATCGCCTGCGCGGCGGGGATCGTGTCGAGCAGCGTGATTGGTTGTGGCGGTGGCAGTGGCGGCGGCGGTGGGGCCGGCGGCGCTACGGCGGTGGCGGTGCCGCTGCCGCCGCCGCAGCCAACGACCGCCAGAATGACGGCGACGCTGCAAGGCCAGATGCCGCGGCGACGAAGCCGCCGCGTCGCCGCGTTCATCGAACGTTGGCCCGGTTCAGTCGTCGCCGCCGATGCCGAACAGGATCAGTAGCGAGCTGAAGATGTTGTAGAGGCCGACGTAGATCCCGACCGTTGCCGAGATGTAGTTGGTCTGTTCGCCGCGCACCACCGCGCTGGTTTCCCACAGGATCAATGCCGAGCCGAAGAGGATGCAGACCCCGGCCATGACCTGGGCGAACAGCGTCGAGTAGTAGAAGATCGACACGATCCACGATGCGATGATGATGATGGCGCCGACGACGAGGAACCCGGCGAGGAAGCTGAAGTCACGCTTGGTGGTCACCGTGTAGATCGAAAGGCCGAGGAACGCCACAGCGGTGATGCCGAGCGATTGCGCGACGATCGCACCGCCATCCGCCATTCCGAGCACGCCGCCGACGAGTGGTCCCAGCGAAAAGCCGAGAAACCCGGTGAGGGCGAATACCCAGAAGAGACCCCAGACGCTGTTCTGGGTCTTGTGGACGGCGAAGAGCAGACCGAAGAAACCGATCAGCGTGAAGAACCCGAGGTGGGGCACGCCGATGGCGACGGCGATGGATGCCGTGACGGCGCTCCACAAGAGGGTCATCGCCAGCAACGCGTAGGTGCTGCGCAGCACCTTGTTGATTTCGACCGCCGACGGGCGGCTGGTGAGTATTCGAGGCTCGGCCATGGGATCCATCCAGTTGAATAACACGCACAACGGCTATATTGCCACTCGCCCGACGGGTTTCAAGTGAATGTGCCGACGGGCGAGCGCGCATCACGGCCCTATCGATAACCCGCCGCCGCGCCTTGACAACCACCGACCGCGATTCGAGAATCCCGCTCCC
>CAZJRX010000175.1:0-7650 GCA_964548145.1 uncultured Pseudomonadales bacterium | reverse complement strand
GCGATGGCGGGCCAGCCGGTTCGGCATCTGCGTGCGGCCGATGTCCATCGTGTTGGCGCCCTCGCCGATGATGATGGCGTCGTGGGGCAGCCAGTCGACGATGTCCTTGAAGGCCCGGTAGTAGTTGGTCGGCGCCGAGTCGTCGTCGATCATCGGCTGCACGGCTTCCATGTTGGCCTGGGCCTTTTCTTGAAGCACGGCGCGCCATGGCGTCTCCGAGGGATAGAACCACTGGCGGTTGTCGAGCGCCCGGTTCAACTGCCCGACCACCGCCTTGCCGTCGCCGACCAGGGCAACCTCGGCCGGTACGTTGGTGCCGATCTCCTCCGGCTCGATGTCGAGCTGGATGATGCGCACGTCCTTGTTGAAGCGCGGCGGCAAGCCGTAGTGCATGATCCAGTTGAGGCGTGCGCCCATCAGGAAGACCAGGTCGGCTTCGCGCAATGCCGTACTTCGCGCGGCGCCGACGGACAGAGGATCGTCGTCGGGCATGGTTCCCTTGCCCATCGGGGAGTTCAGGAACGGCAACTGGGTGCGTTCGATGAACTCGCGGATCTCGTCCTCCGCCCGCGACCAGGCCATGCCCTTGCCGACCACCACCAAGGGTCGTTCAGCGGACTCCAGCGCAGACAGCGCAGCTTCGACGGCATCGGGGTCGGCCTGGGTGCGCGGTGCTTCCGGCACGGTCGCCGCCTCGATCACTTCGTCCTCTTCGCACTCCCCGCGGATGATGTCGTCCGGGAAATCGAGGTAGACGGGCCCCGGTCGGCCGTATATCGAATGGCGCACGGCCTGGTTGACGTAGTAGGGGATGCGATGCACATGCTCGATGGCATGCGCGTACTTGCAATACGGTGCCGCGAGTTCGACCTGGCGTTCCTCCTGGAAGCCGCCCATGCCGTTCTGGTAGACCGGCGACGCGCCGCCGATGAGGATCATCGGCCAGCAGTTCTGCTTGGCGTTGGCCAGCCCCGCGAACGCGTGGATGACGCCCGGGCCCGATACCGTCAAACAGCCTTGCGGTCGGCCGGTGAGATAGCCCGCCGCGTGGGCCGCATAGCTCGCCGCCTGTTCGTTGCGCATGCCGACGTAGGTGATACCCGCCTTTTGCGCTTCCGCCGCGAAGCCCTGCACCGGAAAGCCGACGATGCCGAAGATGTAGTCGACCCCCTGCTGCTTGAGACTGCGCGCCATCAACTGCGCGCCGTTGACTGTGGCCATTGGTTCTCCCATGGGACTGAAATCAAGCTGTCTAACGTATCTCGCCCGAGTTTGCGAAGCAAACTCGATACGCGCCCGCCAAGGCGCGCACTGTCGTGACGGGGTTTGCGAAGCAACCTGGCTGGGCCCGCAGTGGCCACCGATACGGATCGTTGCTACGCGCGCGGCTTCGCTGCCAGCGACGCTTCCAGCCTGCTGACCAGTTCCGCCCGGCGTCCGTCGCCCACCTTGACCAAGTTCTGCATCCGCCACCGCACGGCTGGAAGGGTCCTGGCGTGCGGCACTTCCAACAAGGTCCAATCCGGCTCGCCGTTCTCGAACGACACAAGGAATCGCTTGTGGTGATCGGGCATGTTGCCCACGATGTCTGCAACAAGCACCTCGCGCGTCTGTTCGAGAGTATCGAGGGCGACCGGGTTCGCTGCCATGCCGGGGCGATCGGCAGGTACGTCAGGTCGATGTCAACGGACAAGCGCGGCATGTCTCTGACGAACAGGTTGATTGCGGAACCGCCTTTGAGCGCGAAACACGGTTCCTGCGCCACGAACGGCAGTGCCCGCACCAACAACGCGACCTGTTGACTGTAACGTTCGTCAGGCGGCATCGAGGTCCACCGGGACCGTGATCTGGTACTTCGCGTCGAACTTCCCGCCCCGCACCAACGAGCGCTTGCCGCTGCCCAGATCAATGCCGTTGAGATTCAACCGTTCCAACCAAGGGTGGCGGTGGCGCTCCGCGAACCAAAGGAACAGGCGTTTGACCTTAACGCTCCCACACTCCGAGAGTAGCGGTGTCATCCGTATCGGGCTGAGGTCGACCAAACCCTCCATAAGCACGTCGACCTGGTGGAACGTCTCGCGTTCGGGAAGTTCATCCAGCAGTTCGAGGATCGCTCGTTCTGGAGTGGACATGACCACTCCCCATTCGTAGTCCAATCGCCGCCATAGAAAGCCGTCGCAAGGCGAGTCGAGATCCATCCCGTCCCCGTCTAGGGAGTTTCTGAACGTTCCGATTGCCTCTGCTGCAGACCCGGCCCGGAACAACCGGCGTGCGTTGTGGAACACGAAGCTGGGCCCGACGGCGAGCACCCCTAACCAACCCGGCGGCTTGTCGTCGCCGTAAAGGTGTATTTCCCGGGGCCCGTAAGGCGACAGGTAGTGGGCGTACCCTTCGAGTTCCAGTGCGGTGCGACCGCCTACCGTGATGCCGCGACCCTGCAGCATTTGTAGCGAGGCCACTGCCTGCTGCCAGTGCACCGGCCGAGGTGCGGGCCGCCGGAACACGCCGCGACCAACGCGTTCGAGCCAACCCCCCGCAAGGTAGCGGGCGCGCAACGGGCTGGGGTACCCTCTCGCCGTCAACCACCGTGCATCCGCCAGCAGGCCGTCCGGCAACAGACGTTGTAGGCGGTTGAGCTTTAGTCTGGATCGCTTCATAGCGGTGACTATTATACGTAATTTGTAAACCCACCTCCCCACAGTCGCAACCCTACGGCGCGGCGACTGTCTTCGACGACGGCCGCGTGAACCTCGCTACAGCGGCGATAGAACGGACGCGATCGCGAACACGTTCACGCGTTGCCGCCACCACGGATCCGGGCCAAGGCGCGGCGGACCAAGGCCACCAGCAGCAGACCGATCCCCAGTATCTGGTACACGGGTCCGACGTACCCCTTGACCGTCGTGAACGCCGACGCCCACGCCACCTGCGACGGCCCTAAGTCCGGATAGCCGACCAGCATTGCCGTAATCTGCACGTTCTCCAGAAGAGCCCAGACGCCCGCCGCGACCGGCACGAACGCCAGCCACCAGGTTCCCTCCGTCACCCGAAACCGATATATCAGCCCCGCGAAGAGCGTGACGTAGATCACCGGGAAGAGCGTGTCGAGCAACATGCTCGCCCACGCGTAGGTCGTTCTGCCATCCGGCCCGTAGCCCTCCATCGACGCCATCGCCTCGTCAAACGAGTACCCGGGCTTCACGTCGAGCATCTCGCCGTCGATCGGCAGGTTCGGGAACACCAGGAAGAGAAGCGCCGCAGTTGCCACGAACGTCGCCACAAGCGTGCGGGTGCGACCCGCGAACTCGAAGTACCCTTTCACACCGGTCCCCCTTCGCAACGCATGCACCTTACGCCGCTCGGGCCGCGACGCCAACGCGAGTGCCCCGTGGTTGAACGAACGCGAGCCGGCGATCCGATGCCGACTATCGCGATAGCCGATTCCCTTGCGGATCGACAGGCCTCAGTGTCGCCCATTGGTATACTGCCGCACCGCTCCAACCGGGTCCCGCGTGACCATCTACGTTTCCAGCCTCGCCGACATGCCGGACCTCGTGCGGCGGCACGGCGTCCGCGACCTCGTCTCGATCATCCAGCCGGATGCGCAACCGCCGACGCCGCCCGAGGTCGCTCCGGAACGGCACTACCGGTGCGCGGTACACGATATCGTCGAACCGAGGCCCGGGGAGGTGCTCCCGGGATCGGATCACATCGCCGAACTGGTCGACTTCCTCGGTACCTGGGATGGCGAAACCCCGCTCCTGACCCATTGCCACGCCGGCGTCAGCCGTTCCAGCGCGGTGGCCCTTATCGCGCACGTGCTGCACACCGGCGACCCCGTGCGATCAGCCAACGCCCTGCGCGAGGCGTCGCACTACGCGTCGCCGAACCGGCGCATCGTCGCGCTGGCGGATTCGGTCATGGGTTTTGATGGCGCTCTCATCGAGGCCCGGGAAGGCATGGGTGCTCCGATCTGGGAGACCGACCCGGACTACGTCAAGGTGCCGGGACGCTATACCAAGCTGACCGTGGACCAAGTCTTTGCCAAGCGTGGACGGTAAACGGGCCAACGCCGCTACGGACAAGCGCACCTACCTTTACTTCGCCTACGGTTCGAACATGTCGAGCGAGCGCCTGTGCGGGCGCACGCCGTCGGCCGTGCCACTGGGCAGGGCACGGCTTGCGCACCATGGCCTGCGCTGGCACAAGCTCGGTCGCGACGGCTCGGGCAAATGCGACATCGAACCCGCGGACGCGCCCGGCGAGTCCGTCTGGGGCGTGCTCTACGAGATCGGCCGCGCGGACAAGCACGCACTCGACACGGTCGAAGGGCTGGGCGTCGGCTACAACGAACAGACGGTGCGCGTAGAGACGGCAAACGGTGTCGAGAAAGCGCTCACCTACAAGGCAAGGCCCGACAAGATCGATCCAACGCTGCGTCCTCTGGCCTGGTACAAGGCACACGTCCTCCGCGGTGCCCGCGAACACGGGCTGCCCGAGGAGTACGTCCGACGCATTGCCGCCGTCGGGGTTCGAGAGGCACCCGCATCGGCGGGAGGGTAACAACCGTCGGGGACGGGCTTGTCCCGTCCCGGAGTCAACGCCAATGTGTCCGCGATTCGCCGGGCGTCCGTGCACCCTTCGGGCGCGTCAGGTCGCCCTACGAGACTCGGCTGAACCGTCAAAGATGGGACGTGTTCAAAACGCTATACGAGCAACCCCTCCCACAGTTGCTTGACAAACACGTGCGCGGGCAAGACGTCGATCCCATCGGCCGTGCGTCGCGCTCGTGGTTCGAGGCACACAACCAATCGCCTTGCGACCTCGGCGTGATCCTTGACCAGGCTCCGCAGCCCCTTCAGATGTCTCGACGCAATACGCTCGCTCGCCTTGGCCTCGACAGCTAGCCGCATTTCGCCGACGACGAAGTCCACTTCCGTGCCACCGGCCAGTCGCCAATAGGAGAGCTCGCTGCCGTCTTCGGCGTAGTCCAGATAGGCCGAAAGCTCGTGGAACACCCAGTTCTCGAACGCCCTGCCGTAGGCATCCGACCCACGCGTCAACCGACCGCGACGTGCCAAGCGATTCACGACGCCGACGTCGGCCAGATAGAACTTGGGCGCAGCGATCACGCGTCGCTTCGGCCTTTTGCGATACGCCGGTAGCCACCGACCGAGGAGCGTGTCCTCCAAGATTTCGAAGTAGGACTTGGCGGTCGGTGCCGTTGCGCCGCAATCGGTGCCGATGTTGGTGAAGTTGATCAGTTCGCCATCGCTCAGGGCTGCGGCATCGAGGAACCCCGAGAACGCTGGCAGGTTTCGAACCAGGCCCTCCGCGGCGACTTCCTCCTTCAGATAGTCCGCCACGTAGGCATCCAACAGTCTGCCGGGCCGTTCGGCATTGAATATTCGGGGCAGGTAGCCGTGGTTGAGCAGCCTGTCCAAGTCGAAGTCGGGCCCGATTTCGGCAGCGGTCAGGCCATGCAGTTGGTACCTGATCGCTCGCCCGCCCAGCAGGTTGGCAGCGCCCCGGCGGACTTTTCGCGCGCTGGAGCCGCAAAGCGCAAAGTGCATACCCCGGTTCTCGATCAGCCAGTGAACCTCATCGAGCAGGGCCGGTACCTTCTGGATCTCGTCGATAACGATCTGGTCTCCGTCCTCGGCGTCCTCGGCGTCGACTTCCTGTCGCAGGAACTCGGGGTTCACGACGTATCGCCGGAACTCGTCCGCCTTCAGCAGATCGATCCACCGGCAATCGCCGTACTGCGCCTTTAGGAGCGTCGTCTTGCCGGCCTGACGCGGTCCCCACAGGAAGAACGTCTCGGTTCCCGGCGGTGGTAGGCGGAGGTTTCTCTCAAACATGAGATTTAGAATATCATGATATTACAAAGTAAAGATTCTCTATTACAGATGAGGACGGGCGACCTCACCGCGATTAGAATGGCAGATCGAGGTGTTGGAAGAGGCAATAGGGTGTGGCAATAGAACTGAGGTTGTTCGGTCGAACCGGCGTCCGCGTCAGCAATCTGTGTCTCGGGACGATGCTGTTCGGCACCCGCACGACCCGGGAAGAGTCCTACGCCATCGTCGACCGAGCCATCGACGCCGGCATCAACTTCTTCGACTCGGCCAACGTCTACGGACGGGGACGGAGCGAGGAGGTCACCGGCGCGGCGCTGAAGCGCAACGGCAAGCGCGACCGGATCGTCTTGGCGACCAAGTTCCACGGCGCCATGTCGGACGATCCGAACGACCGCGGCGCGAGCCGACGGCACATCGTCGCGGCCTGCGAGGCGAGCCTCAAACGGCTGGACACCGACTACATCGATCTCTACCAGATCCACCGACCGCGGTCGGATACCGCCATCGACGAAACGCTGCGGGCGCTGGACGATCTCGTCCATCAGGGCAAGGTGCGCTACCTCGGCACTTCGACCTTCGCCGCGTGGCAGTTCGTCGAGTCGCTGTGGGCGTCGGAGAAGCACGGCCTCAACCGGTTCGTCTGCGAACAGCAGCCCTACAACCTGCTCGACCGGCGCGTGGAGCGGGAACTCATGCCCATGGCGCGGACCTACGGGGTCGCGACAATCCCGTGGAGTCCGTTGGCCGGGGGTTTGCTCACCGGCAAATACCGGCGCGGGGAGGAACCCCCCGAGGGAACCCGGTTCGCGACGGCCAATAGGGCCCAATCGCGTCGCTACAACGAACGGGTATTCGACATCGTCGAGGGACTGGAGCCGCTCGCCCGGGCGCACGACGCCACGGTGTCGCAGGTCGCTCTCGCGTGGGTGATGGCGCAACCCGGGGTGACCAGCCCGATCGTCGGCCCGCGTACGATGGCGCAACTCGAGGACAACCTAGCCGCCGCGGCTGTGGAGCTCACCGAGGCAGACGGTGAGGTGATTGACGGTTTGATTCCGCCGGGTCACAACGTCGCGCCGTATTACGAGGCGGACTTCGGGCCGCATCGGTTCCGGGTGTGATCGAAACCCACGGCTCTGCACAACCGATCAGGCGAGGGACCTATACGTGCGAAGACCTACTTCAGGTGCTCTCGCCAGGCGCCCGCCTGAAGACCGTCTACTGGCTGCCCGTTGTTGGCACGTCTCGACGTATGGCCGATATGCCTTCGAGGCGCCGCCTAGCGGACTGGACGCTTGCGGATGCGCTGACACGACGTTTGAGGGTTGACGGGACACTAGCGTAAAGGCACGGCCCCGAGGATCGTCGAACTTGGCGCCAGCTACACCATCACCTTCGGGCGCGACCGGGCCGGCTTGTGGCGCTTCCCATGGCGCAAACTGCTAGGCTGGTTCCAGGAAGGTCGAGGTCGGCACGATGTCCGATGCAGAGAAGCCAGGCGCGCCGAAGGTAGGCGGGCGCTACGCGGGGTACGTCACCGTTGTCCTCGTCATCGTCTATGTCATCAACTTCATCGACCGGCAGATCATCACGATCCTCGCCGAGGAGATTAAGGCAGATCTCGGCATATCCGATGCCCAGATCGGCTTCCTCTACGGGACGGCGTTCGCGGTTTTCTACGCCATCTTCGGCATCCCGCTCGGCAGGCTGGCGGACACTTGGACGCGCAAGAATCTCATCGCCATTGGCATCGGGTTCTGGAGCCTGATGACGGCGCTCTCGGGCACCG
>CAZJRX010000174.1:0-7665 GCA_964548145.1 uncultured Pseudomonadales bacterium | reverse complement strand
GGTGGTGATTGCTTATTGGATGTCTCGGGCTTTTTGCCCTCAAGCAGTTGAAGACTTGATCTATTGAGGTTAGGCTGTGTGAGTGTCGGGTGGATGATTCAAGGGGGTCAGCGTACGGAACCGTCATTCCCCAAGCACGACTCCTACTCACCAATTCAGCCTGGTTACCTGGCCCCGTCGGCTTCAACAAGAGGTGCCGCTTAGCGTTGGAGTTTGGAGGGAGGTAGGGACTGCCGCACCTTACTCCGGCCAGGGCACCTTCATCAGCTCGTCGCCCCACACCAGCCTGCCGTTCCACATGTTGCGCGCCTCCACTTCCCGCGGACCGTGCATATGCGCCTGCGCGAGCCGCGCTCCCACGTGGACCATCACCAGTTGCTTCACACCCGCCTCCGCCGCCGTCTCGGCAGCCCCTGATATCGACGTCGTCGCCCCGGCGTGGTCCGAACCCCGCACCACCTCGTCTGACTCCCAGCACATCATCATCAGTATGTCGGCCCCGCGCGACAGGTCGGTGATCGAATCGCACGGCCGGGTGTCGCCCGTCACCACGATCGACCCCTCGTCGGTGTCGATGCGGTACGCCAGTGAATCGAGGTAGGGCTGTACGTGCTCGGCGACCGCGCCGGTGATCTGCCACGTCGGGCCCTGCTTGATCAGGCCGGGCTCCATGTCGTGCGGCGCCACCATCGGCTTGTGGCGCGGCAGTACGCCGCCTCGTTCCCGGTAGGTGATCTGGCTGCCGGGATGGTGGACCCGCGCCAGCCAGTCGTGCGCAAAGAGGCCGGTCTCTTCGTCGATGATGCCGTTCGTGAACTTAGTCGTGGGCGGTGGGCCGTAGACGTTCAGGACGCGGTCGACCGGCACGTTCTGGTCCCACCTCGTCAGGATGAACGTCGGAAAATCGGCGTCGTGATCGAAGTGGTGGTGCGTGAAGAAGACGGTGTCGATCTCGGTGGGGAATATCCCGGCCTTGACCAGTTTGTGAGTCGTGGCGGGGCCACAGTCGAAAAGCAACTTCTCGCCGCCGATCTCAATCACGTAAGACGAGCCGAAGCGGTCGGGCGTCGGCGTTGGCGTGCCGCATCCGATGATGGTGATCTCGGGCCTGTTGGTCACTTGTGCATTGCTCCGTGTGGCTTGGGGATGCGCAGCGTAGCAGATGAAACGGGGCTACACTTGCTGCGGCAATTGAAGCGGCCGGTCACGATCCGCCGCTACCGGCTACTCATTGGCAATAGGCATGAAGATCACGGCAATCGACACCTTCGTCGTAGATGCGGGCTGGAGGCCATGGACGTTCGTGGCGTTGCGCACGGACGAGGGCCTGACGGGGTACGGGGAGTGCTCCGACGGCCGCAACCCGTACGGTGTGGCGGCGACAATCGGGGAGTTCGAGACAATTCTCAAAGGCCGCGATCCCCGGCACGTCGAGATGAACTACTACGACATGTACCGCATGTCTCGGCAGAGCCCGGGAGGCATCGCCGCCAAGGCTATCGCCGGAATCGAACTGGCCATGTGGGACGTCAAGGCGAAGGCCCTCGGCGTACCGGTCTACGAACTGTTCGGCGGGCCCCTGCGGGACCGCCAACGGGTCTACTGGTCGCACTGCGGCTCATCGCGGTCGCGGCACTATCGCGAACTGGGGGTGGAGCAAGTCGCGTCGTTGGAGTCGATCACCAGGCTTGGCCGGGAGGTGCGGGAGAAAGGGTTCACAGCCCTCAAGACGAACATCATCCTGCCCGGCCAGGACGCCGGCACTTACTTCGCCGGCTTCGGCCCCGGCCCGACCGACCAGACCGTGTCGCTGAACATTCTGCGGCGCGCCGAAGAGCAGATCGCAGCGTTTCGGGCCGGAACGGGAGACGACGTCGAGATCGCCATCGACCTGAACTTCAACTTCAAGCCGGAAGCCGTCGAGAGGATCTGCCGCGTCCTCGAACCGTTCAACATGATGTGGGTAGAGGTGGACATGTACGAACCGGTGGCGCTGGCACGCATCCGCGCCAACGCCAAAATGCCGATCATGTCCGGCGAAAACCTTTTTGGCCTACGCGGATACCGCCCGTACTTCGAGGCCGGCTCGATGGACATCGTTATGGTGGACATTCCCTGGAACGGGTTCAATGACTCGCGCCGGGTGGCCGCGCTGGCCGAGAGCTACGAACTGAACGTCGCGCCGCACAACTACTACTCCCACCTCGCATCTCACATAGCGCTCAACCTGTGCGCATGCACGCCCAACGTGCACATCATGGAGATCGATATCGACGATGTCGCCTGGAAGGATGACCTCACCGGCGGGCCGATGGAGTTCGACAAGGGGTACGCTTCGATCCCGACGAAGCCGGGGTGGGGTGTCGACCTGGACGAGGATGTCGCCCGCGCGCACCCTTGGGAGGCGGACCGGGGTCCCGGCTACGTCTCGTACATGCCCGCCGACATTCCCGGTTCGTAAAGCGAATGTCTTTCATATTCGCGAGAACTGGAGACGCAGCCAATCACTTTGTAGGGGCGGGTTTCAAACCCATTTTCGCCCCGACCGGGCCTGCGCGCGCTAGAATTCCGAGTTGACAATAGTCGCGACCGACGCAAACAGACCAGGGCAATTACCCAAACCAGGAGAATCCATTGGAGATCAGGCCAAACAGAGTCAAGCAGCGGCTTGCAAAGGGCGAAGCTGCGTTCGCGGTCGGTGGATTCTATGACGCCGACTCCATAGACCAGTTCGGCCCCAACGGCTTCGACGCCATCTGGCTCGAGGGCGAACACGGCAACGTCGACTACAAGGACATCGGCGACTACACACGGGCCTGCGACATATGGTGCCTGACGTCGTTCGTGCGCATCAACATGAACTACCCCGGCTTGATCTACCGCACCCTGGACCGGGGCGCGCAGGGCCTCGTGATGCCCCACGTCAACACGCGCGACGAAGCGGAACGGTTCGTGGACGCGGCCAAGTTCGCGCCCATCGGCAACCGCGGCATGTACACCAGCCGGCAGGGATTCGGCGTGCCGGATTACTTCCAGGTGGCAAACGATCACACGTTCCTCGTCGTATTGATTGAAGACATCATCGCCGTCCAGAACCTCGATGAGATTCTCGAGGTGGACAACATAGATGTGTTTTTCGTTGCGCCCTCGGACCTCGCGTCCACCATGGGCCGCATAGGGGATTTCGAGCACCCAGAAGTGCAGGAAGTCATCGACGACGCATTGTCACGCATCCAGAAAGCTGGCCGGACAGCCGGCGCGCTGGCGACCGACGACAACGTGGAGAAGTACTTGGACGACGGCGTGAAATTCATGCTGGTCAACGTGGGATCATGGATCCAGACCGGCGCGGCCAACTTCCTCGCCAAGGCCGGCCGGTAGGAGAAACTGAGACTTGCCTATTAGCCGGTCCCTGATTCTGACCATAGTCGGCGCCGCCCTGGTTGCCCTGACCATTGCCGCCTGCCGCGGCGGCGGCGCCAGTCCGCCCGCTGACATCGAGCTGCAGGTCATTCAGCCCACAGTGCCGCCGAGCGTATGCGGAAATGACCGATACCCGGCGGACGCGCCGCAGTTTGAGGGCAATGAATCGCTTGCATGGCAAACTACGCCATCGGGCGTGAAGTACTACGACTTCGTGACGGGCACGGGCGAGCAGGCAACAGTCGACGCCATGGTGGAGGTCCACTACACGGGCTGGCTGTTGGACGGGTGCCTCTTCGACTCATCCCATATCCGGGGAGATACCTCATTGCTGCGACTCAGCTTTGTGATCCCGGGGTGGCAGGAAGGGATGAACGGTATGAACGTCGGAGGCCGCCGCAGGCTCGAGATTCCCTGGTCGCTGGCCTACGGTGAGGTCGGCCGGCTGCCCGCCATCCCACCCAAGTCGGACCTGGTATTCGACATCGAACTCTTCGACGTAATCACCCCGCCAGAAGCGACCGCGACCACTGAGGCCCTGATCGAAGAGGCCACCGCCACGGCCGCCGCCGGGCAGTAGCCACGATCACGGGCTACCTGCCCAACCGCCTCAATTTGGCCGGACAGCCGTCGTGACGAACCCCGCCAAACTGCACGGCTGGCTCGCCGAAGCCGTCGGTACCGGCCTTTGGACCGGCCTGGCGCCCATTGCCCCGGCCACGGTGGCCAGCGCTGTGGCGGTTGTCGCCTACTGGGCATTCCCGTTCGACGGCGACTCCCCCTGGTTTTTCGCGCTGACGGGCGTCACTGTCCTCGCCGGCATTTGGTCGGCCTACGTCGTAGCGAAGCGGGCCGGTGAAGAGGACCCCAGCCGCGTGGTCTCCGATGAATTCGCGGGGATGTGGGCGGCCTGCCTCTTCTTGCCGAAGACCTGGATCTGGCTGCTAGCCGCGTTCCTGTTATTCAGGGCACTCGACATATTCAAGCCGTTCGGCATTCGACGGCTGGAGAAGATACCGGGCGGCGTCGGCGTAGTGGCGGACGATCTGGCGGCCGGACTACTCGCAGCAATAGGCCTGAATGCCGTCCGCCTTATCTGGTTCAGCTAACCCGTCGCCTCAGCCGAGCAGTTCGCGCATGCGGCGCCCAATGTAGGCTGGCGAGTCCACGACGTGCGCGCCGGCTTCGGTGAGGGCCTTTATCTTCTCCGACGCCAGCGCGGCCTTGCCCGTGATAATGGCGCCTGCGTGGCCCATTCGCTTGCCCGGCGGCGCGGTCTGGCCCACGATTGCCGCCACCACCGGCTTGGTCACGTGTCGGCGGATGTACTCGGCCGCCTTCTGCTCACGCGTCCCGCCGATCTCGCCTATCAGCACGATGGCGTCGGTGTCCGGGTCCTCCTCGAACATACCGAGCACGTCGGTGAATGTCGTGCCGTGCAGCGGATCGCCCCCGATCCCGACGCAGGTCGATTCACCCATCCCGTACTGGCTCAGTTGCGCAATCGCCTCGTACGTCAGCGTACCACTGCGGGACACGACGCCAATTCGCCCCTCTCGCACGATTGTCGCCGGAATTATGCCGATCTTCGTGCGCGTGGCCGGCTGGATCAGGCCGGGGCAGTTCGGGCCGATCAGCCGGGCGTCCTTGTCCTTCATATATGCGAGGACCTTGACCATGTCGAGCACCGGTATGCGCTCTGTAATGGCAACTATGAGTCCGAGTCCGGCGTCGACCTGCTCGATGATTGCGTCGGCGGCGAACGGCGCCGGCACGAAGATCACACCCACGTCCGCGCCCGTCTGGTCCACGGCCTCCGCGGCCGACTCGAAGATCGGCACCGCGTCTTCGAACTTCATACCGCCCCGGCCGGGGTGGACCGCGGCGACCATATTCGTGCCGTACTCGCGGCACCGGCTCGCCTGGAAACTGCCGTCGCGGCCCAGGCCCTGCACGAGCAACCGCGTGTCGGGGCCGACAAGCACGCTCATGCGCGTGACCCTTCCAGGATCGACTTGAGCGCTTCGGACGCGCCCGATAGATCAGTCGCCGGGGTGATGTTCAGGTCCGACTCGCCCAGGATGCTCAGCCCCTCTTCCGAGTTGGTGCCCCGCATAGCTACAACGATGGGCAGGTCTGAGCCCGTCTCCCTCGCGGCCGAAACGATTCCCTTCGCCGCGGCGTCTGTGCGCAGGATGCCGCCGAACAGGTTCACCAGGATGGCCTCAACCTCAGGGTCGGACACAATGATCCTGAACGCCTCAGCGATGGCCTCTTCGCTTGCGCTCCCCCCAACGTCCAGGAAGTTCGCGGGCTCGGCGCCGGCCCATCTAGTTATATCCATCGTCGCCATGGCAAGGCCCGCGCCGTTCACCATGCAGCCCACCCGGCCGCCTTCCAGCTTCACGTATGAGAGGCCGGCCTGCGCCGCCCGCAGCTCCTCCACGTCGTCCTGCTCGGGATCATGCAGGTCCAGCAGTTCGGGGTGCCTGAATAGCGCGTCGTCTTCCAGGTTGATCTTGGCGTCCAGCGCGACGATCTTCCCGTCCGATGTGATGACTAGCGGGTTTATCTCTACCAGCGTGCAGTCTTTCTCGACGAACAGCCTGTAAAGGCGGCCTATCAGGTCCGCGGCCGGGCGAATCAGCCCGGCGGGCATGTCCAACTGGTGGGCAAGCGCGCGTGCGCGGTACGGCGTCAGGCCGAGTATCGGGTCTCCTGCGACCTGCACGATCTTCTCGGGGTTGGCCTCAGCGACGACCTCGATCTCGACGCCGCCTTCGGTACTTGCCATCGCCACCGGAACGCCAACATCGCCGTCCACGACTATCGCGAGGTAAAGCTCGCGTGAAATGTCCGTGGCTTCGGCCACCATGACCTGCCGGACGACAATTCCTTCCGGCGGCGTCTGTGGAGTCACGAGGGCCCGGCCGAACATCCCGGCCGCCGCCTCAGCCGTGCCGTCGGGAGAGTCGGCCAGCTTGACGCCACCACCCTTGCCGCGTCCTCCGGCGTGAATCTGCGCCTTGACGACCACCTTGCCGCCGATGTCGGAAGCTATCCGGCGCGCTTCCTCGGCCGTCGCAGCGACTTCGCCGCGCGGCACCGGAACGCCATAGTCGGCAAGAAGCTGGCTGGCCTGGTATTCGTGAATCTTCATAGGTCTGGACCGGTCATTCTGGCACCGGCAAACATCAAGCGTAACCGAGAAATGCTAAATCGGTTTTGCAGACCGTGTCGACTTGACCATCAATGCTACGAAAACAGCCGCCAATGAGGACGCCCTCACCCTCGTCGTGCCCTCCATCGTCTCCCCGCACTCCGATGCGGGGCCGGTACCCGCCCCTTCCTCGTCTTCCCCGACTCCGATCGGGGACCCACGGCGCGGGTCACAGGCCGGGCCATCCCCTCGCTACCACAACTCCCCATTTCACCTCCCGACCCCCTCTTCATATCATCCTCGAGCGAAGCGAAGGACCTCCCGCCCATCCCACAACCACAGCCGTCTCTCAGACAACCCCCGCTACCCCCCAACCCGTCGTGCCCTCCATCGTCTCCCCGCACCCCGATGCGGGGCCGGTACCTAGGGGTATAGGCGGGGCGACATTCGAACACCTGCACGCCATTCCCGCCAGGCAACAACCCTCTCTGCTGTCATCCTCGAGCGAAGCGAAGGACCTCCCGCCCATCCCACAACCACACTCTCCACTCAACCAACCGGCGTTCTGCCACCCCCGTCGTGCCCTCCATCGTCTCCCCGCACTCCGTACCCCGTCACCCCGCACCCCGTTTCCCCGCACTCCGATGCGGGGCGGTACCCACGGTGGGGCTCCCACTCCCTCGTCGTGCCGGGGAAACCGTGTAGAACGAAGGGCGCGCGCTTTAACTTGTCGTGCCGGGGTAACCCGGTACCCACGGTGGGGCGCGGGAGGGCGAGGTTACCCGCTTACTGCCAATCCCGCACCCCGTCTTCCCCGACCTCCGTACCCAGTCTTCCCCGGCTCCCACACCCGTCTTCCCCGACCCCGATCGGGGACCACGCTGGGGCAAGGGCGGCCGGGTCCACCTTCGAATACGGAACGCTCCATACTTGAGCGTACGCCCACCGCCACCCCTTGGCCTAGGTGCCGGCGTCCTCTTCGTCCGGCTCATCGCCGCGTTCGAGGGCCTGGACTGCCCGTTCCACTTCGGTTTCGAGGGTCATTAGGCGGACGGGGGCGGCGGATACGCCTAGGAAGTTTG
>CAZJRX010000173.1:0-7673 GCA_964548145.1 uncultured Pseudomonadales bacterium | reverse complement strand
GTTGCGGCCGTGGCCGCCTTCGCCGATTGCGACTACGCCGAGCGTGGCTGGCGTGCCGTTCGCGAGGAACGGCGACGATTGACGGCGGCACTGGCCGAATGCGGGTTCAGCGTTCCGGCCACCGAATCGAACTTCGTGCTCGCCGAGGCGCCGCCGGGCGTGTCGGCATCCGCGCTTTTCCAAGGCCTTCGCGAACGCGGCATCGTCGTTCGCCACTTCGACACGCCACGCCTGACGGACAGTTTGCGTATCACCGTTGGAACGGCCTCGCAGACCAGGCTGCTGTTGGCGGCCATGGCGGAAATAGCGCCGGCTTTGCGGTAACAGTCGACGCGTTTGGGATTGCTACAATCGCGCGGCCACCGAACCGCGAGCTGCCCATGCCCGACCCACTCCCTGCATTGAGTCTCGCCGCCGTGCCCGGGCGTCGGCGTGCAACATTGGACTTGGCGCGCGAGATCGAGACGCGTGGCTTTGGAGGTATCTACTGCGGGCTGGCGGTAGGGATGGGTCGATGAGCCAACACATCTGGGTGATCCGGCACGGTAAATCGGCGCGGCCGTTCGGCGTCCTCGACCAGAGCCGACCCTTGGCGAACCGCGCCAGTGAAGATGCCGGTTTGATTCGGGACTGGCTTGGGGGGGCACCGACGTTGTTCGTGCCGAGTTCGGCGGCGCGGGCGGTTCAAACGGCCCAATTGCTTGCCGGCGATGTCCCGATCGTGCCGAACCCGGATCTCTACGTCGCCTCCGTGTCCGAGTTCCTGCGCGTCATCGAAGACACCGTCTCGGATCACCAAGACGAGCGGGTGGCGTTTATCGGCCACAATCCGACCGTGACCTCGCTGATCAACGATCTCGCGGGCCGGGCGATGACCGACAGCGTACCGACCCTCGGTGTCGCCTCGTTCGAGAAATCCGGCGGGCGATGGCGTCTGGTCGATTACGTCACGCCCAAGGAACTACGCTAACCGGCCGAAGGACCGCGCCAAACGCGTCAAAAGGACATGCCAACGGGCCCCAAAGGGCGCGCCAACGGGCCCCAAAGGGCGCGCGGCCGCCCGATTTCGGATAGTGGCAGCGTACGGTGAGCCGGCGCGGGCCGGGACAAGCAGTACCCGCACGGGTCTGCGTCTCACGTCCGCGTGGGGACGGCCTTGTGGTCGCGCGATCCTCGGCGTTGTGGCAAGCACTGCAACGCGGTTAACCTGCCCGCAGGCGTTCATTGTTCTGGAGGCCCCACCATGATGGAGTTCCTTATTTTCCTCGCGGTCGGTGCGACGGCGTACTTTGCCTGGCGAATCGTCGATCAACTGCCCGACGTTCTCTATCGACTGAGCGAGATACAGCGTGACGTTGCGGAACTGCGCCGTCGAAGCCAGGGCGAGGACAATTCCGCCGCCGAGGAGGAGGGGAGCGAATGACGCCCCTCGTCGCCGTCTGCCCTCGCCCTTGCCGTATGCTCGGATCCAAGCGTGCGTGGGTCACGGCAAGTTTTTGAACGCCGCGTGCCCTGATCCCGTTGCGCTGCTCCGCGACGACCGCGCTCGCGCGGCGGAGCGCGGTGATCCGATGGCGAACCTCTGCGTGGTCGCCACCGTTGGCGCGGGGGAACCCGATGCCCGCACCATGGTCCTGCGCGACTTGGGAGTCCTGCGGACGGGTCGCACCGGCGGCGAGTCCGACGCAGTTCCGGGACGGCTTGGGTTGGGGCGAAAGGCGCCGTCCGGCAGGGCTGCGGATTTCGTGGCGCTGGCGCCGGCGCTATCGGAGCCACCGAGTTTCGGGCTCTTCGTGAATAGCACGAGTCCCAAGGTCCGGGAGTTCCACCAATCGTCCACCGTCGTCGTGGTGGTCTACCTGCCGGGCATCGCCGTGCAGTACCGGCTGCGCTGTTCGCTCGAACAGCTTCCAGAGGGCCTGGTGCGGTCGAGTTGGCAGTTGCGGCCACCGATCCCCAAACGCATGGACTGGCTCTACGAGGATCGCCCGCAGAGCAGCCCCATCGACAGCCGCCGCGAACTCCTGGATCTTCTCGACGGCCCCGAGCCCGCCTCGGCACCCGGGTCGGCGATCGGCTTCAAGTTGGTGGCCCAAAGCGTTGAGCGCCTCGATCTGGATACCGAGGACGGTGTGCATGATCGACGGCGTTACGCTTTCGACGGACAATCCTGGCGCGAAGAGGTGCTCGTGCCCTGAGGTGCGTCATGAATGCCGATCAAGCGTTTTCGCGGTCCGCCGCTTCGAGTTCGGAGTCGGTGGGCCCGATGCCCACGAGGTTCTTGTAGCAGGTGTCCTTGGCCAAGGCGATGAAGGCCGCGATGTAGGGCGCGTCGCGCTGCTCGGTGCGTACCGCGGCATAGAGGTTCGGCCAGATTCCCTCTTCGCCGAGTGACCGGGCCACGACGTAGTCGCGCTCGATGTACTCGTGCAGGGCCCAGTTCGGCAGGCAGCAGACGCCGCGACCGCTGGCCACCAGTTGCACCATCATGGGTGTGAGTTCGGCAGTCCGAACCCTTCCCGGTTCGACGCCGGCGGGATCGAGGAACCGGGAGAAGATGTCCTGCCGCGAACGGTCGATGGGGTAGGTGATGAGTGTTTCGTCGGCGATGTCGGCGGGTTCGATCCACTCCTTCTCCGTCAGCGGATGGTCCACCGCGAGGGCCATCTGGGCTTCGTAGCCGAACAGCGGCAGGTAGGCGAGCCCGGTCTCCTCGATGGGGTCGGCGGTGACCACCAGGTCGAGATCGCCCCGCAGCAGGGCGGGCAGGGGCTGGAAATGAAACCCGCCGGAGATGTCCAGTTCCACCTCCGGCCAGTCTTCCCGATAGGCGTTGATGGCGGGAAGCAGCCACTCGAAGCAGCTGTGGCATTCAATGGACATGTGCAGACGGCCCGAGTGCCCGCCGGCGAGCCTGGCAAGGTCGAGGGAAGCGGTTTGGACGAGGGGCAGAACCTCGTCGGCCAGCTGCAGCAGGCGCTTGCCGGCGGATGTGAACCGCATGGGCCTGGTCTTGCGGATGAATAGGGTGCAGCCCAGGCGTTCTTCGAGATCCTTGAGCTGATGCGACAGCGCCGACTGCGTCAGGTAGACGCGTTCGGCAGCCTCAACGAGCGTACTCGCACCGCGCAACGCGGCGACCGTGCGGAGGTGGCGCAGCTCGATGTGGTGCATGGAACTTCCTCGTATACCGGCCAAACATACTGACATACGCTCGGCATAGTTCAAGGCTCGCCGCCCGCCCGGGTGTACTCGAAGAATCCGGCAACGTTGGTGAGGCGGCACCACTGGCACGCCGGAGGGTCATGTCGTAGACCTTATAGCAGCAGGGCCGGTAACCGGCCTCGACAACATCCCGGCACTCGCCGTTACCGGGAAGCAGAGGCCGAGCGCCAGCAGAATCGTTCTGGTCTGCATCCGAATCCCCTTGTTCCCCGTTGGACATCGAGTGTAGCAACTCGCGACGGTCGCTCCCGCCACCAAACCCGCAGCCCTGGGAGGCAGCGGACCTCGCCCCAACCCCAGCCGCCGCACGCCGCCGCCGGACTTGCCGCTGCCGCGCCCAGTCGGGCAGAGTCTTGGGATGATCGCGTTCCAGCTCAACGGCGGTGCCGCGCAGTTCGACGACGGCGAACGCGCCACGCCGCTCGTCTTTGTCCTGCGAAGTCCAGCCGGGGGTGACATGACACCCAAGCTCGGTTGCGGGCGCGAGGAATGCGGGGCTTGCCGCGTACTCGTCGATGGCGAGCCCGCTTATGCCTGTACCCTCTTCGCCGGTGCGGTGGAGGGGCGGCACGTGGAGACCGCAGCAGGCTTGGATACGCGTGTCCGTCGAGCCCTGATCGAATCCAATGCCACGCAGTGCGGCTACTGCCTGCCGGGGATCATCGTGGCGGCAGAGGCGTTGTTTCGAGCCAATCCGCGGCCATCGCGGGCCGAGATCGCCCGTGCACTCGATTCGCAGCTGTGCCGCTGCGGCAGTCATCCGCGTGTGTTGCGCGCTTTGCTCGAGGTCGGGAGCGCGTGAAGCCGCTGCCCCAAGGCCTCGTCGCAACGCCGTCACTGGATCGTTGGATTCGCCTGACTGTCGACGGCGGCGTGATCGCCTACACCGGCAAGGTGGAAATCGGACAGGGCATTCTGACGGCCCTCGGCACCATCGTTGCCGAGGAACTCGACGTTGCGCGTCAACGCGTACAGGTGGTGTCCGCCCACACGGGACAGACGCCGAACGAGGGCGTCACCGCCGGTTCCATGTCCATCGAGACCAGTGGCGCGGCGCTCCGGCAAGCGAGCGCCTGGGCACGCCGGCTGCTTCTCCAGCGGGCCGCGGCGCGTCTCGGTTTGACGGAAGAGAGCTTGGCGGTGGCGGACGGCGAGATCACCGGGCCGGGCGTCAACGAGCGTTTGACCTACTGGGATCTTGCCGATCAGCCGTTCGATTTTGAAATCTCGAACCGGACGCGGGAGAAGGCGCCGAGCGGCTACCGCCTTGTGGGACGCGATGGTCATCGACGCACCGACATCTTCGCCAAGGCCACTGGGACCGCCTTCGTCCACGATGCGGTCGCCGACCTCCACGCCCGAGTGGTTCGGCCGCCGTCTCTTCAGCACCGCTTGACAGCACTCGATGTCGAAGTCCAGGATCCCGGCAGTCTGGTTGTCGACGGCAGTTTCGTGGCCGTGACGCACCCGGTCGAGTTCGAGGCCGAACGCCTGGCGCAACGCATCGCCGGCGTTGCCCGCTGGCAGCGGACCGGGTCGCCGCCGCGCGGGTTCGACATCGACGATTCCCGGCGCGGGGCGGCGCAGGCGTTTCCGCTGCGTGACGGGGTGCCGCGTCCCGTGCCGCGCAGGCCAATTGCCACCACGCATCGGGCGGCCTACTCGCGTCCCTTTCTGATGCACGCTTCGATCGCACCATCTGCAGCCACTGCCGTTTGGCGGGACGCGGCGTTGGCGCTCGAATGCTCGAGCCAGGGAATCGAACCGTTGCGGCATGTCATCGCCCGGGCGCTCGGCATGGACCCGGACGCGATCGAGATCCGTCATGTGCCGGGAGCGGGCTGTTATGGCCACAACGGCGCCGACGATGCCGCCCTGGATGCGGCGCTGGTCGCCCGAGCGGTTCCCGGTCACCGCGTATTGCTGAAGTGGTCGCGGGAGGATGAGCACGGCTTCGAACCCCTGGGACCAGCGATGCACATCGAAATGGGCGCGGACCTTTCCGCCGAAGGCCACATCGCGGCCTGGACGCACGACGTATACGGCTTCACCCACGTTGCCCGCCCATCCCCCCGCGCACCCGGCGTCGACCTGCTCGCGGCCCGTTTGCTGGAAGAACCGTTCGAGCCGACTCCGGCAGGACCGGCGCTAGGTCCCGAAGTGGGGATTCACCGGAACGCCTTGCCGATCTACTCGATTCCGAACCAGGAGGTCGCCAAGCACTTCATCGCCGACGCGCCGGTGCGAACGTCCGCGCTGCGTGGTTTGGGGGCCCAGGGCAACGTGTTCGCCATCGAGTCGTTCATGGACGAACTCGCGCACGCCGCGGGCGTGGATCCGGCGGACTTCCGGCGTCGCCATCTCGGCCACGATCCGCGCGCCCAGGCGGTGCTGGAAGCGGTCCTCAAGTTGTGCGGCGGCTTGGCGGGCAATCGCGGCCTGGGACTCGCGCGGTACAAGAATCGACAGTGCTGCGCGGCCGTTGTCGCGGAGGTGACGGTGGATTTTGAGACGGCTGAAATTCGCGTCCCCCGATTGTGGATTGCGGCGGACGCCGGACGCGTCATCGACCCCGACGGGCTTACCAACCAACTGGAGGGCGGAGCGGTTCAGGCACTGTCCTGGTGCCTGAAGGAAGCGGTATCGTTCGATGCCGACGGCGCCGTCGCGAACCGGGACTGGTCGAGCTACCCCATCCTGCGGTTCAGCGAAGTTCCCCAGGTCGAGACCGTGTTGCTCGACCATCCCGAACTCGAACCGCTGGGTGCCGGGGAAGCCACGGTCGGCCCAGCATCCGGCGCTTTGGCCAACGCGGTGTTCGCGGCCACGGGTCTGCGAGTACGCGACCTCCCGTTGACGCCGGATCGACTGCGCGAGGTAGCGGGACGATGAATGATCCCCGAGGGGCGGTCCCTTGAGGGCGCACGAATTCGCGCCGGAGTTCGTTTTTGTGCGCACGGCGAGCGTCGCGAAAGGTTGACGCCGTTCGGGCGGTGCCGTTAGGGTGCCGACAGTGACTCGATGACGAATGCCATGTCCACAATGAACGTCTCAACGATCCCCACCAAGGACGATACCAAGGCGAGACTTCTAGCCATCGAACCTCAGCTACGGGCGGACGGAGTGACGTCGTTGACTCTGTTTGGTTCCGTTGCACGCGACGAGGCAGACGAGAAAAGCGATGTCGATCTCACGTTCACCTACCAAGGCGACTTCGGCATGTTGACTTGGGGTAGTGTGATCCGGCAAATACAGGACGCACTGGGGCGGAAGGCCGACGTGGTTCCCCGGAGCAGCATCAAAGCGAGGGTGTGGCGAACAGCCCAGAATGACGCATTTAAGATCTTCTGATGCCGTATCGTCGCGACGAGCGCGGTGCGGACGCCCGCTCGGCGCGTAGTGATCTCGAGCTTGTCGAAGATGTGCTCGACTCGATTCGGCTGATAGAAGGTGTCGTATCCAAAACGACTCGCACGACGCTGGGAGATGATCCCATACGACAAGCTGGCGTCGAGCGCTATCTGGCCCGAATATTCGAGACACTGTTGCAGATCACGCCGGATACTTGGCGCCGTAACTACGACATCAGCCGAGAGGATGTCATCGCCTTGCGTCAACAGTTCCATCACCGGTACGACGAGATCGATACGGAGATTGTCTGGGTAACGGTCACCAAAGAAATACCTAGGTTGAAAGCACCGCTAACAAGAATCGCCCAGCGGTTGCGCAACAAACGCCAGTAACTGTCCGCGAGCGAGTCCGACGTGAGATCCCATGGCCGCTGATCAGATCCGGAGCGGGTTGTTCCCACCTGACTTCCTGAATAACGCTGAGTCAGTGAGTGTGCTTGGCGAGTGGGCAGAACTAACCAACGAGACGGTCGATGGGTACGAAGAACGACTGCGCGGCATCTTCGAGAAGGTCTCGCCTAAATGGAGCCCAAACGAGAGTGTCACGGAGGACGAACTCATCTGGCCTGTTCTGCGCGAGCTGGGATGGACGTCGGTGTTGCGCCAGGTGAATGCCAGCGCCGTGGGCCGCCACGACATACCCGATGGCATCATGTATCTCGACGACAAGGCAAAGTCGCGGGCAATGGGTGTTGCCGACGCCAGAGCGCAGTATGCAATTGGGACGGTGCTGGTGGAAGCAAAGAAGTGGCGGCGACCATTGGATCGGCGAACTTCTGGCGATCTGGCACCGTCTACCCAGATCCACCGCTATCTCAATCGAGTGGGTGAGGTACGTTGGGGAATCCTCACGAATGGGAGCCAGTGGCGGCTGTATTATCAGGGTGCCCGTTCAATATCGGATGACTTCCTTGAAATCGACTTGCCCACGGCATTGGGCATGCGCCAGCCGACCGAAGATCTGTTCGCCCTGTCAGAGTCTGACCGCCGGCATCTTCTCAGGCTCTTCGTTCTGCTGTTCAGACGCAATGGCTTTCT
>CAZJRX010000172.1:0-7737 GCA_964548145.1 uncultured Pseudomonadales bacterium | reverse complement strand
CCCCGACCTGGTCCGCAGGTACCTCGGCAGCGTCGTGCCGAAACCCGACAACTTCTACGCGGCCCTCAACTCGGCGGTGTTCAGCGACGGCTCGTTCGTCTACGTCCCGAGGAACACCCGGTGCCCGATGGAGCTGTCGACGTATTTCCGCATCAATGCCGAGAACACCGGACAATTCGAACGTACCCTGATCATTGCCGATGCGGGCGCCTACGTCAGCTACCTCGAGGGCTGTACCGCGCCCATGCGAGACGACAACCAGCTTCACGCGGCGGTCGTCGAGCTGGTCGCGCTCGACGATGCCGAGATCAAGTACTCGACTGTCCAGAACTGGTATCCCGGCGACAAGAACGGCAACGGCGGCATCTACAACTTCGTTACCAAGCGAGGCGCATGCTTGGGCGACCGCTCGAAGATCAGTTGGACCCAGGTGGAAACCGGGTCGGCAATCACCTGGAAATACCCGAGCGTGCTGCTGCGCGGCGCGGATTCGGTCGGTGAGTTCTATTCCGTGGCGCTGACCCGGAACTTCCAGCAAGCCGATACCGGCACCAAGATGACGCATATCGGTCCACGCACCAAGAGCACGATCGTCGCCAAGGGAATCAGCGCCGGCCATAGCCAGAACTGCTATCGCGGCCGCGTCCGAATGAACCCGGGTGCCAAGGGCGCCCGCAACCATACCCAGTGTGATTCGCTGCTCATCGGCGATGCCTGCGGCGCGCATACGTTTCCGTACATCGAGTCCAAGCTCCCCGCCGGCGTCATCGAACACGAAGCAACCACCTCCAAGGTCAGCGACGAGCAATTGTTCCTCTGCCAGCAGCGCGGCATCGATCCGGAAAAGGCGGTCGCGATGATCGTCAACGGATTCTGCCGCGACGTGTTCAGGACGCTGCCGATGGAATTTGCCGTTGAAGCGGCCAAGTTGCTCGAGGTGAGCCTCGAGGGAACGGTCGGATGAGTCTGCTTCGGGTCGAGAACCTGCACGTCGAGGTGGATGGCAAGGCGATCCTCGCCGGCGTCGACCTCCGGGTCGAGGCGGGGGAAGTCCACGCCGTGATGGGGCCGAACGGCTCCGGCAAGAGCACCCTTGCCAACGTGCTCGCGGGACGAGACGGATACGACGTCAGACGCGGGGCCTTGACCATCGACGGGAGGGTTTTCGCCGCCCTCCCCCCCGAGGAACGCTCGCTTTGCGGACTGTTCCTGGCCTTACAGTATCCGATCGAGATACCAGGCGTCAGCAACATGGAGTTTCTGAAGGCGGCAGTCGACGCCCATGCAGTCAGTCGCGGTGAGGCACCCCCGTCGGCAGTTGATTTCGTGAAACGTGCTCGAGAAGCGGCGGCGCGGCTCGACCTCAACCCGGATTTCCTCAAGCGCGGTGTCAACGACGGTTTTTCGGGCGGCGAAAAGAAGCGCAACGAGATCCTGCAGTTGCTGGTTCTACAACCGCGTCTGGCTGTGCTGGACGAGACCGACTCGGGTCTCGACATCGATGCCCTGCAGGTCGTGGCCGACGGCATCAACGCCTATCGGGGCGACGGCAATGCGGTAGTACTGGTGACGCACTACCAACGGCTCCTGAACTACGTGGTACCCGACCATGTGCATGTCCTCGCCAACGGTCGCATCGTCCACTCGGGAGACCGAACGCTCGCCCTTGAACTCGAAGAACGCGGCTATGGCTGGCTTGGCGACTGACGCGAAGCGCCTCGCCGACAGGCTGCTCGAAAACGGTGCCACGGCCTATGCGCCGTGGCTGGACCGCGCGCCCCATGTGGAACTGATCGCCCGGCACGCCCTGCCCCAACCCCGTGCAGAGAGTTGGCGACACACGAACATCGCCCGCTGGTACGAAACTGTTCTCGCCGGCCCGCAGGAAACTGCCGAGCGACGGCGCATCGACTACCCCGCTGGAATCGAGGTGGTGGATTTCGAAGAGTCCCGGGCGGCAGAGCTTCTTGACTTGCGGGGCGAACCGGCATTCCGGCTCGATGCGCACCCGATCGCGGCCCTCAATGCCCTGTTGCTCGGCGCTGGCGTTGCCGTTCGAATCCCCGCCAACCACGTGGTCCGCGATCCGGTGCGCATCGTCGAACTTCCCGCCGCGTACCAACGGGTACTCGTGGTCGTCGAACCCGGTGGCTGCGCAGAACTCGTCGAAGACTCCTCGACTTACACGCACCGCCTCGTCGAAGTCGTTGTCCAACAGGGCGGGCGGCTGTCGCACCGGCGTCTGCAAGGGGCGTCGACAGGCCGCGAGTGCAGCCTGGTTGCCGCCCGCGCCGAGCGGGGCGCGCGCTACGAACTCTCTCAACTCTCGCTGGGCGGCGAACTGCGCCGCAACGATGTCATCGCCACGCTCGCCGGCGAGGATGCCAGCGTCACGCTCCGCGCCGCGTGGCGATTAGACGAATCACGGCACCTCGACAACCAGGTGGCGGTTCACCACATCGCGCCCGGTGGGACGAGCCGGCAGACCTACCGGGGCGTTGCCGGCGGCCGCTCACGTGCCGTGCTCAACGGCCGGATCGAGATCGCCCCGGGCGCCCAGCACAGCGACGCGTCGCTCAGCACCAAGAACCTCCTTACCAGCGACACCGCCGAGGTCTACGCGAAGCCGGAACTCGAAATCTACGCGAACGACGTCAAGTGCAGTCACGGTGCCACCGTTGGGGCCATCGACGACGACGCCGTCCACTACTTCCGGTCACGGGGAATCGACGAGCACACCGCACGCTCCTTGTTCGTGCGTGGTTTTCTGCGGGAAGCCATCGACGATATCGACACCGCGCAGTCCCTCGGCCTCATTCAATGACCTCCCCGTCCTGGCGCAGCGACTTTCCGCTCCTGGCCAACCACCCCGAGTTGGTCTACCTCGACAATGCCGCCACCACGCAGAAACCCGTCGCGGTTCTCGCCGCGCTATCGCATTACTATGGCCACACCAATGCCAACGTGCACCGCGGGGCGCACCGGTTGTCCGACGAGGCCACAACCGCGTTCGAGGCAGCCCGGGAGGCGATCGCCCGCCACATCCGCGCGCGTTCGTCGAAGGAAGTGATCTGGACCCGCGGCACCACCGAATCGATCAACCTGGTGGCGGCGTCCTACGGTCCGCTCTGCGTCGGCCCGGGAGATCACGTCCTGGTCACTCGGATGGAACACCACTCCAACATCGTGCCCTGGCAACGGCTTTGCCAGCACACGGGAGGGGTGTTGACGGCGGTTGACGTACTGCCGTCCGGAGAACTCGATGCCGACGACCTCGATGCCAAGCTCGCCGAGAAACCACGCATCGTCGCCATCGGCCACGTGTCCAACGCACTCGGGACCATCAACGATCTCGGTTCCATCATCCCCCGGGCAAAGGAGGCCGGCGCCGTCGTGGTTGTCGATGGCGCCCAGGCGATTGCCCACTTCGATGTCGACGTGCAGGGCCTCGGCTGCGACTTCTACGCCTTCTCGGGACACAAGATGTATGGGCCCACCGGAATCGGCGTGCTGTACGGCCGGCAGGAACTCCTCGACGAAATGCCGCCATGGCAGTCGGGTGGCGAAATGATCGAACGGGTGCGGATCGAGGACACCACCTACGCTGCCCTTCCCTTCAAGTTCGAGGCCGGGACGCCGGATATCAGTGGCGCCGTCGCCCTTGCCGCCGCCGTGGCGTACCTCGATCAACTCGACGGGGCCGCGGTCGTAGCGCACGAAGCATCGCTCCTCGACTACGCCACCGCCTCGCTTAACCAGGTAGAGGGTCTGCGCATCGTCGGCAGCGCCCGGGCCAAGGGTCCCGTGGTGTCGTTCCTCCTCGACGACGCGCATCCGCACGATGTTGGGACATTGCTCGACCAGCAGGGCGTCGCGGTGCGAACCGGCCACCACTGCGCCATGCCGCTGATGGATGCCCTGGGGATTCCCGGCACCGTGCGGGCATCCTTCGGCTTGTATAATTCGGCGCAAGACGTGGACAAGCTATGCGAGGCCGTCCGCACCGCAAGGTCAATTCTCTGACCCGCGCCGCGTCGCGCTTGGAGGCACGAATGACTGCAGAACTTTTCGATCCGGCGGAACTGTCGACGATCACCGTGACGGCGGCGGCTAGGATGCATATCCGCAAGCAGTTGCTCCGGGAGGGGGCCGATGCGTTGCGGCTCGGCATTACGGAGAGTGGCTGCAATGGCTACATGTACGAACTGTCCTACCTGACGGGCGACGGTGTCGATGGCCGTTCCTTCGAATTCGATGATGTCACCGTCGTCGTGGCAGAGGGGGATTGGGACCTGGTCCAGGGCACCACCATCGACTACGTGACCGAAGGGTTGAACTCGGCACTGGTCTTCAAGAACCCGAACGCCGCGGCGGAATGCGGCTGCGGGGAGAGCTTCTCGGTGGCGGACCCCCAGGATCCCTGATGGAACGCCGGCTCGTCCCCGTTGCGCGCACGGTGGACGCGCGCCTGGTACCGACGGGAGAGCCGCTGTCCGTACCCGAAGGTGCGTTCGTGACCTTGACGCAAACGCTGGGCGGCGCTTCCACCATCGTCTACAACGGCAACATGGCACGGGTAGAACCCGAGGACGCCGACGCCCTGGGCTTGGACCCCGAAGTGCTCGACCTGCCGCCCCCCGCCGACGGCGCCGTTTCCGACAACCAAGTCTGGCAGGCGCTGCGCACGGTCCATGATCCCGAGATCCCGGTGAACATCGTTGACCTGGGGCTGATCTACGACTGCAAGGTCGAGGACGACGCGGTCAACATCGCCATGACACTGACCTCGCCGGGCTGCGGCATGGGCCCCGTCCTCGTATCGGATGTCGAACGTCGCGTCGGCAAAGTCCCTTTCGTCGGCTCGGTGAAAGTCGAACTGGTATTCGACCCGCCCTGGAGCCGGGAGATGATGAGCGACGAGGCGCAGCTCGAACTCGGTCTCTTCTGAATGGCCGCCGCATCGCCCCTTTCGCTGGACGACATACGGTCGACCTTCGACTTCTTCGACGCGTGGCAGGACAAGTATGCCTACCTCATAGAGATGGGTAAGGACCTTCCGCGACTGGCCGATACCGACAAGGTCGAGTCGAACCTGGTTCGCGGTTGTCAAAGCCAGGTCTGGCTGGTCCCGTATTTCGACGGCGAACGCCTGCATCTCGCGATCGACAGTGATGCCCATATCGTCCGCGGCCTGATCGCGATCGTACTTGCCGCCTACGATAGCCGCCGGCCCCGCGAAATACTCGAATTCGACATCGAAGCACTGTTCGAAGGCCTCGACCTCATAGGCCACCTGAGTCCGACCCGGGGAAACGGTCTTCGCGCGATGGTCGGCAAGATCAGGGCCATCGCCGACGGGTACGACTAGCCCGCTTGATGGGCGCTGTAGCGTCCGCCCCACGACCCAGATGGGGTCGTTATACCCAAGGATCGCAATTCCAGCGTGAAATCATGCACAAGCAGTGCTATAGTCGTGCGACTTGGGGAAGGAACCGGGTTTGGCACAGCCTTACGCGCAGTGACCTCGGTTCGGTAATCGCCGAACGACGCGCCTAGGGCTCGACGCGGCACATTTTGCTTGAGGAGGACGTTTTGAGCCGCGCTCAGAAGTTGAACCAGAACAATCTTGAAATGCGAAAAACCATCGAAAAAGACCTCCAGGCGTTCCTCGCCTCGGGCAAGAAAATCGAGGTGATCCCGATGGGGGTCAGCGGCCAGGACAAGATGGGACGTAGCAAGAACATCGTCATCTCGCGCAAACGGCGAACCGCGATCCGCGCGACATAGCATTCCGCACCGCAACAACCCCAGCCAACGTCGTCGGGGCGTCGTGCCCGGTCGGCACGTAGACGTTCCTTGGGGTCAGCCGAGCGCGTCGATCCTACACATCCGTGCTGGTCCCGCCGGCTGCGCCACCCCGCCATCGCACGAGATCGTCAACGTCGTCCACGTCCCACATCGGGGCTAGAAGTTCCACTCGCGCGGTGCCCGCCGCTTGAATCGTGGCGGTCAATACATCCGGCGTGCTCCACGGTATCCCCTCGAATAGCTCGGGCCGGGGTGTGTTCATCGCAATGAGGCAATAGCCGCCGTCCTCGGTGGGCCCGATCACCACGTCCGTCCTTGTCAGCGCCGCCAGCGCCTGTTCCACGTAGCCGGCACTCATCCCCGGAATATCCGTCCCCACGACGACGACGACACCGTCGAGGAACGCGTGTGCCATCCGTTGACCGAGATCATTCCCCTGTTGCCGCGCCAGCGCGAAACCGAGGCCGGCCCCGCCGGGCACGTTCTGGCGTTGCCAGCGGGTGAACGAACCGAGGTCACCGTCGAGCCAGACCTCGGGCTCGAACCTGCCTCTGCCTGGGGCGAGCTTGCACAAGGTCGTCGCCAGCAGGGACTCGTAGACCTCAAGTGCCCTGCCGGCACCCACCGTGGCCGCCAGACGGGTCTTGACCCGGCCATGGATGGGAACCCGCGCAAAGATCGCCACCCGTGCCGACGTCATCGCGGCCCCCGGTAGTACCGGCATGCCAATCGCGCGGGATCGCCACCGAGGAAGTACCGCAGCCGCAGCCACCACATGAGCAGGACGGTCCGCATCAGCCCGTCGCGCTCCCAACGACGTGTGGACACCACCAACCGCGCCGTTACGCGCCGGTACCTGGCCACGCGGCGCAGCCGCCGGCATAGCTCGACATCCTCCAGGAGCGACTGCCTTGGTACACCGCCGGCGGCGGCTAGGATCTCGCGGTGTACGAAGATCCCCTGGTCGCCGGTGGCGATCCCGGTGATGGCCGAGCGCAGGGTCATCGCCCTCTCGATGATGCGATAGGCGCCGGATCTACCGTCGAGTCTCACAGCGAAGAAACCCCATCCCGGTTGCGTCAATTGCTCACCCAATGCCGCCACCGCACCGTTCGGCAACCGGGTGTCCGCATGCACGAACCAAAGCCAATCGCCCTTGGCTACGGCAACGCCGGCATTCATCTGCGTGCCCCGACCCCGGGGTGCCGAAATAGCCACGTCGGCACTGGCGGCAACGGCAACGCTGTCGTCGTCGCTACCACCGTCAACCACCACAACCTCGAACGGCGTCTGCCGCAGATCGTCCATGAGGCGCTGCAGTCCGGTGGCATCGTTCAATACCGGAACGATCACGCTGAGTTGCGTCTCGGTTGACCGGGCCATCAGACGTCACCGCCGGACGCTGTGACCGCGTTCAGGACGGCCAGGCAGCGCGCGACGACGTGCTCGCAGTCCTCGGCCACAACGAAGCCGTCGGCAACCAGTGTCTGCGCCCACTCCCGCGCCCGGCGCTCGATCTCGTCCTTCGATGGCAGCGCCCCCTTGAAGCGGCTGAAGCCCACGAAAACGGCAGGCAGTTCCGGTGCCCCGTGGTCCGGGTGTCGCGGATTCCAGCCGGTATGACAGCCAAGGGGAAGTGCCACTTCCGGCAGGCGAATCCCCGCGATTTCGTTCAGGGACTCATCGACATCCGCCACCAGGCGTGCATAGCGCCGACCCTCGATGGCCGGAAACGTGCAGATTCCCTCGTCCGCCCCATCGCCGAGATCGAGGGTCGCAAGACCACCAAGGCGTTGTGGATCCAGAACCGCCAGGCCATCCCGCGCGAACTTGGCGAGCACCCGGCCGCGCTTGACCAGCGTGCCGTCGCGAATCGTCGGCACCCTGGAGTCCGGCGGCGGCTTGTTCGACAGAACCCAGGCCGCCAGG
>CAZJRX010000171.1:7515-7786 GCA_964548145.1 uncultured Pseudomonadales bacterium | reverse complement strand
GCGGCCAGCGCAGCCTGTAATCGCTCAACCTACGGCAATCTCGGCAACCATCAGATCCGCCCACTGCTGGCAGTCATTTCTGCATGGTTGGTGGCGACGGTGGCGCGGCGGGTTTTCGCCCCACGGCGAAGACGTCGGCGATCAGTTCGTAGGATCTCACCCTGTCCTCGAAGGATGGTGTGATCGTGAGCAGCACGGCCTCGTCGGCGCCGGACCGGGCCATCAGGTCCTCGATGTCGGCCTTCACCTCGTCTGCGGTGCCGATGATCTG
>CAZJRX010000171.1:2852-7471 GCA_964548145.1 uncultured Pseudomonadales bacterium | reverse complement strand
CCAGTCGGCGGCTTCCTCCAGGGTGGGCGCTGGCCCGCGCTGGCCGCGGTCGCGCCGCAGCCGCTGGATCTCCCGCATGCGCCGGAACAAATCGGCGCGTTCGGCGTCCTCCACCGCGATGGCGAAGACGCCGATGGAGGCGTAGGGCTTGGTTAGGTGCTCGGGGGCGAATCGTTCCCGATACTGCTGCATCGCCTCGATGGCCAGTTGCGGGGCGATGAAGTGGGCGTGGGAGTAGGCGAGACCGAAACGTGCGGCATAGGCGGCGGAGTCGTAGCTCGAGCCGAGCATCCACATTTGGGGTGCCGTTGCCGACCTGGGCGTCGCCTTGAGGTCGCGAAAGGCCTCGGTGATGGGCGTGCGCCCAGAGACGAAGGCGACGAGATCCTTGACCTTGGCCGGGTAGTATTCGATGCCGAGCGGATTGCCGTAGGCCAGTGCCGCTGCGGTGAGTCCGTCGCTTCCGGGTGCCCGGCCGACGCCCAGGTCGATCCGGCCGGGGTAGAGAACCTCCAGCATGCGGAAGTTCTCGGCCACCTTGTACGGCGAATAGTGCGACAGCATGACGCCGCCGGATCCCACCCGTATGCGCTCGGTCTCCGCCGCCAGCCGGGTGATGAGGATCTCCGGCGACGAACTCGCCAGCGAGTCGGAGGCATGGTGTTCGGCCACCCAGTAGCGGTGGTAGCCGAGCTCGTCGCAGCGCTTCGCCAGCGCCATCGTGTTCCGGATCGCGTTCGCGGCGTCTTCGCCCCGGGCAATGGGGGATTGGTCGAGAACGCCCAGCTTGATGGACAAGTCGGAATCCGATGCGGTTGGCAGGACGCGCAGTTTACGCGGCGCGAGATGGCGCTTGTAGCGGCGACACCCGAGCGTTCCCTACGCCCATCGCTATCGGGGTGTCCCGTCGATTCGCAATCGCAGGATGCCATCCGGAAGCAGCGGCACGCGGATCTGAACCCGTACCGGAAACCGCAGGCCTCGGCTTTCGGCCATCCACACCGAGACGCGCCGGGTACTGCCGTCGACGTAGCGAAAGCGGTAGTCGCAACGCACCGTGGGACCCGAGTAGTAGCGGGACCGTTGCCGCAAGGTCTGCTCTGACCTTCGTTCGGGCACGATGGTGTAGGCGTCCTCGCCGTCATGCACCGTCGTTGTGTCGAGGCAGTGGGGTGCCAGGAACATCACCGACATCAGGTCGGAACCCGGCGGGACGGGGAGTTCCTCGGATTCGTGATCGGTGGCGTGGATGGTGGTTTTGTCGCCGAACGCCAGAAGCACTTCACGCGTCTCGCCGTCGTCCTCCAGCAGCAAGTAGGCGTTGGTGCGGGGCATGCCGTCGACGAATCGACCGGTGGCGGCGAACTGGCCTCGCCACTTGAATAGCCGGTTCATCGCACCGGACGTGGTGACCAGTCCGGAAAGTTCGTAACGATCTTGGTTTTGCTGTAGGGCCATCTCGATGACGCCCGCGTGAAACCAAGCTACTTGGGCGTCGTAGTGTGTTTCCTGGGCCGCCGCCGTTGCCGCGAAGAGCACGGCGCTGCTGGGTATGCACCGGTATAGTACGTGGCGCACGGTACCGGCGAACGTGCGGCTCATGGGGACTTGACGCCGAGGTAGACGGAACCGGCGGCAGGGGTGTCGATGCCGAACCGGACTCGCTCGTGCGCGGGCGCCAAGTCGTCCGGGCCAACCTCGAGCGCCTCGAAACCTGCTGCGGCGATGCGTTGGACAAAGTCCTTGCCGTAGGTTCTCAGATGCTCATCGGGACGGTGATCGCCCGGACGTCGGACGTGTCCGGGCGTGTCGCGATGGTCGACGGTGATGGCCGCGGTCACGGGAATGTTGAGGATGGCCCAGCCTCCCGGCTTGATGATCCGGTACAACTCCGACATGGCCGCGATGTCGTCGGGTACGTCCTGAAGCACGTGGCTGCAGTAGACGCCGTGGAACGTCGCGTCGGCATGGGGTATCGCCATGATGTCGAAGCGCTCGTCGACATCCGTTCTGACGAGGTCGGCGGTCACGTAGTTGCCGTCCGCCAACCGTCGCAGCCGTGGGGCGATGCACGCCTCCGGCGCGATGTGAAGGATCGGCGATCCCGGGGCAGGACCCTCGGGGCTCGTCAGGAAGAGATGCGTCAGTCGATCACGCTCGCGGGCACCGCAGAACGGGCAGACGGCATTCGCGCGCCGCGACCGTCGCCTGCCCGCGGAGCGGAAACCCCGAAAAGACCGTTCGCAGAGGGGGCAACGCACGGTGTTGCCGAACCAGATCATCGGCGACGCGAGCCGGCGCAAGCGGCGGATCTTGGCCTCCGCTTGTTCAAACAGCCGCATCGGATCTGCCGTCGCAGGCCGACCCGGTTGGCAGAAGGATGCGCGTGCGGTAGTCGAACTTGCGGATCTTGCGTTCGACCTTCAAACGGGCGCAGCCCTTGAACCAATGGGACAACGGTACGAACTCGCTATTGCCGATCCCGTCGACAATCACCAGGCGGTAACGTTCCGGTGTGTCGGCAACGGCGATGATGTTGTGCGGTAGAAGGTCGCGGGTAAGGAACAGCTCGCGGCGCAGCCAATCCTTGAACTCGCTGATCGCGACCTCCAGGGCACCGGTCATTCCGGTTGGCAGAAGCTCCTCCAGATTCTTCGGGTAGCCGCCATTCCAGTCGCGGAACAACGCTGTGACGATGCCGATCCCCTGATCCGTGTCCACCGTGCCGTAGAAGCGGGGCACGTGGCTCCAGTCGAGTTGGCCGCGGCGCCTGAGGTGCCCGTAGGCTTTGAGTTCCTTGCGCTGATCGTCGAAGCTCCCGAGGCGTTTGAAGCGTCGCCAACCCGTGACCACGGCCCGGCGCGCACTCGGCGTCCGATCGGGCCGCAGGACCTTGACGCACAGGGTCTCGTCGTCGGGGTGCACGTAGCAGCGTCGGGTACCGCCGATGGCGAAAGGTTCGAGGTCGCCTAGGCTGAGCACACACGAACCCGTTACGGTTGCCCGGATTCGTAGACGAGGCGGGTCGAGCGCACCATGCGATCCACGGTGAGCGTCTCGGCGGCCCAGTCGAAGAGATCCCGCATTCGGTCCCGGGCGCCAAGGGGGTCGGCGAGATTGTCTGTGATGACTTGCCTAAGGGCGTCGATGTCGGCCAGGTGGTTCGAGGGCAGCAGTTCCTCGGCGCCCGGAACCGGGGTCGAGACCACCGGCAGTCGCGCCACCAGCGCTTCCGCGAGCGCATAGCTCAAGCCCTCCCGTTCCGACGCGAACACCATGAGATCCGCTCCGCCCATCAAGGACCGGACGTCCGACCGGTGGCCGGTGAGGGTGACCGGTTTGCCCTTGGCCAGCGTCTCGAGCCGGTGTCGCTCAGGCCCGTCGCCGGCGATTAGCAGGTGGCCGAGTCTGGCGTCCCAGAGTTTAATCAGGCGGTCGTAGCGTTTCACCGGGACCAGGCGTCCGACCGCCAGGGCGACCGGCCGTTCGGTGTCGATGCCGAACTGACGCCGGAGATCGGTACCGGTCACGGCTTTCGGTCCGGGATGGACGCCGTTGTAGACGACGGACTTGGCCGGGTGATCGAGTGCCGAGAGCACGCCTTGGCTAACCCCGATCACGGCATCGAAGCCCCGGTATGCGGAAAGGTCCTTCTTGCGACCGTGGATTGTACCCACGGTGCGGGCGGGTGGATTGACCGCGGCCACCAGTGCGGCGGCCTTGCCCGCATGCGCGTGAACAACATCCGGTTCGACCCTGGCCATCAACCTGCGCAATGTGCGGCGCAGTAGCGGGTTGCGGCGGCTGCGGGTTAGATCCAGCGGGTGATATTCGACGTCCGGGCCGAAGCGGTCGCGGTAGCGCTCGTGGGCTATTACCGCGACGTCGTCGCCGGAATCGGCCAAACCGTTGGCGAGATCGACGAAGTGGGTTTCGAGACCTCCTTCTTCGTCGCCGGCCATGGTTTGGCAGATTCGCATCGTCAGTCCAGGAGACCGCGCTTTCCCGTGCGCAGGCGGATTGAAACCCCCAGCGCGCCTTCCTTGCCGCTGATCTTGACACGCTTGAGCCGCAGTGCGTCGGCGCGTCGATCGGCGCTGATGCCGGCGTCGGTGGTTACCGCGAACGCGTAGCCGGCTTCGGCCGCGAGTGCCTCGTCGTCCTCGCCGAATATGCCGAACGGATAGGCGAAGCTCGAAACCCCGGTCCCGAAGGTTGTCTCGAGTTCATTCTTGCCGCCGGTGATCTCGTGGCGTTTTTCGTCGTCACCGAGGTTAGGCAACAAGGCATGGGTCAGGGTGTGGCCACCGAGTTCCCAAGCCCCGGATTGGAGCATCGCGCGCACGTGGGCGTCGGTGAGCTTCGGTTCGCGCATCAGTTCACCGGAGTCGTGATGTGACTTCTTGATGGTGGACCAGTCGCGGTCGAAGCGGTCGACGACTAGAAACAGCGTCGCCTTTGAGCCGTACTTCCGGATGAGCGGATGCGCCGCCGCGTAGTTGTCCCGGTAGCCGTCGTCGAAGGTCAGTACCACGGTCTTGGGCTCGTCGATCTCGTCGAGTTCGGACAGGAAGGCGAACCGCCAGCCGTTGTCGACGAGCCACCTGAGTTGCCTCTCG
>CAZJRX010000171.1:0-2842 GCA_964548145.1 uncultured Pseudomonadales bacterium | reverse complement strand
GGCGGGCGCCACCCGCAGCTTGTTGAAACGTCCGCCCCGAACGGGTTCCCTGATCATGTGGTACATGAGGATGCGCGGCCGGCGGTAGTCCACGGGCCCCCGCCACCACGCGTAGCGCAGCGAGAACAGTGCGCCGACAAGCAGCACGCCAGCGACTAGGGCGACGAACGCTTCGGTCAACGGTAGACCCTTGCGAGTTGGCCCGGCGGCGATTCGTCACGGGCCACTTCGTGGTAGACGGCGAGCGTCCCTGCGCACATCCGATCCACGTCGAAGTCGTGGTCGCGGATGGCACTCCGGGCAGCTTCCGGGTCATCGATTACGGCGGCCAACCTTTCGACCACCGCGTCGACATCGCCAGCCGGTGTGCGGCCGGCCGGGTAGACGTGGGAGAGGATTTCGCCAACGCCCCCGAGGACCGTGCGGCCGAACGACTCCGGCTTTTGGGATAGCGAGACCACGGCGGATGCAATCGCCATGATCTCGCGCAGATCGGTTCGATGCCCGGTGAACAAGAGGCCGGCACCGCGTTGTTTGACGTCATCGGCGTAGGCCGGATGACGGGGATCGTCACCGCCGACCACGAGCCCCATCGCGTCGGGATGGCTTTCGCGCAGTCGTTCGATGGCGTCGATGAAGTCGATGTGGCCCTTCAGTCGGGTCATCCGGCCGGGGAGGACGACGAGGGCCTTGCCTTCGGTCTCCGGGAACGCCGCCCGCCACTCGGCCAGCCAATCCGCGCTCGGCCGGTAGCCGCCGTGGAACCGTTGCCGGTCGACGCCCCGGTAGATTCGCACCAGCCTGGTGGCGTCGGTGCGGGGATAGTTGTCCTGGACATACCGTTTGGCGGTGTCGGAGACGACGATGACCCGTTCGCCCCGGGTCATGATCGCGCTGTAGGCGCCCACCGAGTAAAGCCCGTGCACGGTCGTTACCAAACGCGGTCGCTGGCCGCCGGGCATTCTCCGCCACGCCAGCCAGCACACCCAGGCGGGCAGCCGCGACCGGGCGTGCAGGATCGCCGGTTGTTCGGCGGCCAGCCAACGCCTGAACCGCGGAACCAGCAGGAGCGTCGCCGGGTGCTTGCGGCCGATGTCCCAGGCGACGTGACGGCTCCCCTCTGCCGCCAATTGGGGGACGAGGCGACCGCCCCGGGAGACCACGATGGACTCGTGCCCGGCATCGACCAGCGCCCGGGCGATCTCCAACGTTCCCCGTTCCACACCGCCGCTCTCCAGGGCCGGCAGAACCTGGACGACCTTCAACGCGTTTCCTCTCACGGTCGCGAAGGGGCAGTTTAGCCCGCATTCCGCATCGAATCGCACACCCGACAATCAGACGACCTCAACGCGCTCGATCCTCCGGTCCTTGTGTTCTTGATAGGATGATCGGGCGATGGCGAACCGACGTGAATTCCTCGCCTACACCGCGACCGCGAGTGCCGTGGCGACGTTTGCCCGGTACCCGCTGGCGCGCACCTCGGACGCGGCGTTGCGGCCGGTTGCAGACGGTACAACCGGCGAACCCCTGCTCAAACTGCCGCCGGATTTCAGCTACATCTCCCACGGCTGGACCGGGGAGGCGATGGCGGACGGCAATCGCGTGCCGCCGGCACACGACGGTATGGGGGCGTTCATCCGCGAAGATGGTACGGTCCACCTGGTCCGCAACCACGAAATCACCTCGGGTCCGGTGATCGGCGACGTGTCGGTCTACGACCCGCGCTGCGGTGGCGGCACGACGACGCTCAGTTTCGATCTCGACAAGGGCGAGTGGCTCGAGTCGCGGGTCTCGTTGGCCGGAACCTACAAGAACTGCGCCGGCGGACCGACGCCCTGGGGTAGTTGGCTGACCTGCGAAGAAGCGGTTGTCGGCCCTGAATCCGACGGCCTCGAGCGAGAGCATGGTTATGCATTCGAGGTTCCTGCCGGTGGCGTCGGTGACCCGCGACCGTTGGTTGGACTCGGTCGTTTTGAGCACGAAGCCGCCGCCGTTGACCCCGACACGGGAATCGTCTACCTGACCGAAGACGAGTACGAGAGCGGCCTCTACCGGTTCGTGCCGGAGGGCGACGCGAACACCGGGCCGGCGAGTCTCCGGGGTCCCGGTCGACTGCAGATGCTCGCCATCGACACGCGACCGAAGTTCGCCGGGCGTTGGCCGGTGGGACTCACGTTGGGCACGGCGTGGGTCGACATCGCCAACCCCGCTCGTTCCGTCTATCGGCAGGGCCATGCACGGGGTGGCATGCGCTTCAATCGACTCGAGGGATGCTGGTGGGACGAAGGCCATCTGTATTTCGTGTCCACCAACGGCGGCAGGGCGGGCCAGGGCCAGGTCTGGGAACTGGACGCGCCCCGCGATCGGCTTCGGCTTCTCTACGAGTCCCCGGGCGAGGACATCCTCAGTGGGCCGGACAATCTCGTCATGCTAGCCAACGGCAGCCTCATGGTCTGTGAGGACGGCGAGGCCCCAAACCGAATGTTGATGCTCTCGACCTCGGGACTGCTCGAGCCCGTCGCCGAAAACAACATGGTGCTCGACGGGATCAAGGGCTTGCGGGGCGACTACCGAGGCGGCGAGTGGGCCGGCGTCTGCCAGGCGGGCGACTGGGTGTTCGCGAACATCCAGCGCCCCGGCGTCACGTTCGCGATTACCGGCCCCTGGGATCGGTTCGCGAAAGGGCTTCGCTCGTAGCGGCGGGGCTTGTCCCCGCCCGTGCCGCCGAACCGACAGCGTTCGTTACAAGAGACGTGAGACGACACGCCTAGACTCCTTGAACGCCGCTGATGTTCACACGCAGGTTGCGTTTGGCACAGCGCGTCGAACTGCTCCCAGACGG